>JBGPWS010000026.1:0-21534 GCA_041492345.1 Pyrinomonadaceae bacterium | reverse complement strand
GACTATGCATCACTCAGTTATCTGATCAAGACGAACGAAATTGTGTACGCTCCGTCAGCTTCGGTTATTGCTGCGATCCGGCAGCAGCGGGGCAGTAGCCCGACCGTAAGGGAGGGCTCAGCTAAGAACCTGCTGGTTGTTGCCGATCCGGTTTTCAATACGGACGACCCTCGGTTGAAAGGCAACAGCGCCGTGCAGTCTGGCGGTGAAGCGCGTGGCCTGGGTCTCGGGCTTGAGAGTGCAATCAATGATGTAACCGATTCGCCTGCACCGGCCGGCGGGTTGCGTCTGGCGCGTCTGGTGGGGACGCGCGCCGAAGCGGAAGCGATTGCTCAGATCGCCAGGACCGGAGGCAGCCAGCCCGATCTCTGGATCGATCTGAATGCCAGCGAAGACAACGTGCGCAGCCGCGACATGACCAACTATCGCGTCATACATATCGCTACGCACGGTCTTTTGGATGCGCAGCGGCCGCAGTTCACCGGGGTTGTGCTTTCACTGGTTGGTAACAAAACCGCGGACGGTTTTCTGCGCACCGATGAGATTTTCAATCTGCGGATGAACCCGTCGCTGGTGATGCTTTCCGCGTGCGAGACGGGACTGGGCAAAGAGAAACGCGGCGAAGGCGTGATCGGTTTGACGCGCGCCTTCATGTACGCGGGCGCTCCCACGGTTGGCGTCACGCTGTGGTCGGTCGCGGACAAGTCGACCGCCGAACTGATGACCGACTTTTACCGGCGCTTCCTCGGTTCCGGAGCTGCGGCGTCTGCGCCGGGCTCGATGCGGGACGCGCAGCTCGCCATGATTTCAGCCAAGAAATACAGCGCACCGTTTTACTGGGCTCCGTTTGTGTTGGTGGGTGAGTGGCGATAGAGCGCCGGGTTACTATCCTGGCGAGACATCTTACGGCACGATGATGTCTACATTTTCTTTCGAGTAGTAGATGTCATCCGGGAAGACGAGAATTCCCTTATCTACGTCCAGATCTATATTCAGAACGTCTTTATAAGCCAGCCACACGAGTTGGCTACAGTAAAACCTGCTTTGATCGGTTTTGTCTAAACCCTGGATAAGGGGCCAGCGGTAAGGTTTGCCCTTCCTGTCCTCAAGCCAATGAGTCACACGAGACAGTTGATCCGGCGAAGCTCGCTTTACCCGCACAATACCTACATGCGTGTACGCCGCAACAAAGGTCTTCCAATCTATGATGCGAACACCGGGCTGGTCTGTCGGCAGACTCGCGGTTGATTCCGCGAGCAAGCCGCGGGTTGCATCAACTACGACTGCAACGTGATTGAATTTTCCCCAAGTCACGTAGTTGACGAGATGCGAGCCCAGCACGATGTCGCCTTTCTGTAGCAGCTTTAGGTCGGCTTCGGGATTTTCACCGGTAACCCGTCTGCCGATCGCATCGGGAGCCTCAGAAAATTCGGAGGGCAGATTCTTGATGAGGCCCGTCATGTCGACGGCCGAGAAGCCATCGAACGATTTCACATTCGACATCTGATTAAGAACCGGCGCCAGTAAGGCCAGAGCCAATGGCTGGCTAGCGACTCTCTGAAACTCGGCAGCGGGAACAAACACAGTCTCACCCACACGCTTGGATCCGACCACGTCGCCCAGCAAACTTGCCATCTCTGCTGGCAGAATTACGGCTGGATTCTTCGCATCGCCCATTGGCGCGGTCGCGTCGAACTTGAAATCCAGCCAAGAGGTAATCTTTCTTATCTGGGTTGGAGGACGAGGATTCGCGAAATTGTCAGCGCGTGTAGTGACCCGACCACCACTGACAAGAGCCAACAAAGCAATTACGGCGAATGCGAATTTGACAGCTGTAGCAAGATTCATGGTTGTTGAGCTACCTCCGGTAACGCAGTGGCACCGTTACCAACAGCGGCCCGCCTGCTCTTCGCGCTACCCGATAGACAGTCTGCGGTGGCGGGCCTGTCTGAGTGAGTTGCCGGCCCTTGGCCGCGCCCGCCGCTTTCTCTTCGTTGGTCCACGTGCGGCCGGCGCCGCCAATCAATTCCAGCCGCTCGGCGGTGCCGCCCCAGAGCTTTTCCCAACCAGTAACTTGTGGGCTCGTCATCTTCAACGGCTGATCGCCGATTTGTAACGGTAGAGGCTGTGGCACCAGGATGATGGTTAGCACTTCCGCAATCTGGTCGCGGCGATCTCCGGCGGGTTGAGCAGTGAAGTAGCTGTATTGATCTTCCTGGGACGGGATGTCGATCAGCTTTCCCGGCGCGACGCGATTATCGCCGCCCCGCGTGCGGGTGGTGGGGAAAATCAACATCGGGTCGCCGAGTGAGCCGTCCGCGTACTGTTCGCGATCGATGATGTAAAGAAAACCGGGTCGCGGAGATTCGATGGTCAGGCGCACGCGATCGCCGATATTCAGCGGCGTGTCGGCTTCAATTCTTTCGGGCGTCCATTCAGCCGGTTTCAAACCATCAAGAACCAGGACGCGCCCGCCCGTGTCCGTTGACTGCGACGGGCGCAGACGCCAGACGGTAACGCCGATTTCTTCAGACGATGCCGGCGCAGGTTTGCGTCCGCCCGGCAATCGCAAGGAACCGGTGCGGCGATAGATCGGAGCTTTGACCGCGACGCCCGCACCAACGCGAGTGCCGCCAGCGCCGGCGGTAACATCCGCTGCCGGTCGCGCTTTGTTGAAGCGATCGAGGACTATCTGGCGAGAGGTAGCGTCTTGATCCTGCGCGGTCCTCTGTTCCTGGGCCAGAGAGGCAATAGCGGTTAAGCAAATCAGAACGAATATCAGTAGTTTGGGGATCGCTCTCATCTTGTTTCCCTAATCTCAGATGGGGGTCACATTATGGCTTCGCCATCTGATGTGCGGAAGGTCTCTGACCTTCCGACCAGCTCTCTTATTCCCTCAAGGGCTATGCCCAGAGAGTTTGAGGCGCAGCCTCAGAGAACATCAAAACAAACCTCTCCGGAAAGGCAGAGCCTTTCCGCACATCGGGCGGCAGAGCCGCGGACTGGACTTCCACGTCAATCAGCAATCTGCAATTGTGAATCGAAAATCTCAATGATGTTCCAGCTCAACATAGTTCACCAGCACTTCGCCTTTACCTTTGACGATGGTTTGCTTCTTGGCTGAATCCTTCGTAACCTCGGGCTTCGGCGATGAATGCTTCTGCAAAAAGTCGCGCACAGCGCGTGCTTGCGTGGCGTCCCTGATCTCGCCCTGATCTACATCGTTCACCCGGTTCATGACAGCTTCCAATTCCTTGACCGGCGTTTCAGACAAGACCATCCAGAATTTTTCCGTGCCCTGATGATCGTCAAACCTCATCCAAGCGGTTTGGAGTTTCTGATCGGCAGTGACGCGCGGCGATCCGTTATTCGTCTTCGCCTCGGGGAAAAGCATGTTGTAGGTCACCGCGTCGCCGGCTGCCGGGCCTTCGTTCAGCAGGTAAAGATAACCTTCCTGTGGACTGGCAAGGTTCATGCGAAACTTCCAGCCATTCTCGAAAATTTCCTGCCCGGAAGATCCGAACTCATCCTGATAAGGTTTTCCATCACGCATTTTCTGCACGGTCAGCGAGTAGGCCAGCGACTGCTCTCGCGTGCCGCGAAGGGAGCTGCGTTTCCATATCGCCACCCCACCCCCGGCGATCGCGACCAGCAGCACCAGACTGATTCCGATCTTCAACCACGGTCGTCGAGTAGTCGAATCGCCGGTTTCAGTCGCGGCATACGGCAAACCGTCGAGCGTGTTGACTTGGGCCGGTTCATAACGCGCTGCCAGAGTTTTCGACGACAGGTCGGCAGTCTGTCGCGCCGGGGCATTGGCATCGGTCGCCAACTGCGTCGCCGGGATCGGCGCCCGGTCGATCCGGTTTTGATCGAACGTCGCCGTATCTTCTGCGAGCGCTCGGGCCAAAGCATCGCCGAGTTCGCGCGCGTTTTGGAAGCGATCTTTCGGATCAAAACTGAGCGCGCGCAGAATTACCTGACAAGCTTCTTCCGAAAGGCTGGGTCGCAAGTCAGACGGTTTCACGCGCACGCCCGCGCGCTGCATCTCCAGTAACTCAAATCCGGTTTCGGGATTGAAAGGTTTGCGCCCGGTGACCAGTTCGTAAGCGATCGCGCCCATCGCGTAGATGTCCATCGCCGCCGAAACCGGACGGCCGCTCAATTGCTCGGGCGCCATATAAGAAACTGTTCCCGCGGTGGCGCCGGTTACAGTACTCGGCGCGACCATTGAATCCTTAATTTTGGCGATCCCGAAATCGATGATCTTGACCTGCTCTTCGCCGCCGCCGTAGCTTTGCAGCATGATGTTTTCCGGCTTGAGGTCGCGATGAAAGATTCCTTTGTCGTGGGCGGCGCTGAGCGCTCTGCCAATCTGCTTCATCAAATCAGCGGCGCGTTCGAGCGAAATGCCTTCCGGTTTTATTTGGGAGCGCAGCGTGGCGCCGTCGATGAATTGCATCACCAGGTAAGGTTTGCCGTCGGGAAGTTCGCCGGTGTCGAGGATGCCGACCACTCCAGGATGGTCGACGCGCGCCAGTGCTTCCTTCTCCTGTTGGAATTTCTGCACGACCCAGGAGTTCTGAAACGACTTTTCCAGCAGAACTTTGATCACGACCGGCTTGTCGTGAAGCTTCCGATCTCGAGCCAGGTAAACCGCGCCCACTCCCCCCTGACCGAGTTCCCTCTGAATGGAATAGCGACCGTCGAGCGTCACGCCGATCAAATTCGATAGCGGCGGCATCGAAGTTTCATTGAGAGTCGCGCGGCCTTGATCGAAAGTGATCGTCGGCGCGGAGACATCAGATGTGGGCTCGGGCACACTCGGAGTGTCTTCGCCTGAAGGACCGGGCGTCACCGTCTCGGATTGATCCTTAAGAGTCACAATTACGAGGTTGCTGGGTGAGGAGAGCTATCGGTTCACTTGTTTATCCGCGCCATCCGGCAAGCTTCAATAATGGCGTTAAGCACGTCGGCCGTGATGTTCGAGCCGGGCTTCACTGGAGTAAAGATACCGCCGCTCGCCGGCGTCACTGTGAAGAACAGTAGTTGACGTTCTTTACCGTTGACCGAGGTCAGGTAGAGATTCACATGTCCCAGCACAAAAGCCGATTGACCCTGTTCCACTCGTTTGATTTCCGAGCATTGCACCGTCACCCTTTTCTTTTCGTTTTGCTTTCTGGGCTCGAATGAGAGAGTGCCCGGAGTCACGGTCAGCGTGCCAGCCGTCCCCGAGGCATCCTTAACGTCGAAGAGATGCGAATTGCGCGCCCGCTCAGTCTCATCGGCCGACAGCTTTGCTTTTTCTTTTTCGCGCGCTTCACCTTCGAGCATGGCTACCCTGCCGTTTGCTATCTCGACAAAAAGCCCGTTCGGAAACTTGTTTACGTAGGCTTTGAAATCCGACGGGTTCCGGCTGTCTTTGATGGCATTCCAGTAAGTCATCTCGAGCGAGTCTCCCGATGCCATATTGGGCGACGATCTGGCAGGTTGGGATCGGGATTTGGCGAGCGCGGCAAATTGGCCGTCCGGATACTTATCGAGATAGGCTTTGAAGTCCTCCGGGTTGTTGCTGCTCTTGATCGATTCCCAAAAACTCAATTCGATCGCCGCCGGATCCACCATAGCCACGTTAGGCGTCGTTGTATTCATGGCATTTGAAGCCGAGCCATTCACCGCCACTACCAGTTCGTCCGCGCGATAGCCTTCGATGATCGCGAACGGCCTTTGCTGTTTGGTCGAGCCGAGATCGATTGCGATTCGCTTGGGCACGGTGTCCTGGACATACTTCACCAACTGAGAGAGTGTGACTTCGCCTTTGTCGTTCGCGGCCCCGCCTTTCAACCCTTCGACAACCGCCCAACTAAAATAGCCTTGTTTCTTTTCCGTGTACTCATAAGCGCGTTGGCCAATGCCCGTGGCATAGACCGTCGCGAAAGCCTGCACCTCGCGGTTGCGAACGTCGAAATTGAAGCCGTTGGTGTAGGCGGCACTCATGGGATTCGGCGCGTCTGCGCGACCGCCAGGATCGTTGCGACAAGCATCCAACAGCACGACGACCTGTCCGACGCCGGTTTCCTTGATCCGCTCCTTCACTCGATTGACGCTGATGGCCGTCTCTTCAAGGAAAGAAATTTGATCGCTGACTTGAGCGTCGACCGGCAGCAGAAATGCCTGTCCGCCTCTCTCCATTCCGTGGCCGGCGAAAGAGATTAGCAACAAGCCATCCTTGGGAACCGCAGTGCTGAGGTTCGACAAACGACGCAAAATATTGACGCGGGTTGGTTGGCGTTCAGTTGGCTGATCGGTAGAGAGCAGGATCACCTGATCTTGCGGAAAGCCTGCATAACGCACCAACGCATCGGCTATCAAGCGCGCATCGTTGTCTGAGCCTTTGAGTGGACTGATTTGCGGGTCCGTGTATTTATCCACGCCGATCACCAACGCCCAGCGTTTCGACTTCACCGGAAAGGCGATGATCTGATCAGTTTGAGAGACCGAGGAACTTGCCGGCGACGATGCAGTGGATGCGGGCGTCTGGGCTGACGGCGGCAGTTGCTGCAATTGCCGAGAGACAGGCTCAGTCGTCGAGGTTGGCGCCGGTGATGAAGTTTGTGATGAAGGCTGCGGCGCGGCCGATTGCGTTTTCGCCGGCTCTTGTGCTGCCGGTACAGTCTCAACCACGCGCGCGGCTGGCTTCTCAGTTGATTGTTCCCGGGTTGGAGCTGTGCTGGTCGATGGCGATGTCTGCGTTGAAAGCGTCGCAGTATTAGCCGCCAGGGCGGTCTGAATCTCCTTCTCTAGTTTGCGCGCGAGTTTTGGATCAATCGTGTTTAGTTTTTTCAGTTGCTCGTTGGCGAGATCGGATTTGCCCAGCCGCGCATAAGCCTGACCCAGACCGTCATAAGCCTCGCCGTAATCAGGCTTAATGCGGATCGCGCTCTTCAGAAAACTTATCGACTTTTCAAAATCCTCGCCGCGCAAGTAAGCGTAACCAATACCGTAATACGCTTCGGCAAAATCTGGGTCGAGGCTGGTAGCTTTGACCAGCGGAGCAAAGGCCTCGCCATGACGACCCATGGCGTTGTAAAAGTAGCCGAGATCAAATTGCGCCAGAGCGTCGTTCGGCGCCAACCTCACTTGCCCCTTGTAAGCGACCAGAGCTTGTTCAGAGTTGCCGCTGTTGAAATACGCATCACCGAGCCCGCCATAAGCCGGGGCATAGTTTGCATCCAGGCGAATGGCGAGCTTGTACGCGTCAATCGCCTCCGGCCACTTCTTGTCGTCGGCCATCTTATCGGCTTCATCTACCAGGCCCGCGGCGCGACTGGGGGACTTTTGCGGGGCCCGGCCACGTTTTTGGGCGTATTCGTTAAGCGGCGCAACACTAAAGAGAAAAGCGGAAACGATTAGAAGCAGGATCGACTTCGAAAAAAGGGCTGCGATCTTCATAGTTAACTCCGTAAAGGCGTCTTCTGAGGCTGAGCCTATGACTTATCGTCGCCAGTGTCAATGCGGGTATAGCGGGGGGTTAGCCTTTGTTAGAACGTTGCTCAGTCAGCTAAGATGAGTTGGTCATGAGTTACCAAAGTTCACTCCCCTCGAGCGGCTTCGCCGAGCTTCTTGATACGGATTCACTGGACCGTTTCCTGGCCCAGTCAAACGGGTCTCCGGCCATAATCTTCAAACATAGCAACTCCTGCGGCATCAGCGCGCGGGCCCATGCACAGATGTCGAGGCTTGAGCGGCCGGTGGGGCTGGTGATAGTGCAAAAGGCGCGCGCCTTGTCGGATGAAATTGCAGCGCGAACGCAGGTCGAGCACGAGACGCCTCAGGTTTTCATTATTCGCGACCGAGAAGTTCTATGGACCGCTTCACACGGGCAGATAAAAGCCGAGGCCGTGGAGGCTGCGCTTACTGACGCAAAAGGTAGTGACCTACTTTGATTGAACAGTGTTCAGAGTACCGACTTCAGTCGGGCTTTTTATTAAGCGAGAAAGAACCCAACTGAAGTTGGTACTCTAAACGCCGTGAAATCAGGACACCACCGACGCAAGCAGGCAGTAGGCAGGAGGCAGGAGTGGTTGATGTTGCGCAAAGACGGCAGGCGATCGAGCCGCGCGAGATTTCGCAGGAGAGTAATACACAACTGCGGATCACCTGGGCTGATGACAGGGTGTGCAACTATGACGCGGCCGCGTTGCGACGCGTATGCCCATGCGCCCAGTGCGTGAACGAATGGACCGGACAGCGGACGCTGAAGCCGGAAGTCATTTCGGACGAAGTCGAGATCAACGATCTCACGATCGTCGGCCGTTACGCGTTGAACTTTCGCTGGAGTGACGGGCACGAAACCGGCATTTATAGTTTTCAGTACCTCAGAGATCTTTGCGAGCAGAGATGAGACGCAGAGATGACGCGCAGATACGAGACCCAGAGCTGAGACCCAGAGTTGAGCCAATGACCCGACCGACTCGAATCTTGATCGCGGCTGCGGACGATGACGAACGGGCCGCCATGCGCCAGGCGCTTGAGCGCCGGGACTTCGAGATTGTTGATGCTGCGGATTTCACTCGAGCTTACGCCCTTCTGCTTGAGCCACAGTTTGACCTGGTTGTGATTAAGAGTGCCGGGCCGCCGCAGGATGGAATTGAATTCATCAGGCGTGTTCGCGCCACCCACCGGTTGACTGGTATCTTGATCCTGGTAATCGCAGAGTGGGGCACGGGCGAGCCAACCCTGGCTCTGTCTGCCGGCGCTGATGCCTATGAGGCGGCGAATGGACCAAACCCGGTCGACCAGGATCGTTTGCGTACTTCTATTGAAAGATTGCTTAGCCGGCAAGTGGCGGCGGCAAATTGAGAAACCTATGAATGAACGCGATTTTTTTAATGAGAAGCAGGAATCAAAGACCGCTAGTTTTAGCTGCCCGCACTGTCGCGCCCGCAACGATTACGAAGTACGCTGGCTGAAGCGAACCAAGAAGCAACAGCCCCCGCGCGGAGCTAATGAACAAGATCGCGCTCAATTTGCAAAATCGCGCGACTATATGGTGCGCATCGATGACATGCTGGCCTGCCGCACTTGCCGCAAACGTTTCGACATTCCGAGTTCACAGTCCGTGGTTTTTATTTAGTGGCACGGACTTTAGTCTGTGGATATTGGTAAGAATCGAGTTTCAATTCAACTTAACCGACCCTTACTTCCGCGATACCTTGCTGAGACTTCTGGCTTCATCGAATCTGAAATACAACGAATTGACGAGGGGAAAGCCGCCTAATTACGCCAGTCCGGTTTGCGCGTTGGAAACTTCCCATCTATTTGTGTAAATATCCAAAAAGACAGATCGTGGATCATCTCGGCAATCCCCCCTTCTGCGAACCCAATCGGATAATTAGACAAGCTTCGCGTGGATTGATATGAGAGCGGCACTTAGACATGCCGGAAAACTACCACACTTGGAGTCTCGCGTGAATGCTTATCTCACGCTCAGAACTAGTCAGATCAGCCAAAGAGACTGAAGCAATCTCTGGATGAGATCAGCATCAAGCTCAACCAGCCCGCGAAGCGGGTGACAGCATAAAGTCAGCCTGGGGTGGAGCGCAGCGGAGCCCCAGGAGCTGTAGAGATATCAACCCGAGCCCGCGGGACAGAATTAGGAGCTATCGCCCGTTTCGCGGGCTCTTTACTTTTCTTGCTTTTCCAATCCTGGGGTTTCGCTCCGCTCCACCCCCAGGCTGATACGCTTCCGCTCGCTCCGCGAGCTTCAGTTCGTAACGACGTGTTCAGAGGTTCTTTCAGTCGGGATTGCCTTCGGACTGTGGCTCAACGTTTGCTCATTCAAACACGCTTCGCGGTGGAAGTGGCACGGGCATCCTGCCCGTGATACACGCGCGGGACACGCGTGCCACACATCGACAGAATCAAAGGTGGATGAAATGCAGAGAGAGATTGCGGCAGGGTCTTTAAGCAAGGCCGAGGTCACCGATTGGTCGGCCCGGGTTTACGGCAAACAGGAATTTGCCGGGGCCGGGAAGACCAACACGGGATTGCTCGGGCCGCTCGAACGTCGCCTGGCGAAGTTTGTACTGCCGCGCATCCCGCGCTGGCTGGAAACATATCACCTGACGCTGCTGACTCCGGTCTGGGCGATCCTGATAGTACTGTTTGGTTACTTAGCCGCGCGCGACCTTCGTTGGCTTTGGATGGTCAACCTGATGATCGTGCTGCACTACTTCACCGATCATTTCGACGGCAAGCTGGGCAAGTTCCGCGACACAGGCCTGCGCAAGTGGGGCTTTTACATGGACCACTTATTCGACTATGGCTTTCTGTGCGCGATTCTAATTGGTTACTCGTTCCTGCTCCCGCCGCGGGCCGTCTTCAGCATGATGCTCGTGCTGTGCGTCTTCAGCGGGTTCATGTTTCACACGTTTCTGATGCTCGCGGCGACTGAGGAATTCAAGGTCAGCTTTTCGCGTTTTGGTCCGACTGAACTCCGCCTGGCGCTCATTATTATTAACGGTCTGCTGGTGAGGTTCGGCGCCCGTCCCCTCGAAGGGGCCTTGCCCTATGTCGCCGGATGTGGCACTGTAGCTCTTGCCCTCCTAGCTTACCGAGCACAAAAGAGACTCTGGAAAAGGGACATGCAAGCCAAGGCAGCTAGTGCTGCCGGCGAATAAAGACTGGCTGTGGATGGGTATTTCTGCAACCAAAACCGGATGAGCGGCGTCTAAACGTTGCTTTCCCAAAACAGCGAACAGGTTGAATAGCGACGGAACTTTCAAAAAAGAAATTTCGTTAATCCAAGTCAAAGAAACAACCTGCTCCCCGAACAAAGATTATGTCTGAGAAAAAAGTAGTAAGAGTAGTGAAGCGCGCTGAGCGCAGCAGCCGAAAGCCCGGCAGTGCCCGGGTCGCCCGCGAATCCGCGCGCAAGACCGCTACCGATATGGTGACTAACGTCACGAACTGGGTAACTGAATTCCAGCAGAAGCAGAGCATCGAAACCGCCAAAGCTGTAGAGAGCCTTCTTCGCTCTCGGCAACAGCCGAACGAGGCCTAATCAAGCTCGCCCTCCGGGATTAATTCCGTCACGGATTACCGTCGACCAAACCGAAAAGTCTTTTGCATAAGTTGAACCCGGCTCGGGTCGAAGTGTGCCTTTGGGTAACGGTGTTTAGAGTACCAACTTCAGTTGGGCTCTTTCTTATCAAAAACAAAAGCCCGACTGAAGTCGGTACTCTGAACACCCTTCAGTGAAGTAGAGCACTACCGTTGTAGGCCAACCGATTGACACTCGCCGCCCGCGGCGATAGCATCGCGATGGAAACTCGCCCGGGGAAAAAGCGATGAAGGCTTCACGCGCTCGGAAGCGGAAAAAATCGATCGTCAATTCGATTCGCCGCCCTCTTGCGCCTCCCGGTCACCCGCTCACGCACGCCAAACCTGACGAAAAGGCGCGGCCGGCCGGACGCAAAGCGAAACACAAACCCGGCCGCCAGGCGGACTACGAAAGTCGCTCCGAAGAAACCGAGATGTGAGAGATCTCTTACCTATGAATGAAATCGGCCAGACCTTTATAGCGAGTTCGCGCGCTTACTTTGCCGAAAACTACCTGCCGAAGATCGAGCGTTGCCTGGACCTGCTCACCGACGAGCAAATCTGGTGGCGCGCAAATCCGCAGTCAAACAGCATCGGAAATCTCCTGCTGCATTTGAGTGGAAACGTTCGACAATGGATCGTTTGCAGCCTGGGCGGCGCTCCGGATGAGCGTGATCGAGATTCAGAGTTTTCCGAACGCAGCATCATCCCGCGCGATGAGCTGTTAGCTCGACTAAAGCAAACGCTGAGTGAAGCTGACGCCACTCTGGCGAAGTTCGACCCTGACAAGCTGATCGAGAGACGAGTAATTCAGGGATTGGACGTCACGGCACTCGAAGCGATTTTTCACGTGGTCGAACACTTCTCAATGCACACCGGACAGATAATCATGATGGCCAAGATGTTCGCCGACGTTGATCTGGCCTTCTACGATTTCACGGACACGAAAGCAGTGCTGACGTGGAAGTCCGCGCCTTAACTTCCCGTCCGCAGTTGCGAGAGATACCGAATTTTGTGCTACGATTCCGCCGGTCAGTAATCTTAAGTTAAGACGCAATAATTGAATCACACCTGGAGGCTCCGTTCTGATGACTTACATCGTTGCCGAACCCTGCGTGAACTGTCGCTACACCGATTGTGCTCTGGTTTGTCCCGTAGATGCATTCCATCTTGACGATGACATGTTGGTGATTCATCCCGAAACCTGCATTGACTGTGACGCGTGCGTTCCCGAATGCCCGGTCGAGGCGATCTTTGCTGAAGACAAATTGCCATCCGAATGGTCGCATTTCACGAAGATCAATGCCGATCGAGCACTAAGTGGCTTGCCCACGATCAACGTCAGACTGGATCCTTTGTGCCAGTAAATTCCCGTGAAAGTAATTCCGACAGGCGCGCCGGCCGCGGCCAACCGAAGCGGCTGTCGCGCCCTCTTAGTATTCCGGAACACACCTTGCAATTGAGTTTTCGAATTTCAGACTTCCAGTTCGTTGCCGATTGGTTCACCGCACGCCGTACCCGGCCCGATGGAGTCTGAAATTCAAGATTCTAAGATTTGAAATGAGAAAGAGCACAAAGCGTTTTGTAGGTGGATTAGCGTTGGCAGCCGGAGCAATGGGAGCGATTGGTGCAGTCGTGATGAGAAAAAACCGCAAAGCAAATCGCGCGGACCGCCGTGAAAGAGATAAGTCCGCCGATTCCTGGGCGCGACCGGGCATGGAAGTAGTTTTTCGGGCTGAAGTAATGCCCGGGCGGCACACTTCCGAGCGCACTTTTCACGTCACGAGTTTACTGCCCAGCGGACGCGTACTTTTGGATGGAGTTGCCGGCGAACACGCCGAGAAAGAATTTCAACCGATCAGATACTAGAAACAATTAGCCACGAAAAGGCACAAGAAGCACAAAGACGAAAACTTGCTCTTGCGCTTTTTGTGCCTTTTTGTGGGCTGTCCGTTCGTTTATCCGTGTGTCATCCCCTCACCACTCATAGACCCGCCCCGTTTCCATTACACTCAGATTATCCATTCCCAATTCCGTTAATTCGCGGGCGACGGTTTCTCGATAGGCTGGTTTCAGGTGCACCGCCAGAATGTCCATGCCGTTGTGGCTAAGCTTGCGAAGTTCATCGCGCAACATGACCGGCGTGAGGTGCTTCGAGGCTCCGGCGAGCGCGCGCATTGAGTTCGGGAACGATGCTTCGATGAACAGCGCCTCGAGGTGTGGCGCCCGGCTGACCATTTTCCAGAATTCTTCGGTCTCGGCCGTGTCTGAACTGAAAGCGACCGTGACTTTGCCGTCGGAGATCAGCAAGCCGACCGTAGGCACGATGTGATTGACGGGAATCGCAGTCACTGTCAGGTGTGCAACCTGGAATTCTTTGCCAATCTCGAACGGTACGTATTCCATCACCCGCCCGCGTTCGTTCTTCAGCTCGTCAAACCGCGGATAGACATTGTCGTTAAAGACGTCGCGCTTCAGCAGATCGATTACCTGCTGAGTCGCGTGAATGCGGATTGGCTGTTCCAGTTCGCCGAAGAGATCGTCGACGAAGATCGGCAAGCTGGCAATGTGATCCATGTGGGGGTGCGTGACTATGACGTCGCGTATGGTAAGGCGCTGGGCTTCGTTCAGCGCAATGCCGATGCTGCCGGCGTCAACCGAAACGCGATCGTCAATGAGGAAGCAGGTCAGGCGTTGCGCCGCGTTAGCGCGCCCGCCGGCATCGAACGAGCTGGGTAATAGTTGAATGTGCAAGTATCGGGTGTTATTGGGTTCAGATTCTAGCTAAGAGCGCACCAAGTATAAGCCAACCACGGTAAAGGCGCGAGAGTTTTCCACCGGGTCGCCTCCTCTCTAGACCGGACCCTGCTGACGGTAGCCAAGTTGTAGGCGCAGCTCCTGCAACCTATACAGGTATGCGTTCTCGCGCTCCTGCGCCAAATGCGGATCGCGCCCAATCCCGCGCGCCACGCGACTGCGATGAAATGCCAGCTCGCTGGCGATCTGGTTACAGCGCATACGCGTTCGCCATACCGAAAAACCTCGCGTGGTAAGCGCGTTCCATGACATTCCCATGCGGCCACGAATCGTGCAGAGCCTTTCGTACTCCTGCGGATCGAAAAGGCCGTTTTGCAAATCGGCATAGAGAAACTGGCGCACGATTCGGCCTTCGCGACGCAACGAGAAAAAGATCACCATGAGCGTGACGATAAAAGCAGGCCCCATGATGCCAAAGTAGGCGGCAAAAAATCCGCCCGTGCCGCCGTAGGTGGCCGAGCCGTTCCAGGTTGCGTGCATCAGAACTGCCAGCATGAAACCCAACACCGGAGCCACGATCTTTATGAAACCGTTGTTGGATTGCCGGGCCCAGCCCAGTCCAATCCCGGTCATGCTGGTGAACAGCGGATGCGAGAAAGGCGCAGCCATTCCGCGGATAATGAAGATTAGCGTCAACCCGCCGAGTCCGCCTTTCAACGACCTGCCGTAGTAGAGGACGTTTTCCGTCATGGCAAAACCGAGACCGACCATGCCGGCGTAAACTATTCCGTCGACGATGCCGTCGAATTCGTCCCGCTTCCACAGAAACAGAATGACCAGGATGCAGGCCTTGGCACTCTCTTCGACAATCGGCGCCGAGATTACCGCTCCAAAATTCTCGCCGATCTGCTGGTCGTGGGTGGCGACTGCCGCCATGATTGACAGGCCGGTATTGAAAATGAAGGCAATGAAAACCGCGACCAGCGCGCCCCAGAAGAATGCCGTGGCCAGCATCCACAGAGGTTCAGACTCGTAACGGTCAATCCAGAGCAGCAGCATCACATAGATCGGCACCGGTAGGCTGGCGCAAATCAATCCGATAACCAATTCGACCGGGCCGGTTTCCGCCCCAATCAGCACCAGCACGATCAGTCCCAGCAAAGCCGCGACCATCACTGCGAACACTGCGAGAATTATTTTGAAGACGCTTTGATGACCTGAAGATTTGATGCCTGGCGGAATCGGAGGGCGAGCAGCATTGGGGGTGAATGCGTTATTCATTTTGTTTAGCCGAATCCTAGGCTGAAATTCAGGCGCAGTATATCCATATTTAGCAAAAGCGGCTAGAGAATGCTGGGGCCGCGTCAGACGGGAACTCCTTCTCCCCCTTAGGGAGAGGGTCGGGGAGAGGGCCTGAGTATCGATCTCGCACAGCGACGCCCCTCTTCCCCAGCCCTTCTCCCAGCTGGAGAAGGAGAATCAACGCGGAACCCCGCACGCGCGCCCAGCTTCATCGCGCGCACGTGAGCGCGCGGCCGCCGTCGATCTGGTAAGTCGCGCCCGTTATCCAAGAGGCTTTTTCCGATGCAAGATAGAAAACCAACTCGGCTATCTCTTTTGGATCGCCCACCCGTCCGATGGGGTGGGTAGTCTTTGAGTGCTCCAGAAAGCGTTCATAAGACTCTTCACTCATCCCGCCTCGTCTATGAATTTCCGTGACGACGACGCCGGGATTCACTGCATTGACCCTGACTCCTTTGGGCGCGAGTTCGAGCGCTGCGCAGCGCGTCAACTGGTCCACGCCGGCTTTGGATACGCAGTAAGCCAGGACACCGGGAAAGGAACGCAAGCCGGTAACACTGGAGACGTTGACGATGTTGCCTTTGGTTTTGATCAGGTGCGGCGTGGCCATCTGCATTAACTGAAAGACAGCGCGCAGGTTGACGTTCATCATTGCGTCCCAGGCCGCGAGCGAGGTGTCTTCGATGGAGCCGGAGGAAATGTGACCAGCCGCATTTGCCAGCACATCCAGGCGACCAAATCTGCTGATGGTTTCATCGATCGCGTGTTGGGCCTGATCGCTATTCGTCACGTCGACCGCCAGAACCAACGGTTTCCCTCCGGCATCCTTCACCGCTGTCTCAACATCGCGAAGCGCGGCCTGGTTCCGGCCCAGCGCGACGACGTTCGCCGACTGTTCTGCAAACTTCACCGCGATCGAGTGGCCAATTCCAGAGGTCGCTCCGGTCACGAGGACGACTTTGTCTGCAAAGCTATCTTCCATCAGTGCTTCCTTTTTCTACGCGATTATGACAGGCTTGTCCATAACGTTGGATCACGAAGTCAAACAGAATTCAGCGCGACATATTGACATACGCGGCCTCACATTGACTATAATTTCACGCGGGCAGAATTCATACGCGAGTAAGTGCAGCTTGCGTCGTCTGAAAAACTGAATCCAGGTCAGTGGGATCCCGCCAGTCTCAGGAAATACATTTCCCCGTTTCAGCTCAGTAAAAAGAGCGTTGTCAATCGAATCACACGAACCCGATTTTTACCCGCCGAGGCGCTCACGCAGCCCGCGAGAATCTTCGTTTCCCAGACCTCGCGGTCCGGTGCCAGGGCCGTCGGTGTCTGGCTTTATGACGGCTGCGGCGGCGGCTTCTGCGGCTTTGTTCTTTGTGCTCTGGTGGATGTTGCAGACCGAAGAGAACGCTTGGGTGCCCGCGGGTTTGGCTGCCAGCGTGGTGATGCTGGTGGCCGCCACAGCGCGGCTGTCAGTAGCCAGGCGAGCACGAACACGCTATGTGCGCGATCAACACAGCCGCGAATGGCGTGGCCATTCAATGCAGAGGCCATCGGGCAAGGTGATGCAGTCGACGAGCTTGCACTCCGCCGGCCTGCGCGCGCTCCAAGAGCAGTCCGCCGAGGCCGATGCCAGGGATTTACCGCCGCAAGCGCATCGCGACCTGTATGATCTATGCAGCGATTACCTGAACGGCGCCGAGCAAGCTCTGCAATCGCTCAGCTTGCCGACCGAGCGACGGCTGGCTTTGCGCGCCGGGCAGGAGCGGGTGCGAAATCTGCAAAAGCATCATCTGCTGACGTGGGCCAGGGGTTCAGCGCGTGCCCTGACACACGAAGCACAGCGGCGAGTCCGTCTTTATGAAAAGGTCGAAACCGCCAATCGCGCGCTGGAGTGCATTGATTCCGCCTTGAAGATCTATCCTGACGAGGAGGAACTCAAAGTCTCGGCCCGTGCGATCAGCGACTTCATTACTTCCAGCCGAGTCGCGCATTGGGTCGAACTGGCAGAGCGGGCGGCGTTTAAGGGCTATTACCGAAGAGCGATCGATCGTTATCGAGATGCCTTGTTTTATCTTACTCGCGACGGCCCGGACCAGGACCGCGAAGCAGGTGCGGAACGGATTACGAGGGAGATTGAGTTGTTAAGAGCGCGCCTCGCCACAGACCGACCCACCATCAATTCGCTCCGGACCAATAGTCCAAAGGGGCAGGGGCAATAACGTCGACGCTTTGGTCTCGCGGCTAATTAGCACTCGAGACCGAGAGCAGGGAACAAAAATGTTAAGAAGAAGGTGTCCAAGATGCGGGAGCGATAAAATTCGGCTTGGTTATCGGCGTATGCCCTGGTTCCTGCGAATGTTTGGCATCCACCATCTTTTGTGCGATCATTGCAACTGGTTATTCACAGGATTCGGACTCCCGGGGATGGGCTTGCGCGGGGCAAAAAGACGAGACTAATTGCGGCTGCTCATCAGGATGGTCTTGAATTGGTTTGGATTACCTTTTAGCCATTGTCAGGCGCCTCCAGGCATTTCAATGAATTGACGACTCTCGAGGTTTAGGTCATGAGCAAGAGAACTCTCATTATTTTCGCTGCCGTGTTCAGTTTGGGCGCGGTTTTCTCGGTGTTGGCGCTCGCGCAGCAGGGCGTTCCGCCCGACCTTCCGTCTAACTCCCTGGACAATCAGGGAATCAGGAGATATCGGGTCGGGCCCGGAGATCTCCTGGATGTGAGAGTTTTCGGCCAACCGGATCTGAACTCTACTGTAGAGATCGATGAGGACGGTAACATCTCTTCGCTTCCCTTTATTGAAGATCCCATTCCCGCCAAATGTCGTAACGAAAAGGACATTCAGAAGAGTATTACCGACGCTTACGCCAAGTACCTCATAAAGCCGCGCGTCAGCGTGCGCATTCTGGAGCGCCGGAGCCGTCCACCAGCCGTCGTATTCGGCGCAGTGCGCAGCGCCGCCAGGATTCAGATGAACCGCCGCGTGCGGTTGCACGAGCTGTTGGCGAACGCTGGAGGAATTACTCTAAACGCCAGTGGCACAATCCAAATTATTCACACTGAAGTGGAATTGTGTCCGGAACCTGAGGATATCATGCAGACGGTGGCGGCCTCGCTTTCCGACAAACCGGTCGCGACTTCTGTTGGAACTCCTGGGTCTCAGAACCCGGCAGCTGCTTCTGGCTCTGACATCGGGAAGCTCGAAATTTTCCAAATAACCGACGTCAAGAAGGGAATGGGAAAAGACGATCCCTTCATTCGGCCCGGCGATATTGTTATTGTGACAGAAGGTGAACCTATCTACGTCACCGGCGCGGTAGTTGCACCGCAACCAATCGTGATGAAAGATGGGATGACTCTGCTCAGAGCGCTGGCAATGGCGGGCGGGCCGATTCGACAGGCAAAGACGGGCGAAATTCATGTTTATCGTCAGAAGGAAGGCAAGATCGGTTCGGAGGATCTAAAATTCAACTACGACGCGATCAGGAAAGGACAGCAACAGGACGTTCTGTTGCAGGCTTACGACATCATTGACGTAAGGCAGATTGGAACATTCGCTCCCAAGAACCTGGCCGATTTCTTTTTGAATGCGGTTAAGGGAACCGCGGGAGTTCTGCCGCAGAGAGTTCTTTACTGAAAGCGACATCAAGTTAAATATCTCAAGGCTGGCCGGCAAAGCCGGCCTTTCAATTGTCTTCGGCAAAGCCGATAACACAAGCATGAGTCAAAGAATAAAATCTAACAAAGCCAAGAGAGGGCGCGGCTTTACCTACCTCTGGATTTTGGCCCTGGCGGTTTTGGTCTTTCTGCTGATTTATTTCGAGCAGACTTCGTTGCTGTACGTTCTCGCCACCCTGGGCGTCACGGTATTATTAGTGGTCGTGGCCATAGCCGATCTGGGACAAAGTGAGCGGTCATCCGAAGCTGCTGTTCAAATGTCTGACCCTTCGTCTCCAACGTCCGGGCCGAAGGCCCGAAAGTGAAGCGATTACGCTCTCACCGCGTGCCGCGTAAACTTTCCGTCCGAGCCATCCTCAGAACTTTTCCAGGTCTTTCCCCACGACAACTTTTCCTTCATAGCCGCCGGCGTGAACACCTATCAGGAGCTCTTCATCGCTCGCCCCCATGCGAACGATGTGATCGAGAATTAGCAGCTTTGGTCGGATCCGAACTGCAAGGGCGCCAAGTTCCACATCCGACGTATGGTACTCGCGGCAATAGCGCGGCCAGTCTTGCCCGCCCGGGCGATCCTCCGGCTTGAGGCGCGCAGCGGAATAGACTTCGTGGATCAAGATGTCGACGCCCTGAGCGGCTTTGACCAACTCTTCGCTCGGTCGAGTGTCGCCTGAAATCACGATCGAACGATCGGCTGTGTCGATGCGATAAGCAAAGGCATCCTTCCAGGCTCCGTGCTGCACCGCAATCGCAGTGACGCGCACACCGTCTTTTTCATAAACAACTCCCGCGCGAATTTCATGTACATCGACGCGATACCCGCCGGCCACTTCGTGCTCTAATCCGTTCGCGCGAATATTAATGTCCTCTGAATACGCTGCCAGCAGATGATTGGTCATTCTTCGCAATCCGCGCGGGCCATAGACCGGGAACGGCGCGCGCCTGCGCATTACCCATGACGTGAGCATTAGGTCCGCATAACCCAAAGTGTGATCACTGTGCAGATGGGTGATGAAAAGCGCCTCTGGCCCGCTGATGGGGAGATTGGCCGCTTTCAAACGCCGCATCACGCCTGGGCCTGCGTCGAATAAAAGTACCCGCCCGCCGATAACGACAGCGGTTGCCGGCCCCGAAGCCGCCGGGTCGGGATATGGCGTGCCCGTACCCAGGAGGATCACTTCGGTTGACGTGGTTCTGGAATTAGGCGTGAACGAGGTTGCGGTGTCCCGCGGAAGTTTGTTAGGAAGAACAGACAACGCAAGTCCCAGCGACAAGAGAATTGCCAATGAAGTTTGCATAAGGTCACGACTCCTTGAATTCTTTGGAACGAACGTTAAGAAATTGAGACGCCGCAATAGAACTACGCAACCGGCTTTGATCGCAAGCACCGGGTCAGTTGGATTTTTAGACGCCGCTCGACTAAAGTATTGGCCCGATAGAGCATTCGTCTGACACCCGAGAATTTGCATCGCGCCCGGAGGACCAATCAAATGAAGAAGATCAAGATAGCTCTTGTGTCGTTGGCCTTAATTGCCGTGGCCTTGTCCATGACACTTGCCACGCTTCCTCGACCTGTAAGTGCGCACGATGGCGATATCCCAAAGCTTACCTATCCAGAGACGAAGCGCGGCGACGTAGTCGATACCTACTTCGGAACTCAAGTGCCCGATCCGTATCGCTGGCTTGAGGATGATAACGCGCCGGAAGTCGCCGCGTGGGTAGAAGCTGAGAACAAAGTGACCTTTGGTTATCTTGACAAAATTTCCTATCGACCGCAGCTCAAGGATCGGCTCACCAAGCTCCTGAATTATCCGAAGTTTACTGCTCCCACGCGCCGCGGCGATTGGTTCTTTTTCACGAAGAACGACGGTTTGCAGAACCAAAACGTCTGGTACCAGCAGAAGGGTCTTGACGGTGCCACGGAACTCCTGATCGATCCGAACAAACTCTCGGCCGACGGCACTTCCCGATTGGTTAGCCCGTCGCTTTCGAAGACGGGAAAATATTTGAGCTATGGCGTCTCAGAAGGTGGTTCGGACTGGAATGAATTCTACGTGCTCGACATAGCGACGAAAAAAGCTTTGACTGATCATCTTCAGTGGGTCAAATTCTCCGGCGCGTCATGGCGTGGCGACGAAGGCTTCTACTACAACCGTTATCCCGCGCCTGAAAAAGGCACAAAGATGACGACGAAGAACGAGTTTCAAAAGATTTACTATCACAAAGTCGGCACGCCGCAGTCAGACGACAAACTGGTTTACGAAGACAACGAACACCCGCAACGCCGACAGTCGATCGGCGTGACTGAGGACCAGCGCTTTGAGATTCTTGGTGTCTCGGACTCTTCCGCAGGGAAGAGAGGCAATTCAGTTTTCTTCCGCGAGCTGGCGCACGGAGACAAGCCGTTCACCCCCATTGTGGCTGAGATTGGCGATGACAGTTACGGCGTAATCGACGACGTTAAGGGCAAGTTTCTGATCGAGACTAACCACGGCGCGCCCAACGGCAAAGTCGTGCTTTACGATCCGCAGACAAAGTCGTGGAAAGACATTCTGCCGGAGCGCCCCGAGCCGCTGGAGATCACTTCGACCGCGGGCGGAAAGCTGTTTGCGACTTATCTGAAGGACGTGACGACGCGGGCTTACGTCTACAGCCTCGACGGAAAACTGGAGAACGAAATT
>JBGPWS010000373.1:0-3947 GCA_041492345.1 Pyrinomonadaceae bacterium | reverse complement strand
CACTGAGCGCAAGCCGGGAGAAGAAGTGAAAGTAGCGCGCGTAACGGCTTTCGTCGTCGGCGCAGTCGCGATGGCTGTCGCTATCCTGCTGGGTCCGAACGCGAATGTCGCGTTTCTGGTGGCGTTGGCTTTTGCCGTTGCTGCCTCTGCCAATCTGCCGGTGATTGTTTTGTCTTTGTTCTGGAAGCGATTTACCACGCGCGGCGCTGTGTGTGGGTTGGGCACGGGTTTGGTGGCGTCTATTCTTTTGATTATCATCGGCCCGAGCATCATGGGAGTCGATGCGCCCGGCGCGACCGCCGCTGCGCGTCACTTGATTCAGTCGTCGCCGATCTTCCCGCTCGAGAATCCGGGGATAGTCAGCATTCCGCTGGGATTCGTCGGCGCTGTTCTGGGCACTCTGCTGGGAAGGGAACCAGCGGCTGAGGCAAAGTACGATGAGCTTTTAGTGCGCGCGTCGACTGGACTCGGCGCCGAAAAAGCGAGTGGGTTGTAGACCTGGTGCAGCGCGTAGGGTTGCCGTAGCTGGCTGCTGAAAACGGTTCAAGCAAAGAGATTGCTGACAACAACAGAAAGGCGATCCACGAATTCACACGAAGCGGAAGTGGTTTGTTAGTGCCATTTCGTGTGATTTGGTGAATCGGTTTTGTCCAAACGGAAGAAGGCACGCACACTAGTGACGCAGGATGATCTCTTGCGGAAAGGAAAGTTGATCATGTCACGTTTGATTACCGTCGCCGGACTTACCCTTCTTTTTGTCATCTCCGCAGCCGCGCAGGATCGCGCAACCTTTACCGTCGGTACCGCCACCGCTGCGCGCGGTCAGAGGGCGACCGGCACGATTGAGGTGCCCGCCGGCAGCGATGCCGGCCTGAGCATTCCCGTAGCTGTTTTTCACGGCGCGAAGCCGGGGCCGGTGCTGGCGATCGTCGCCGGCTCTCATGGCACTGAATACACTTCGATCATCGCGCTGGAAAAATTGATCGGCATTCTCAACCCGGCGGAGATCTCCGGGACGGTGATCGTCGTCCCGCTAATTAACATCCAGTCATTTGAACAGAAAGTGCCGCACCTGAATCCGGTCGATCGCAAGAGCATGAATCGATGGTACCCCGGCAAGATGGACGGCACCCAAACCGATCGCGCTTCGTTCCTGATCACGAAACAGGTGGTCGAGCAGTGCGATCATTTGATCGATCTGCACGGCGGCGATCTTGATGAAAGCCTGCGGCCTTACAGCTACTGGACGAAGACCGGCAACGAGAAGCAGGATCAAATTTCGAAAGAGATGGTCCTGGCCTTTGGCCTCGATCACATCATCATCTCGGCTGACCGGCCGAAAGACCCGCAGGCTTCGCGCTATCTGGAAAACACCGCCACCACGCGCGGCAAGCCGTCCATCACGGCCGAGGCGGGTTACGCCGGCACCGTCGAAACGGACGATCTTAACGCGCTGATTAATGGCTGCCTGGGTGTGATGCGCTACTTGAAGATGCTTCCCGGCGCTCCGCCGGTGATCGAACATCCGGTCTGGATCGAAAAAGTCGTGACTATTGCGAGCGAACAAACCGGAATGTTCTATCCGCTGGTGAAACGCGGCACCTGGGTCGAGCAGGGAATGAAGGTCGGCTATGTCACGGATTATCTGGGCAAGGTTATCTTTGAAGCCCGCGCGCCGGTAGCGGGTGTCGTGCTTTACGTCTGTGCGGTGCCGTCAATGACGAAAGGCGCGACGATTGCGAACGTGGGCGTCGTGGTGAAGTAAGTGGCTCATGACTCCAGGCGATTTCAATGACTCTCGCTGCTGGCACACGACTGGGTCACTACGAAATCCGCTCAAAGATCGGCGAGGGCGGAATGGGCGAAGTGTACCTGGCGCAGGATACCAAACTCGACCGTCGAGTCGCGTTGAAAATCTTGCCACAGGAATTTGCCGAAGATAGGGATCGGATGAGCCGTTTTGTCCGTGAAGCGAAATCTGCTTCGGCACTCAATCATCCGAATATCATTACGATTCACGAAATCGGTGAGACTAACGGCACGCATTTCATCGCTACGGAATACATCGACGGCGAAACTCTCCACACGCGCATGAAGGGGCAATCGCTCAGTCTCAAGTGCACACTTGATATTGCCGTTCAAGTCGCATCGGCGCTGGACGCAGCGCATCGGGCAGGAATTGTTCACCGTGACATTAAGCCCGACAATGTGATGGTTCGCCAGGACGGTATTGTTAAGGTCCTTGATTTTGGACTTGCGAAACTGAGCGCGACAGAGAATTCAGAAATTGAAACTGAAGGCGAAACAAAAGTACAAGTCAAAACCAAAGTGGGTGTCATTATGGGGACGGTTGCCTATATGTCGCCCGAACAAGCGCGAGGCAAAGAGACGGATGCACGAAGGGACATTTGGAGTTTTGGTTGTGTGCTTTATGAAATGCTGACATGCCAACAACCGTTTCAGGGCGAGACGATGACCGATGTGTTGGCCAACATCATTCATCGAGAGCCTGCTTCGATTCTCACACATCGCAAAGACACGCCCGCCGAACTTGAGCGCATCATCACCAAGACGGTGTGCAAAAATAGAGACGAGCGTTACCAGTCGGCGAAAGAATTGTTCAGCGATTTGAAGCAATTGCAAACTCGAATGTTGGTTGACGCCGAACTCATCCGCAGCGGAGAAGGGGAGAATATTGCACAAACTCAACCGGCCGCCTTTCTTAATTCAATAGCAGTGTTGCCGTTTGCCAATATCAGCGCTGAAAAGGATAACGAGTACTTCAGCGAGGGGCTGACGGAAGAGATCATAATGAATCTTTCCAAACTGCAAATGCTCAAAGTAGTCGCACGCGGCTCAACTATGCGCTATGTGAAACAAGGGAAAACCCATAAGCAAGCGGCTAACGATCTTGGCGTGCAGTATCTGTTGGAAGGAAGTGTGAGGAGACAGGGCAAAGATCTCAGAATCACAGCGCAACTCATTGACGCGATGCGCGACGTGTATTTATGGGCGGAAACCTATCGCGGCACGATGGAGGACATTTTTGACATTCAAGAGAAGGTCGCGGCGGAAATTGTTCAAGCACTTCAACTCCGCCTGTCCCCTGACGAAAAACAAATTCTCAAGAAACGCTTCACGGAAAACACCGAGGCTTATCAACTTTATCTCCAGGGTCGTTTCTTCTGGAACAAAAGAAGTGAAGCAGGACTGAAGACTGCTATTAAGCATTTCGAAAAAGCAATTGAAAAGGATCCGCAGTATGCGCTGGCGTGGGCTGGAATTGCTGATTCATACAGTTTGTTAGGCGAATTCGGAAACATTCCGCGTAAGGAGTTATACCCAAAGGCAGAGGCGGCAGTTAAGAAAGCATTGGAAATTGACGATCGGCTGGCGGAAGTCCACACGTCGTTTGCGAGTCTACTCATGTTGAAGAAGTGGGATTGGGTGAATTCCGAGAAGGAATTCAAGCGGGCCCTCGAATTGAATCCGAACTATGCAACAGCGCACCACTGGTATTCCCAATGGTTTCTGAACATGGGCAAACTTGAGGAATCTGTCCGAATGATTTCACGGGCGGCAGAGTTGGACCCGGTTTCACAGGCGATACTCAAGGACAAGGGCTTAGCCCTGTATTACAGTCGTCAGTACGATGCCACTATCGAGATGGCAAGAAAAACGTTAGAGTTGGACCCGAATTACGCTGCCGCCCATCGCCTTCTCTCTCTTGCGTATCAAGGCAAGGAACTGTTCGATGAAGCTATCGCCGAAAACCGGACCTGGGGAACGCTCACCGGTAACAAAGTCGAAACGACTCTGGCCCTGGCCCAAATCTATGCGGTTTCAGGACAGATAGAAGCCGCAAGGACACTGGTTGAAGTGGTGGAGCGGGATCCACTCGTGATTGATCAAGCCTATCGTGGATTGGCTTTGGTCTATGCGGCTCT
>JBGPWS010000410.1:0-2820 GCA_041492345.1 Pyrinomonadaceae bacterium | reverse complement strand
GATCACCGCATCAAAGTTGGCTCGCTTGATTCGCCTAACAGCCAAACGCTTTTGAATGCTGCTGTCTCACGCGTTGCTTACGCGTCTGGCTATTTACTCTTCGTGCGACAAGGTACGCTGGTCGCGCAGCCTTTCGATGCGGATCACCTGAAGCTGACGGGCGAGCCAATCACAATAGCCGATCAAATCGCGGACGTTGGTGAAAACCATGAGTTTGATTTTTCCGTCTCCGACAACGGGCTCCTGACTTATCAATCCGGAAACCCGACGTCTCAGCTCACCTGGTTTGACCGAACCGGCAAACAATTGGGAACGGTCGGAGAGCCGGACAACTACGTTCATGTCGCGCTCTCTCCCGACCAGGGACGCGCAGCCGTTGAAATGCTGGACGCCGACGGAAGGAACGGTGATGTCTGGTTGTTTGATCTCGCGCGCGGCATTTCATCTCGATTGACGTTCGACCCGCAATGGGACTTCGGTCCTCAATGGTCGCCTGATGGCGCTCGAATTCTCTTTAGCTCAAACCGCAGCGGCGGTGGCGCGGTAAACCTTTATGAAAAACCGGCCAGTGGCGCTGGGGATGACCAGTTGCTCCTGGAGTCGGGTACTGCAAAGTTTGTCATGAGCTGCTCCAGGGATGGACAATTCGCGCTCTATGAAAACTACGACTATTCGAACTCCAAAATGAAGGTAGGGCTCTGGTTCGTACCTCTGTCTGGCGACCGTCAGCCTAAGCCATACCTGCAATCGACTTCATTCGATCAAATGGAAGGGCAATTCTCGCCAGACGGACGCTGGGTTGCCTATGCGTCAAACGAATCGGGCCGGCATGAAATCTATGTGCAATCATTTCCCGCCTCGAGCACGAAAACGCAGATGTCCACGAGCGGCGGGTCCTGGCCGGAATGGCGCGCCGACGGCAAAGAACTTTTTTTCATTTCCGCCGACAAAAAACTGACGGCCGTGAATATTAAAGTCAGCAATGTCGTTGCAGGCGGCGTTCCCACAGTCCTCTTTCCCATGAATGCCAAAGCCGCTTATGGATACTCTTACGCCGCCGCTGCCGACGGCCAGCGCTTCCTCATCAACCGACTGGTTGAAGGAAACAATCCCGCACCGATTACGGTTGTGCTCAACTGGACCAGTGATCTGAAGCGCCAATGATGAGTCTTACAACCGGCACAAAACTCGGTCGCTACGAAATCCGCTCCAAGATTGGCGCGGGCGGGATGGGCGAAGTCTATTTGGCGTTTGACCCGGAACTCGATCGCCTGGTCGCGATCAAAATTCTTCCCGCAGATCCGCGCCTCGCCGTCCTTATACGCCGCGTCGGGCTACCGCGGTGATTTGATTGGAAGAGAAGCTGTCGATGATTGCCGCCGGCACAAAACTCGGTCGCTACGAAATCCGCTGGAAGGTTGGCGCGGGCGGGATGGGCGAGGTGTATCGCGCGCGCGATGAGAGGTTGAATCGCGACGTGGCAATCAAAGTCCTGCCGGCGGCTGTCGCCGCTGATGGAAATTTGATGGCTGTGCCGATCAAGAGCGGCGCTACTATTGAGGCCGGCTCTCCGGTAGCGCTTTTCAAAGTCACCATGGAGAACGACGACCGCTACGATGTCACGGCCGACGGCCAACGGTTCCTGATTAACAGCAACGCCGGCGCACCATCCTTGTCTATTACCGTCGCCACCAACTGGACGTCTCGGTTGAAAAAGAATTGAAGCGTTGATTCATTGACCGCATTGGAAAAAAGGAGAACGTATGTCACTAACAAGTAGTTTGGCAGGCAGAAATCTGGGAATGCTTTTACTCGGCCTCTGGTTGATTCTCATCGGACTCTTGCCGTTGCTTAGCGTGAAACCCTCTTCGATGGTCACCACTGGCTTGGCCGTGCTTGGCATCGTTGCTGGTATATTGATCCTGCTCAAACGGTAAACACCGAAGCGTCTATCGTTACACCGACAAATCAGGATAATGGGCTTGATTGCCGGCACAAGACTCGGTCGCTACCAAATCCGCTCGCCGCTCGGCGCGGGCGCGATGGGCAACGTCTATTTGGCATCGCTCGGTCAATCTAATTTGGCTTAACGTAGAACCAATCTTCGAACCTCTTCGGTCAGACCCGCGCTTCGCGAATCAGGTCGAACGCGTAGGACTCAAACCGTAATCAGCGAAGTGAAATGATGGCCCTTTCACCCGGCACAAAACTCGGTCGCTATGAAATCCGCTCACAGCTCGGGGTGGGTGGCATGGGTGAGGTGTATCTGGCGGAAGACAAGAAACTCGAACGCAGAGTGGCGCTGAAGATTCTGCCCGCGGAGGTGGCTTCCGAGCGAGATCGGATGGCACGTTTTGTTCGCGAAGCAAAGTCTGCCGCGGCCCTCAGCCATCCCAACATCGCGCAGATTTTCGAAATCGGCGAACACGCGGGTACCCACTTCATCACCATGGAGTTAGTCGACGGTGTCACTTTGCGCGAGAAGATTCATGAGGAACGGACCGAGCTGAAAAAATTGCTGAGGGCCTTGCAGCACGTTGCTGAAGGACTGGCGAAGGCGCACGCGGCGGGAATTGTTCATCGGGATTTGAAACCCGACAACATCATGATCACTCACGACGGTTATGCCAAGATTCTGGATTTCGGCCTGGCAAAGCTGGTCGAGCCGCAGCAATCGTCAACGACAACCAGCGAAGGGGCAAACAGTGTAGCGACTGCAATCCTGCCGCAGCATTCGAAGCCGGGGATGATCCTGGGCACCGCGGGCTACATGTCACCCGAACAAGCGCAGGGCAAGACCAAAGAGATCGATCATCGTTC
>JBGPWS010000336.1:0-4794 GCA_041492345.1 Pyrinomonadaceae bacterium | reverse complement strand
GAATCTTTTTTCGCATCAAACGCGCGGTCGCGCGCGGCGACGTAAAGTCGCAGAGCTCCCATCAGAATTGCAAACGCGAATACGATCCAGACAATTGTCCAGATGACTGCCGGAATGCCGGTAGCATTGGCCATGTTCGCGGCGTCCGTGTGAACCGACGGCGCGAACGGCGACGACAGAAAGAAAACTGTTTTTAGATCAAGTAAGGCGTTCAGCACGCATTGCACGGCGAGCATGCTCAAGACAAAAGTCGCGACGCGTGCGCTCGTGAATCGGGCCACGCCGACCAGGCCAATCGCGAGGGCTATGCCCGCAAAAAAGGTGAATGGAATTCCCGTCAGCGAGCCCCACGACCCGACCACCATCGGTTTGATGAGTCCAAACACTGTCGTCAGGATTAGTATCAACAGCGCCGAACCGGCGAGCACTATGCGAGCGGCCACCGCCTTCCGAATCAGCACGAGCAAGAGCGCGCCAAAAGTCATTGCGCCCAGATAGCCGGCACTGGAAACCAGCATCTGCGAAAACATTCCACCCTGGGTCGTATAGGTTTCTCCGCTGGCATTCATCGCCACGCTCAGGCTCTGCACCGAGTTACCGGTGACGAGCGCCGCCACGGCGTGTCCGCCTTCGTGAATGAAAGTCACAAAGATGCGGAAGGGATAACTCAGAATCTCGGCAAAAGGAATAAACCACAACGCTATTGAAAGCGCCGAGGCGATTAGCAGCGTCATCGCCTGGGGCCGGGCATCCTGGGAAAGTCGCAGTTTCATTTCGTAAGCCCTCCTCGAAGTGGCACAGACTTCATCCGCTTCTTAACTCCCTCTCCCCTTGGGAGGGGTTGGGGAGAGGGCCTTAAGGCTCGCGCCATCCTCAGCTACGCCCCTCTTCCCCGGCCCTTCTCCCAAACGGGAGAAGGGGGATAAATAAGAACATCCGACCACTGACTAATTCAGAGATTCCTAAAGTCTGTGCCACATGCTGATGAACGCAGAACGACGTCAACTTGTTCCCGGCCGATTTGCATCGCGCCGGTAGTCGCCTGATTTTCCGCCCGTCTTAAGCTCGAGTTGAACGTCGGTGATCGTCATCGTTTTATCCAAAGCCTTGCACATATCATAGATTGTGAGCGCGGCCACCGAAACCGCGGTCAGCGCTTCCATCTCAACTCCGGTCTGGGCCCGCGTGGTGACTTCGGCTTCCAGATGTACGCCCTCGTCAGAAAGCTCAGCGCGCACATCGACGTGTGTCAGCGGCAATGGATGACACAAAGGAATAAGTTCTGCCGTGCGTTTGGCCGCGACGATCCCGGCGAGGCGGGCGGTTTCCAGTGGATCGCCTTTTGGCGTGGTGTGATCGCGAATCGCGGCGACGGTCGCAGCGGACATCAGTACGCGCGCGGAGGCGATGGCCCGGCGCGTGGTGATTGGCTTCTCGCTGGTATCAACCATTTTGGCGTGGCCGTGCTCGTCGATGTGGGTTAGTTTATTCATGCCGGAGCAGTTTTCGTATCGATATTAACCGCAGAGGGAGCAGAGGTTTTCGCAGAGGACGCAGAGTCATCGTAATTATTGACTACTCTTCTTATTCCTTCTCGCAGATGCAGGACGTTGAAGTTCATTATCAAAGCCAGCCGGCAGTTCGCCAATCTGAGATAAGTGAGAACCTGCGCCAGGTGTATGTCGTTAATCGCATCCACTGATTTAATTTCGAGAATCAGCCTTCGCTCAACCATAATATCGGCGCTAGCCACAGTCCAGCTTAACCTGTGAGTAAACCAGCGGCATCGGCTTTTGCTTTTCCACAAACAGCCCCGCCTTAATCAACTCAAAGCACAAACACTCCTGATAAGCAGACTCGAGCAGTCCAGGACCGAGCCCGCTATGAACCTTCATCGCACAACCAATGACTTTCTGTGTAAGCTCGTAATCAGTCAAAGCTCTGCGTCCTCTGCGAAAACCTCTGCTCCCTCTGCGGTTAAGTATGTTTCAGAAGTGCATGCACGATCAAAGTATTTCCGCCCAACAAGACTTCATCCGAAACCAGTTCTTCAGTCCAGCGTTCCGCTCGTTTATTGGCTGGAGTCAGCCTCGCAATCAAGCGAACCAGGAACACCACGGGCCAGTAGAGCCAGGCGTTTGACTTGGGCTTGTCACGATGCAAGCGTGCGATCTGAAAGCCATACCTTTCGAGGATGTAACGCAACTCGGAATAACCGATCGGATTGACGTGCGCAGCGATCTCTTCGCGGTTGTCGTATTCCGCGCGCAGACGCGCGACCTGCGCGCGCGTCATTGGCTTGAAGTGCGAAGTATAACCGTAGAGCAGCCACTTCAAACGTTCTTCGATATTCAGAATGTTGGGGATGCTTACTATCACAGTCCCACCCGGCCGCAGCAACCGCGCAAACTCGCGAATTGCCTGCTGTGGATTTTCAATGTGCTCCAGCCCTTCGAGACAGGTGACATAGTCGAAGGACTGATTATCGAAAGGAAGGTCGCCATTTAGATCACCCTGGCGGATGCTGACGCCGTGCAGGCGAAAGATTTCCGTGTAGAGATCGCAGCAACTCACTTCAAATCCCGCCGCAATCAAACGCGCCGCCAGCGCGCCTTCTCCGGCGGGCACGTCCAGCAACGCGCCCCGCCGTTCTTTTTCAAGAATTCCCACGACGGTGTCATGAATCGCCTGGTGGGCGAGAGGCGCGGCTGAGGCACTTGATGACGTATCGGTTAACGTCGAAGACATCGCAGTAGATAGCATCAGGCTAAAAAATTGTTCCAAGTCGTTTCATCCGGACTTGTGATAGCTAAGTTGATATTAGTCCCGGAGAAATCTGCTTGCTTTTCGCCGAGCATAACAGAATAATCTTCGTGGGAAAATCTGTTTGTGCTCTGCCGGTCGTCGAATAGATCATATGTCATTAGGGGACAAAACGTCTCTGCGATGGAATGGAATCCTCGCGTCTGGAATTGTGAGACTCCTGGTTTTCTTTCCTCTTGCGGTGCTTACCGTCTTTTCACAAACCCAAACCAAGACCGTTGAATGGGCGAAATATCCGCTCAGCAGCCATGGCGTGAGAACGACACCAAATATTCGCGCGTTAGATCAGATCGACGAGATAGAGATCGAAGATGTGCTTTTTGATGGCAAGCCGATCACGATCGGTCAACCGTTCATGGCCAATGATGATTGGCTCAGGGACATTTCGTTTCGAGTCAAGAACGTCTCGTCGCAGAAGCTGTTGGCGATTCAACTTGATATGATTCCGCCCGAATTGGATAAAGGAGTACAGGTCGTCTACTGCTATGGATGTGCCCCAACCGAAAAAGAGAAAGGCGTGATCCCAGGAGAAGAGGTTGAACTGAAAATGCCCGGCGGCAACATGTACGGATGGGTAAGAGATCGGATCATCGAGAACGGCAGCATATCAAGAATCACAAGGGCTCAGATCCGCGTAGTGACCGTTTCACTGCCGGACGGCTCGAGGTGGACGAGCGGATGCGTGAAGACCGCCGATCCAAAGAATGCCTGTCCGAGTCCTTCGCCTTAAGTTAAATGATTAACCCGGCAGTCTAACAACCGTTACCGCCTTACCCGCTTCGATCATTTTCACTCCAGTCGGCACATTAACGAGCGCCGTCGCCCGCGCGAACGCTACGAAGTCTGACGAACCGCCCCACTTCAAAGGCTCAGCCAGCAAAGTTCCCTTCTCGTCCGTTCGCAGGACCGCCGGAAGATAACTCTCGCGTTCGATCGAGCCCTTCAAGTCACGCGTGAGTACCGCTGTTTCCTCAATCAGTTCTGGCCGTGTCGCTCCCTGCATTGCGCGCAACGCAGTACGCGCAAACAAATTGAAAGTGACAGCAGCTGAAACGGGATTGCCGGGAAGCCCAAACACGAGTGTGTTACCGAGCCGGGCAAAAACCGTTGGCTTTCCGGGCCGCAGGGCCACGCGCTCGAAGTAAATCTCGGCGCCGAGTTCTTTCAGGGCCGCTTTGGTAAAGTCGTAAACACCCATCGACACACCACCGGAAGTGATGAGCACATCAGACTGCAAGGCAGCCTGCGCGATTTGTCGTTTCAATTCTTCCGTGTCATCAACGGCCAGCGGCAGACGCGCGACCGTCGCACCGGCCAACGCAGCGTACGCAGCGATCGTGTAGTTGTTTGAATCACGAATCTGATCGCGGCCGGGTTTTTGATCGACATCGACGAGTTCACTTCCGGTAGCCATAACGGCGACGCGCGGTCTGCGACCCACTTTCACCTGCGCGTAACCGAACGACGCCAGCGTCGCGATCATCGCAGCGTTGATGTCCTCGCCCGCGCGCAGGACCGTTTCGCCCGCTTTGATTTCGCTGGCGCGCCTGACAACTGATCGGCCCGTTACTACCGGCTCAAGAATCTCGACGAACTCAGCGCCCTGGGATTCACGGGTCAACTCGACTTGCTGCACGGCATCTGCACCGACGGGCACGGGCGCGCCGGTCATGATCCGCACCGCTTCACCCGCTTTCATTTCATGATGCCAACCGCTACCCGCGGCTGATTCACCGACAATGCGTAAACGCGCCGGCGTGCTTGAGACATCAGCGGCGCGGACTGCATATCCATCCATCTGCGCACGATCGAATGGCGGCAGATCGGTATCGGCAATAATGTCTTCAGCAAGAAAACGCCCGAGCGCATCGGCGAGGAAGATGCGCTCGGGTTCTAATGGCCGCGTTTGGGCCGTGACGATTTGGATGGCTTCAGCGACAGGTATCATTCACGGCTGATTGTAGCGCAACT
>JBGPWS010000279.1:0-6209 GCA_041492345.1 Pyrinomonadaceae bacterium | reverse complement strand
CCAGCGCTGACTAGAATAACGGGTCTGCTTCAAAGAGACGATTGCAAACTTGGAGGTAAGTACGGGGCGTAGCACAGCCTGGTAGTGCGCTCGGTTTGGGACCGAGAGGTCGGAGGTTCGAATCCTCTCGCCCCGACCAAACGCAGTTTGGATTGATCCCTCGACGGCCGCCGCATCCGGTGGCCGTTTTTGCGGCAACCTTCTTGATCTTCGAAGATCTTCCGGCAGAAAACGGTGTCAAATCAGATCGCAGCGGCTAGCAGTTCGCGATTGAGTCGCCTCAGCAGTGTCGACGCCTTACGCGGCGCGGCCGCTCTCGGCGTAGTGCTTTATCACGCCGTAGGCCCTAATGCGCAGTTTGGGCCGCGGGTTCTTCGTTGGCTCGCAGTTCCGGTCGTGCCCGCGATCCGGTTTGGTTATGTCGGCGTCTTTCTGTTCTTCGTGATCTCTGGCTTCTGCATTCATCTTTCAAGAGCAAAAGCCCAGGTCGAAAACAAACAGCCGGTCAGCTTCACTGCATTCTGGAAGCGACGCTTCCGACGTTTATATCCTCCCTACCTCATCGCTTTGATCCTGTACCTGGGCATTACGGCATTTACCACGAAGTTCGAGCTCACACCCTTTTACGTTTGGGACGTGATTTCGCACCTCCTCATGTTACACAACCTCGACTCCCACACGGTCTATAGCATCAACGGCGTTTTCTGGACGCTGGCGATCGAAGAGCAGCTTTATCTAGCTTACTTCCTATTGCTCTTTTTGCGTAACCGTTGGGGATGGCAGCGAACATTGGCGGCTTGCTTAGTCGCGCGAGTTCTTTGGTTCGTTGTGAGCACAGTCATTCGCCAGCGATACAAGATCGACGTCCCGATATCAGAAGGCGCTGCTTCGCATTGGTTCACGTGGGCGCTGGGTGCTGTGAGCGTGGAGGCCATGTTTGGCCTGGTAAGGCTTCCCCGATGGCTATATCGCGGAAGGCTTGCTCTCGTTATGCTGCTGGCGTCGGTTGGACTAACGTATCTGCTCCCGATTGTTGAGCAATTCAACCGGCTCTTGCATGATTTTCTCTGGTTATTTCTTCATCCCATCTGGGGTTTCGGCTTCTTCGTTCTACTGAACCGATTCGTTCTTGCGGAAAGCCGTTGGCGTGCTGCTTTGCGGACTCCGGTCCTAATCAAGCTACTTGCCGCGATTGGCTTGTTCTCATACTCCCTCTATCTAACCCATGAACTCGTCGTCATGGAGTCTTACCATTTTGGGTTCCTCGGTTTTTCGGAATTGGCGACCGCTTTCTTGATCACAACTCCAGTCTGTGTAGCGTTTGCCTGGCTTTTCTTCTGGTTCGCCGAGCGGCCCTATTTAAATACCCAAACGACCAAAAGAGAGCCGCCACGGGCCACCCCGGATGCTATTGCTACGCTTGACGCCTAGGGCTGCGGGCTTGCCCAACCACCTCCAAACAAAATATTTTTGCCAAAATGCCCGAAAAAGTGCGAATTTTAGCAGACTTTATGCGTTGTCTGTGGTATATCTGCCTGCGACAGTTTTCCCATTTCGTTGACTTTTTGGAGGTGGTACACCACACATGGCGACCAGCACGGCAACAGGCAAGAAGCGCATGACCCAGTCCGACGTTATTAATTACTTCGCGGAGCGCACGGGAATGAAGCGTGCCCAGGTGAAGCAGCTTTTCGAAGATCTCGCAAACCTGGCAACTTCCGAAGTAAAAACCAACGGCGAGTTCGTGCTGCCGGGCTTTGGAAAATTAGTTCGTTCAGAGCGGAAGGCGCGTGAAGGCCGTAACCCCGCGACAGGCGAAACTATCCAAATTCCAGCAAAAACAACGCTGAAGTTTCGCGTCGGAAAAGCGATGAAGGACTCGGTCCTTCCGAAAAAGTAAGCAAGCAGCCTGCTTTCAGACGGCTTCGCGAAAAGTATTGAGCGTCGGCGTAGTGTCTCCGCTCGGAGGCAGTGTCGGCGCTTTTCCTTTGGGCTGGAAGGCTCAGACCCCGCCGACCAACAGCGTTCAACCGACCAGGTGGTGCTACTGAAAGGTTGCGAGAGCGCCCAGAATCTCACCGTCTCCGTCTCCCCCGGAATATTTCTGGCAATGTGTGCGTTATCGCACCGACGCCGCGTCCCTGCGGGCTCTAAACTCCGCACTTAGGGCTTAGCTCAGGTTTGTCGAGGATTTATTTGCAAGAAAATTTGTCTGGCTCCGTCCGCTGACTCGTGCTATAGTATCGGGTTTTGCTGGGACAGATTAGGCTACCTATACCCCCTCTCGGGTTTGTACTCTGCAAAATCTCCCACAAACTGCAAGGTGTTTGCATCCTGTGAGCGTTCAGGAGGCATCTATAGTGAGTAAAAGAGAGCGTTGATTTGAGCTAGTTATGAAGGAGAGAGAATAAGACGTGAATCTAGACAAGGGCCTGCCGCTGGCTGAGCGGCTTCAAAGAATCGATCATATCCAGGCACGACGCTTTTCGAAGCTGTCCGGTACGGCAAATGAAATCGCCACCGAAGGAATCATTCGGCATCTTGCCGCGTGTGATCGAATGGATGTTAACCCGGACATTTCGGCCGTGAGAGAGATTATTGACGACGCTCTCAACGGACGTCGTGTCTATGCCGAAGCCGCGGAAATCACGCGCGCTGCTTAGCGAAAACCTGTTATCTTCCAGTGAGGAAAAGGCCGCCAGAGTATCTTCTGGCGGCCTCTTTGTTTGATGAGACGTTTTTTGGAACGGCTTCCGAGCCGTGCTAACATCGGGCTCCGCTTTAGTTTCAGGGCTCCCGTAGCTCAGCGGATAGAGCATCTGCCTTCTAAGCAGAGGGCCGCAGGTTCGAGTCCTGCCGGGGGCACCAATTTCGTTTCTCCCCGATCAAGACTACTGGTTGCCGTCTTCAGTTCGCGTTCCGCTGTTCCTTTGATCCGCGGGCCGATCTCGGCCGGCGCTTAGATGATCATAATTCAGGGCCGCGTTAAAGATAAGGAAGAAACTGCCCTGAGTCTGATGTCGCCACATCGGATTGTTGGCAAACAGTATGACGTGTCCCTGGCCAACGGGCACGTCGACGACCGCCGGGGCATTTGCAAGTTCTGACCCTCCTGCCAGCATGCCGCTAATCAGGAGATTCTTTTCATCAGAAACGAATCGCAGGACCACGCGTGGCCTTAGCTCCGGCGGGGTGAAAAAGGCGCCCTGCTGAAGCCTTTGCTCCTCTGTTAGTTGATCGCTGCCGGGCCGTCGTTGCGGAGCGGGCTCTGCCAACGGCATCCCTTGAATGATGTCCGGGTCAGTCACTGTTCCGCGGCCCGATGGTCGCGAACCACCGGCACCGCCACCTTCGCCTCCGCCACCACCACCGCCTCCTCCCGGGCCACCACCAGCCGCGATCTGAAACAGAGGCGCCTGATTAAAGTAAATCGGCAAAGTCTCGGCATAGCCGTAAGCAATCGGGCTCCGCCGATCAGAAAACGTCGCGTTGTAAACTGAGCCGCGCGCCTGAAGGGTTCGAGGCTCCTGAATCGCCACGCCGCTGACCAGACCGTAATCCACCGCGATGCGCGTGCAATTGGTAATGGGGATAAAGACGCCGCCATCTTCTACAAATTTCTGGAGATTAAGCACGCCGCGCAAGGTCATTCCTCCGCGAATATCGTCACTCTGGTCGGGTCCAAGGCCCATGTTCGGAGTGACGTCGCTTCCTTTCCACGGAATCGGCGCGCCGCGCACCGGAATGCCGCTGACGATCGATTGCGCTGACCCTCCGACGGGCGGGAAAATGATTACATCAAATTTCTCTCTCAGGTTCGGCGTGTCGCGAATTACCTGATCAGAAATATATGAATAGGGAACCTGGAGCCGATCAAACTCAACTCGGAACCAGCCGTCATTTTGGGTGTTCGTCCAGGTGTGAAGAATCGCAATGCGCGGCACTGCCAGCATGTGGCTTTTGATTTCAGGGAGCTTGTCAACGGCGATCGCTTTCAGTCCCGAGTCAGCGACCGGGGCTGCCAGTTTCTGATTCAAGTCACCAGGATTCTCAGACGATTTGATGATGAAAGTTCCCGCATTGAACTTCTGACCTCCAGCTTCAAATGGTTCTTCGGCAGCGGCGATCTTCAAATCCTTAAGCTTGAAACGCAACGTCATCAGAGTGTTTTCGGCGTTGTGATTGATCAGATATGCCGTGGGCGAGGATGCGTTGGTAACAGTTCCTGCGACCTTCGCGTCTCGGGTCAACAAAGTCATCGGCGCCTGCAAGACGCTCTTGTCAGTCACACGAACAGTCTTGACATTGCGCAGCGCGCCGAGCGTCCACCCAGTGTCGTCATATGGTCGCGGGTCATTCACGTTGTAGTACTGCGTGTCGAGCAGCATGTCGGCCATGCGCGAGTAGGGTTGATCCATGCGAATAACGTAGGATCCCGCGGGGAACTTTTGATCCTTCAAGCTGATTTCTTTGTCAACCGTGTGGACCTCAACTCCCATCAGCCTGAGCAGGTTCACCATGTCGGCTGCTTCCACGACCCGTGCCTGATCGGCCGGCACCACCCAGGCTGCCGGACCTTCGTTCGTGGCCTTAGCGACCGAGCGTTTGCTCTTAAGATAGAAGTTCTTCAGGAAGCGATCCTTATTGTTCGAAACAAAGTTCATCGCCAGCAGGATGGCCGACTCTTGCATGTTGACGTTGTTGCGAAGCGACCATTTCACGCGGGGCTGCGGCGGGTTAGGACGGAACCAATCGCGCTGTGATTCTGCTCTCACGGTGCGGTCCAGCGTGTCGGCGACACTGTTTCCAAAGGTCTCGTAAAAGCGGCCGATCGAATTATGTCCATTGGCGACATAGAACATGTAATTCGGCGCCCATCCGTCATAGAAGCCATGCGTCCATACGCCGGGCACACCGCGCTTGGTCATCTCTTCAATTTCGTGATAGGCAAGCAGGTTCCACTCATCTATGACAATTGGATCGAGCCAGGCATTGTAAGGCCCGGTTCCGGTCGAGGTATAAAGAAAAGGCACCGACTCGTGCAGGTCGTGCAGAATCGTCGGATGATATTCAAGGAAAGTCTTCATCTGATTGCGCGACAGCGCCAGCGCCATGCCCAATCCGTCACGATTGTTGTCGTGAGCCACGTAATGGCCCCAGTAAACCAGCGGCGGCACGCCTTTGCCCGGATTCGCCTTGCGATAGTTATACGTGTCGACCATTCGGTCGCGGCCATCAACCTCGAGTGCCGGAGTAATCAAGACGATGACATTTTTGCGGATGGCTTTGATGAATGGCGTTTCCTCAACGGCCAGACGATAAGCAAGCTCCATCAACATTTCCGGCGATCCAGTTTCGGGCGAGTGAATCGATCCGGACGCCCAATACAGGGCCTTCCCTTCACCGATTAACTGTTCCGCCTCGGCGTCGCTAATTCCCCGCGGGTCGGCCAACTTCGCAGTGATTTCTTTGTAACGCTCGAGCTTCGCGATGGACGCTTCATCCCCCACGGCGACCAGCAATTGCTCTTTGCCTTCTTCGCTCTTTTCCGGCGCGACGAACGTGCGCACTCGCCGGGTAGTCTTTTCCAGTTCGCGGTAGTAACGATACAGGTCTTTCGTGTAAGTGAGATGGCCCGGCGCGCCAACTTCATAACCAAGAATCTTGTCCGGCGAGGGAACCTTGTCCGAGGCCGGCAGATGATCTACGAGCTCAGTCATGAAGTACGACTGAGTTGTGTACTCCTTGACCTTCGCTCCATATTCAGCGTTGTTCGGCGATGTTTCCGTCTTGCTCGTCGCAGGCTTCTTTTCGGCGGCAGCCGGCGGATGGGCGGTCTTTGGCTTTTCAGCCTTCTGCGCGTGCACGCCGGATGAGAATTGCCACAGGGTCACAGCAGCGGCGATAGATAAAGCAAAAGTGCAAATCCTATGAAGAGATAGTCTCGCGTTCATGGTTAGCTCCAGGGGACAAGTTTTTCGGGCGTGCGAAGAATACTGCAACCTAACAGAACTTGCCAGAGGCAAATGCGTCTATCAGTTGGCCCTGGTCACCCGACAGCGTCTAAAGTAACCGCTTCAGTCGCGCTTAATTGATTGAGGAAACCCTAACTAAAGTTAGTACTCGAGGCCCATACTTGAACAAATTCTATGACTAGTGTAAACAGTCAGTTAGATGACAATTTGATTTGAACTAATCGGATGCTATCT
>JBGPWS010000347.1:0-4572 GCA_041492345.1 Pyrinomonadaceae bacterium | reverse complement strand
GGCTTTGCTAAATAGCAAGCCGGGGAGACCTACGCCTTTGTCACTTTTTCGGCCTGTGGTCCTTTCGGGCCTTGCGTCACTTCAAACTCAACTTCCTGACCCTCTTCGAGGGTTTTGAAGCCGTCACCTTGAATGGCGCTATAGTGGACGAAGATGTCCGAAGAGCCTGGCTGTTCAATAAAACCATAACCCTTCGAGTTGTTAAACCACTTGACCTTACCGGTTATTCTAGACATACAAACGAATCCTCCTAACGATTCGGCAAAACGGGTACAAGTAACACAGACTGAAGGTGGTGTGCTACTTCTCCTCCTATCAGGTTAATGCTGTGAGCCGGACGCGCTTTCTAGTTGGGGCGCCATACGGAAACACACAACGAACAAAGCACACGCGATCCCACGCCGGAGCGAGCGATCATCGTGCACATACTTCCAAGCAAAAAGCTAAACTTCATTTGTCTTTTTGCGCTTGCAAATCGAAATGCAAAGGCGGGTGTAAAGCCAACCCCGGCACTGAATTGAAACGACGGCGAATCCTAAACGATGCGGTTTTGGCCTGTCAATACAAAAATTTGGGCCTCTGGGCCCGAGCCCCGACCGACCAAACCCCGCGGGCGGTCCGGAGTTACTCGATTTTCTTAATGCTGGCGATGAATTTCGCCGCCTCTTCAGCATGCTTTTCCGCGATTCCGGGGGCGGCGAAAGTCAAAATGATTACGATTTTCTTGGCCGCGAGTACGTCAACGCTCCATTCAATTGTAGTGCCATTGACCTCGCCGGTCCCGCCTTCGCTGAAATGTGGCATGCCATTATGAGTGTCCGAGGTCCCTTTGTCCGTCGTCTTGATGTTCTTGACCGTCTTGCCCAGTTCGTTGTCGAGGTTCTTTACGGCCGCATCGAAAGTGTCCTCATCGGGCACCCAAAAGACCATTTGCAGACTGTCGTCCGCGGTAGAGACAGTCACAACCTCGCCATCCGGTTTTGCTTTCCAGCCTTTTGGCAGTTCGAATCGGATACCGGCTGCTTTGTGGCTGAAGAAGCGGTTCCCCTGGGTAACTGGTGCGCTCAATTTCGCGAGGGGTTTCGCTGACACGACGCCGACAAGCATTGTACTCGTCAGCGCCAGACACAAACCGATTGTTAATTTCTTCAAGGTTCTTTCCTCCGTTTAGATTAGCTGATTTATTTAGTGTGATCGGGCCATCAAGCGGCACGACGCAATGCGGCCGGCGCGTTCTTGATATCCAGTTCTCTTAGTATGTAACCCGCACCACCGAACTTGTCGGCAATGAATAACACATAGCGAATGTCGACCGAGATCGAGCGACCTTCCGCTTCGTTGTAGAAGAAGTCGTTGCCGAGTCCTTCATAATTGCCATCGAAAATGATGCCTACCTGCTCTCCGCGCCCGTTCATGATCGGCGAGCCTGAATTGCCGCCAATGATGTCGGTGGTCGAAAGAAAGTCGACTGGTACGTTTTGCCCATCCGGCGTGGCGTATGGACCAAAGTCGCGAGTGCGATAAAGCTGCTTGAGTTTTTCGGGCGCGTCGAAAGGTTCACGGCCGGTGTCTTTCTCGATCACTCCCGAAAGATTTGTGAACGGCTGATAAATCGCGGCGTCGTGGGGAATGTAGCCCTTGACGTCGCCGTAGGTGAAACGGAGCGTGCGGTTGGCGTCAGGATACGGTGTGCCGCCGCGCATCTCGGTCATGCCGCGAACCAACAGTGGCCGCAAGCGGCCCACGATCCCGTTGAAAGCGCGCGTGCGCACGGCTACCTGGGCATTAAGCGCTGCGATTTCTCCACCGAAATCAATCAGCGGGTCGTTCAATTGGTGTAACTGCGCCGTAGTCATGTCGAATAGCTTGGAAACTGAATCTGCCGTGCTCAGGTTCTTGCTTTCGGCTACCGCGCGGGCAAACTCTTCTTCGGCGCGGATGCGAGCATCGCCTGCCAGGCTCCCAAAGCGCTTTTCGATCGGTTCAATCTTTTGGCCAGGTGGCAACTCGGCTGCTTTACGCAGGTAGAACGCGACCATCTCGCGGTCGAAACCTGGGACGCGCTCGGCGAGGATTTCTGCCAGCACCGTGCGCACGCGTTGTGCGCGCATCGCCAGGTTAGGGTTTCTTTCCGCCTGTGGCTTTTCCTTGTCCGCTGCGGCTGAGCTGATTAGACCGGCGACTTGAAGCAGATCGCTGAGTCCGTCTATTTGTTGAATCAAAGCGTCGCGGGGCTGAGTCTTTTGCGGTTCGTCATAGGCCTTTTGCAACGAGGGCAACACCTCGGCATATTTTTTCTGCCGGTCCGGATTCTTGCTGATCCAATGAGTGAAGGCGGCTTCATCCTTGCGTTTCTGATCGACGATTCCGACGCGGCGCATGGCGACGACCGAACCTTCGAAATCCTTCAAAGTGTTCGCAATGTCGAAAATTCTGCTCTGCAGCTTAATCTGAAGTGCGCGGTCGTTCTTACCTGCCTTTTGCAGAACTTCGATCTGTTTGTTGAAGAGGTCAATCAGGAAAGGCATAAACACGTCCTGGTTGTATCCGACTGAATAGCTTTCGCGATAACGCCGCGTCGAGCCGGGGTATCCCATGACCATGACAAAGTCGTTTTCTTTCACGCCACCCATTGAAATCGAAAGGAACTTCTTAGGCTTGTACGGCACGTTGCTGGCCGAGTAATCAGCCGGCTTGCCATTCGTACCAACGTAGGCCCGCATAAATGTAAAGTCGCCGCAGTGCCGTGGCCATTCAAAATTGTCGGGATCGCCCCCGAAGAAGCCAATGCTCTTGGGCGGCGAATACACGATGCGGACATCGCGAAGCTCAAGATAAGTAAACAGGTAATAGGACAACCCTTCATTCAGTGGCAGCACCTGCCCCGTGATTCCCTCGTCGGGCTTTGCGCTGGCGGTCTCGAGCGCGCGAGACTTGCCCGCAATCGCGGCATTACGCTCCAGCTGCGTCATCGCATCGGTGACTCCGCTTAAAACGTCCGCGGTAACGTCCTTCAATGTCTGAGTAATCTGAACCGTATAGCCCTTGGCCGGCAATTCCTCGCCGCGGTTTTTCGCCAGATAGCCATTTGACGCGTAGTCCTTAGACTGATCAGAAGCGGACACTAGGGCATCGAAAGCGACGTGATGGTTGGTCAGCAGTAATCCCTCATCCGAGAGGAACTCGCCCGTGCCGCCATCGACGATCACGACGGCGTCTTTGATGCTCGGGCCATTCGGATTGTAAATTTCGGTAAGCGGAATCTTCAGTCCGCGCTGCTGTAGTTTTTTCAGCGGCAGCTGGTTGAGCGTGTCAGGCAGGAACATGCCCTCGTCACCCAGTACCGAGACCGGTACGAGGCTGACAAAAAGCAAAAATGACAACATCAGTGCGGCGGCACGCGAGTACGTCGAAGTCATTGAATTCTTCCTTTGTTGCTAATCAGAATCGAAGAGTTCGAGGAATGGTACCAAAGGCCCTGGCAATCAGAAAGGGAAAGACGAGGGTCGATTGAACTTTAGCGAATGTGAATCTCTCTACTGTTTTTCCGCTCCCGGAAGATATTGTCGTGGGTCGACGGGTTGATTGTTAATGCGTACTTCGTAGTGCAGGTGCGGACCGGTGGATCGTCCAGTCGAGCCAACTAATCCGATTGTTTGTCCGCGCGTCACGGTCTGGCCTACGCTCACATTAATCCCTGAGAGGTGGCCATAACGCGTCGACAAGCCGCTGCCATGATCGACATAGATGACGTTCCCGTAACCTCTCTGCCATCCCGCAATGATCACTTTGCCCGGGGCTGCAACCTGGACCGGCGTGCCATAAGCAGCATCGATGTCCTGACCTTCATGGTATTCATAGCCACGGCCTCCGAATGGATTGCGACGCCCGCCCACGCCGCTTTCGAGTTTGCCCATCACCGGCCAAATCGAGGGCGTCATGCCGTGCTGCCGCAGGAAAGACTCGTACATGCGCATTTCGCGCTCGAGTCTCGCGGTCTTTTACTCTAATGCCGACAATGCCGCAGCGCTGTCAACGGGACGCGCCGGGCCGCCCTGACCATGCACGGCCTGAGTTTCATTTTGAACTCCTGGTACCTCGGCCGCCAGCTTTCGTGAAGTGTCTTCAACCGCATCCACGCGGTTGTTCAAGTTTTGCAGCTCTTGTCGCTGCTTGTCGTTCTCTGCGCGCAGGCGCTGATTCTCGTGCTCGATGCGCAAATGCGCCGCCTGCTGAGTCAGGCCGTAGAACCCATAGACCAGTCCACACATAACGGCGAATAGGCCCAGCGCAGACGCCTTCAGCCAGCGTTTGTGGACGCATATGCGACGGATATGAGCTCTGGAACGGGAAGTACGGGCAACGATAAAGGCATAGAAACGGTCGTCTCGGGTCATCAATTCTGCTCCTGTCGATCAGTCCACGCGCGCTTGTAAATCAGGGGCCGCATGGCGACCGCGAAAGTAACAGTTGCCGACGACGGCGACTGATAGAACTAAAATTGCGAGGCCTTAAACTAAGAACCTGCTAGAAGATCTCAAGAACCCTGCTTGAAGATTAGCAGCGGAGGGC
>JBGPWS010000054.1:0-16971 GCA_041492345.1 Pyrinomonadaceae bacterium | reverse complement strand
GACGGCAGCGTCATCATTGCCTGGAAACTCCTTAAAAAGTATCCGGTGCCGGAATTGGCGCGAAAGTAATTCGCCCACAGAGAAATAGAGAGCGTGCACGCAGATGAAATTTGTCCTTATCGCGCCAATCGTCATCCTGGTTGCTTCGCTAACTATGTTCGCTCAGTCGCCGGTGCCGCCACCGCCGTACGGCGATTACCAGCAGCCAGTGCAATCAATTGAACAAAAGTGGTCGGAGATCCAGCGAGAACTTCGTCGGTATCAATACTCGGCGCCGGCAGAGTCCCGGATTGTGAAGAAGGGACTATTCGCTCCGTCGACGAATGATCTCGTTAACTCTGCCGCGTTTCTGCAAACGTCAAATGCCGGATTGATTCGCCTATTGCCGGAAAGAGCTTTTGATGAGAAGTTGTACCAGAAGCACAAAGAACTTCGCGTTCCTGGTGGTGGAGCTTTCTATTCGTTTGCCAATCATACTCACGCCAGCGGCTACACTTCTGATGTCAAACTGGAAAACGATAAACTAACCACCGGATTCGGCGCGAGCAACTACGGAATATTTCGAGGTCTCGGGGACGTACCTTTGGAAGAGCTTACGCTGAACGATCCCCGGGTTGAGTTTCTCTCGGGGTACCAGGCTGCGCGCTCGCTCGAGACGTCGAAGTCTGAAGCGTCGCGATTTCGTCAGGGCGTGCAGCTTGACGGCGCAGTCTACCGCAGCGAGGTCCCGATCCAGGTAAACTCAACTTTCGTGTTACGCTCAATCGCCTACGGTTACATTCATGGATCCGATGTGCTGGTGGCCTTGCGAGTGGTACGCAAAGACGATGACGGCAGCGTCATCATTGCCTGGAAGCGTCTTAAGAAATATCGATCTCCACAGTTACCTTTAAACCGCGCAGTCCGCAGTCAGCAGACACGAACAAACAGATGGCCTACCAGGTAATCGCGCGCAAGTGGCGCCCGCAAAGATTTGAAGATGTGACCGGCCAGGAAGTCCTGACCCGCACGCTGCGCAACGCGATTGAGCACGGGCGGCTGCACCACGCTTATCTTTTTTCCGGCGCGCGGGGCGTGGGGAAGACCACGACCGCGCGTCTGGTCGCCAAAGCCCTCAACTGTCACAAGGTGGACAGTCCGACGGCCACGCCCTGCGCCACTACTGACGAGACAGCCTGCCCTTCCTGTCGTGAGATCGCGGAAGGACGTTCGATGGATGTACTGGAAATCGACGCGGCTTCGAATACCGGCGTAGACAATGTTCGCGATGTTATTATCAACAGCATCGCTATTGCTCCGGCTCGCGATCGATACAAAGTCTTCATCATCGACGAAGTGCACATGCTTTCGCCTTCTGCCTTTAACGCATTGCTCAAGACAATCGAAGAGCCCCCGCCGAAGGTGATCTTCATCATGGCGACGACCCAAGAACATAAGGTCCCGGAAACGATCACCTCGCGCTGTCAGCTTTTTGAATTTCGGACGATTGCGACCGCAAAGATTGCCGAACGGCTTCGGTTTATTGCCGAAGCGGAAAACATTTCTATTTCAGATGAAGCCGTGCGGGAGATCGCCCGCGCGGGTGACGGCTCGATGCGCGACGCGCAGTCAGCCTTCGATCAAGTCATCAGTTTCGCGGGCGATAAGATCAAAACCGACGACGTTGAGAAGGCCCTCGGGATTGCCGGCGCCGACGTGCTGGCCCGCGTGGTAGACGGGATTGCTGAGAACAAGCCGGCCGAGGCGCTGGCTATCGTCGATGATCTGGTAATGCGCGGTCACAACCTGCGCAACTTTTGTCGCGATGTGCTCGGTCACCTGCGCGATCTGCTGGTAGTTAAGGTCTCGGGTGATCCGAAGTTGCTCGATTCCTCTTCGGCGCAGGCGTCTGCGCTGCAACAACAGGCCGCGCTTTTCTCTGAATCTGATCTGGTGCGCTTCTTCCACTCGCTGGCGGAAACCGAAGCGAGTTTGAAGGATGCGGCCAATCCGCGTTACCAGGTCGAGGTGGGCCTGGTGAAATTGATGGAGATGCGCCGGCTGGCGTCCTTAAGTGATCTGGTCGGCCGGATCACCGAACTCGAAGACGCTTTGCGAACCGGCAAGCCGCCCGCGGAGCGCAAGACTCCGCAGTCCACTCCTGATAGCGGACCTGGTAAGACACCGGCTCGATCCGCAGCTTCAGCGGGCTCAGTCAAAAGCGCAAGCGCTAACGCGAGTGCAGAACGACCAGCGACAAATGAATCGTCCGTCGCTGCATCCAACACGGGCTCGCCCGCTGGTTCGAAGGTCGACCAAATCAAGTCCGAGCTCGAAAAGAAGAAACGCCGGTTGCTAATCGCCGCTCTTGACGGCGCCAGCCGTGCTGAATTGGAAGGCGACGAGTTGCTGATCGAATTCACGCCGGCAGCTCGACACTCTCGCGACACCCTGGCAAAAGCGGAGAACGCGAAAGCCTTGCGTGAAGCGTGTTACGAGGTGTGTGGTCGGGAAATCGGAATACGTTTTTCGATCAAAGACGACAGTGACAACAAGGAGCCGCTTTCACCCGAAGAGGAAGTACGTCAATCAAAGAAACAAACCCGCCAGACAGCGGCTCAGAACCCGTCGGTCCAACAGGTTTTGCGCACTTTCGGCGGCGAGATTGTCGATGTCAAGATGCAGTAGGGTTCTCCAAGATTAACCGCAGAGAACGCAGAGCTTTTCGCAGAGGTCGCCGAGGGAATTCCTTTGCATTCCTCTGCGAATTCCTCCGCGTCCTCTGCGGTTAGATCTGATCAGCCATTTCAGCTTCCTTATCATTCACTCCCCGCGCCACCCTGATAAATGCTTTGGCCGCGTGCGACAGCGTTGCGCCCTTGCGATAGATCAGGTGCAGCCGTCTTTCCAGACGCATCTCGCGCACAGTTAAGCCGACCAGTTGCTTCCGCGAAATCTCAGCCTGTGCGGCCAGACGCGGTATCAACGCCACGCCCATTCCTTTTTCCACCAGGCGCTTGATTGCTTCCAGCGTTGGCATCTCCATCGAGATGTTCAGCGGCGTCCGCTGCTTCTCGAACGTCTTGATTACTTTTTCGCGATAAGGCGATGGTACGTTGTGCGCAATGAACGCTTCAGCACCCAGCTCGCGCACCGAAACGATTTTCTTAATGGCCAGCGGATGATCCGGAGCTACGACTAAAGCCAATTCATCCGTCGCGATCGGAACACTCTTGATCGCCTGGTCGCCGGGTTTGAAAGAGACGACGCCAATCTCTACGTCGCGACCCAGGATCTCGCCCGGAATTCGACTGGCCAGACTGCGCTTCACTTCAATCTTGATGTGCGGATGGCGCGCCCTGAAGATCGGGATTAGCGGTAGCAGGCACATCACCGTGTATTCGTTGGCGCCCAGTGACAGCTTGCCTCGATGCAGGTCGCGCAGTTCGCGAATCGCTGAATGGGCGTGGTGACGCAGATTCATCATCTGCTGGGCAAAGTCGAACAGGACCCGCCCGGCTGCGGTCAGCGTCCCGTCTTTCGAAGAGCGATCGAACAGGGACTCGCCCAGTTCTGCCTCCAAACGCCGAATCGCCTGGCTCACGGCCGGTTGGGTGCGGTGCAGCGCAACAGCAGCGCGTGAAAAGCTCTTTTCTTGCGCCACGGCCAGAAAGACTTCCAGTTGGTTGATATCCATCGGTTATCCATCGCTCGCGCTTCGGTTATCATATCACAGATAGTTATTGTTCCATTAGAATTATAACTTTGACTTTCAGGGGCCCCCCAGCTTAGGATTCCGCTTTCCAGATCGGTAACGGAAGGTGGAGTGTGATGACATCCGAGCGAGTGAGAATCTTTGACACGACGTTGCGCGACGGCGAGCAGTCGCCGGGGTGCTCAATGAATCTGAGCGAAAAGGTGCGCCTGGCGCGGAAACTCCAAACGCTCGGGGTCGACATCCTTGAAGCCGGATTCCCAATTGCCTCAGATGGCGATTTTGCAGCGGTCAAGGCGGTGGCCGCCGAATGTCGTGAAGTAACCGTCGCCGCGCTCTGCCGCACCGCGGAGCTGGACGTGCGCCGGGCGGCAGACGCATTAGCCGGCGCGGCGCGGCCTCGCATTCACACCTTTGTCGCGACGTCGGATCTTCATCTCGAGTACAAGTTGAAAAAGACGCGGACCGAAGTCCTTGAGATGACGAGGCGCGCAGTACGCCTGGCGCGAAAGTTTGCGGAAGAAGTTGAGTTCTCGGCCGAAGACGCGACGCGCAGCGACGTGGACTATCTCTGCGAGGTCTTTGCGGCCGCGGTGGCTGAGGGCGCGACGATTCTTAACGTGCCGGATACCGTTGGCTACACTCTCCCCACGGAATTCTCGCAACTCGTGCGCACGGTCCGCGACCGTGTCGTCGGCGATCGCGAAGACATCACGATCAGCGTGCACTGTCACAACGACCTCGGCCTGGCGGTGGCCAACAGCCTGGCGGCGATTGATGCCGGAGCGAGACAAATTGAGTGTACGGTCAACGGGATCGGTGAGCGCGCGGGTAATGCTTCGCTGGAAGAGATTGCCATGGCCATGCGCGTGCGCGCGGATCGGCTGCCATTCGAGACCGGTATCGACACCAGTCAGATCTATTCCACCAGTCAGTTGCTGTCGCAGATCATTGGCTTTGGCGTGCAGCCCAACAAGGCAATCGTCGGGCGCAACGCTTTCGCGCACGAAGCCGGCATACACCAGCACGGAGTGATCAGCAACCCTTTATGTTACGAGATCATGACGCCGGAATCAGTGGGCGTGCCCACTAACGAACTGGTTTTAGGCAAGCACTCAGGCCGGCACGCGCTGGCGTTGCGTTACGAGGAACTCGGTTACACGCTTGACCGGAACGAGCTGGACGCAGCTTATCGTCGCTTTACGGATTTGGCCGATCGCAAGAAGCGAATTTACGATCAGGATCTTATTTCTCTGGTCGTAGCCGACGTCGCTTTGTCAGCGGAAGCAGGGCCCGCTATTGATAAGAGCGAGTGGGCCCGTTCGGTCGCCGCATAGTTAGTTTGGAGTACCGCCTTTTAGGCGGAAGGCCCCTAATTAAAGCCCTGATTAATGAGGAATGCCGCCTAAAGGCGGTACTCCAAACCTCACAAGGGGGATCATGCAGCTAAGAATGGTTGTCCTTCCGGGTGATGGAGTTGGCCCGGAAGTCACTGAACAGGCCGTGCGTGTTTTGCGCGAGGTGGCAAACATTCACGGCCACAACTTTCATTTCGCAGAACACCCGGCCGGCGGTGCTGCCATTAAACTTTCCGGCTCGCCCCTGCCGCGGGCGACGCTCGATGCCTGTGTGTCCGCCGACGCGGTGCTGCTGGGCGCGGTCGGCTCGCCGGATTTCGATCACCTGACCACGGATAAAAGGCCCGAAGCCGGTCTTCTACTTCTCCGGCGCACGCTGGGCGGGTTTGCAAATCTGCGGCCGATCACTTCGTTTCGCGCACTGGCCGGCGCGTCTCCGTTGAAAAGTGAAGTTATTGAGGGCGCCGACATTCTGTTTGTGCGCGAGTTGCTCGGCGGCCTCTATTTTGGCGAGCCGCGCGGAATCATTTCACAAAACGGAAGCTCAGTGGCTTTCAATACGATGCGCTACTCGGTGAGCGAGATCGAGCGGGTTGCCCGTGTTGCTTTCGCAGCCGCCATGAAACGTGGGCGCAAGCTAACTTCGGTTGATAAGGCCAACGTCCTCGAGACTTCCCAGTTGTGGCGCCAGACAGTTTCGCGCGTGGCCATGGAATATCCGCAAGTCGAACTCGATCATTTGTACGTCGACGCCGCGGCAATGCACATCATCACCAACCCGAAAAGGTTCGACGTGATACTCACCGAAAATTTGTTTGGTGACATTCTTTCAGATGAAGCGGCGGTGATTTCCGGATCGCTGGGGATGCTGGCGTCAGGAACTGTCGGCGGCGCGGTTGATCTTTATGAACCCGTACATGGATCCGCGCCGGACATCGCGGGGAAAGGCATCGCCAATCCTTTGGGGGCGATAGCCTCAGCAGCGATGCTCTTGCGCCATACCGCGCGACTGGAGGATGAAGCCGCGGACATCGAAGCAGCGATCAGCGCCGTCCTGAATGCCGGCTATCGCACGATGGATATCGCGCACGGAACCAGCGGCCACTTGATTGGCACGGCTGAGATGGGGCAACTTGTAGCCGAAGCCGTCGCTGAAATCGCCGACATGCGGCATGCTTATCATGCTGTGTAGTCAGTTGTCAGTGGTAATTCGTACTTTGTACTTGGTGCTTTGTACTTGGATGTGGATTCAGAGGTGTGTCGTACCAGTAAGAGAACTAGTTGGTTAAGAAATCAAAGCACAAAGCACAAAGTACTAAATACAAAGTTCCGAACTGACAACTAACCACTAACAACTGACATTCTTCTTATGTCTCGCACACTGTTCGAAAAAGTTTGGGACGCGCACGTGGTGCGAGATCCCCCGAACGAACCGGCCCTCCTTTACATCGATCTTCATCTCGTCCATGAGGTCACTTCGCCGCAGGCTTTTGATGGCCTGCGGGTGGCCGGCCGCGGAGTACGCCGGCCCAATCTGACCATAGCCACTATCGATCACAACGTGCCGACTACGGATCGCAGTCTGCCGATTGCCGATCCGATTGCCGCGAGGCAGATCGAAACGTTGTGCCAGAACTGCGCGGAGTTCGACATCACGCTGTTTGATATCAATTCAAGTGAACAGGGCATCGTGCATGTCATCGGGCCAGAGCTGGGGTTGACACATCCGGGCATGACTATCGTTTGCGGTGACAGCCACACGAGCACGCACGGCGCCTTTGGCGCGCTGGCGTTTGGCATCGGCACCAGTGAAGTCGAGCACGTTCTGGCCACTCAGTGCCTGCCGCAGAACAAACCGCGCACGATGCTGGTACGCACACACGGACTCTTATCGGAAGGTGTGACGGCCAAGGATCTCGCGCTGGGAATCATCGGACAGATTGGCACCGACGGCGCCTCGGGCCATGTGATCGAGTATGCAGGGAAAGCGGTCCGCGCGCTTTCGGTCGAAGGCCGCATGACGCTGTGCAACATGAGCATCGAAGCGGGAGCGCGCGCCGGGATGATCGCGCCGGATGAGAAGACGTTTACGTATCTCCAGGGCCGGCGCTTCTCACCGCAAGCGGCGCAGTGGGAACAGGCGGTTCCTTACTGGCGAACATTGCCTTCAGATTCAAATGCCGAATTTGATCGCATCGTCGACATCGAGGCCGCGGCGATTGCCCCGTGCGTCACCTGGGGCACAAGTCCCGGGATGGTCGTGGCAGTCACCGGAATCGTTCCCGACCCCGCCGAAACGAAAGGCGAAGCTGAACGCCGCGCGACTGAGCGCGCGCTTAAATACATGAACCTGAAGCCACGCACAAAGATTGCCGAGGTCGCAATTGATCGGGTCTTTATCGGGTCGTGCACCAACTCAAGGCTCGAAGACTTGCGAGCGGCCGCGCGCGTCGTCAGAGGACACGACGTTCACAAATCTGTGCGCGCGATGGTGGTGCCAGGTTCGCAGAGCGTCAAACGTGCCGCTGAGGCAGAAGGTCTCGATCAAGTTTTCCTTGCGGCCGGGTTTGAATGGCGCGAAGCGGGATGTTCAATGTGCCTGGGGATGAACGCGGACATTCTGCAGCCCGGCGAACGTTGCGCCTCGACCAGCAATCGCAACTTTGAAGGAAGGCAGGGACGCGGCGGGCGCACGCATCTCGTCAGTCCGGCCATGGCCGCGGCGGCAGCGATCGCGGGACACTTTGTTGATGTGCGTGAGTGGGAATACAAGTGAGTTTCGAGTTTGGAGTTTCGAGTTTCGGGCTCTTCTGGCCTAACTCGAAACCCGAAACTCGGAACTCGAAACTGAGAGATCATGCAACCATTTCGAAATCACACAGGCCTGGTGGCCCCGCTCGATCGACCCAACGTCGACACGGACCAGATCATTCCCAAGCAGTTTTTGAAGCGGGTTGAGCGAACCGGCTTTGGCGAATTCCTTTTCTACGACTGGCGCTTTCGGCCTGATGGAAAGACTGACACTTCTTTCTCGCTGAACGAACCGCGCTATCACGGCGCGTCGATTCTGATCGCCGGCAAGAATTTCGGCTGCGGCTCGTCACGCGAACACGCGCCCTGGGCCCTGGCCGATTACGGCTTTCGCGCAATCATCGCGCCATCTTTCGCCGACATCTTTGCCAACAACTGCATGAAGAATGGTCTGCTGCCGGTAGTCCTCACTGAAGACGAAGTGGCAGAGCTGATGCGCCGCGCGCGCGCGATCGAAGGCTATCAGGTTACAGTTGATCTCGTAGATAAGTCAGTCAGCGATGCCCATGGCTTTGCGGCAACGTTTGAGGTTGGAGACTTCCAGCGCTATTGCCTGTTGGAAGGACTTGATGACATCGGCCTGACCTTGAAACATGAGGCCGAGATTACCGTTTTCGAAAGCCGCCGTCCGGCATGGGTTGGTTCCAACCTATAGACTCGCGACTCAAGCTGAGTCGCAATCAACAGCAAGAATCTAAACGCAGAGGACGCAGAGGACGCAGAGGATTTCGCAAAGGTTCGCAGAGAAAAGCCCTCCTTTGCGGTTCAAGAACCTACTCCGAACAAAATCGCTGGGCCTCTCGTATAGTTTCGCGCGGAGGTTTTCAGATCATGCGCGATCCCTTTCTGGCGGGAATTCTTAGTCTACTGATTCCCGGTGTAGGCCAGATTTATAACGGGCGAGTCGTTATCGGAATCATCTGGTTGATCGTTACGGGTGTCTCATGGATCGGATCGGTGGGCATTCTAGGTTGGATCATTCACCTTGTTTCCGCGTGGTGCGCCTACTCTTACGCGAAAGACCACCCCGTGCGGACGTGAATGTCCGACAAACTAAGGTTTGCCGGACTAAAACCCTACAGCTTAAGAAAGTTTTCCAGGATGGTCCGGCCATCGGGGTGTTCCTGATCGAAGAGTTCAGGATGGAACTGCACGCCAAAGAGCGGCAGGGACGCGTGCTGCATCGCCTGGATTTGCGAGACTTGATTGGTCGCGGTGCAAATGAAATCCGGTGGCAGTGATTTGACTTCATCACAGTGCGACTCCCACACCGTGATAGTTTCCGGCAGACCATCAAAGATCCCCTTACCAGTTTGTGAATCCAGTTCGACAGTGCAGAAGCCCCGTTCCCTGAAGGCCCCTTCATAGCCCTCGCCCGGCGCCAGGCGCTCGATCAAACCAACCGGCGCGCCGAAAGCGAGGGCCATCTGTTGCTGTCCGCCGCACACGCCCAGAATTGGCTTGGGTGCGCTGCGAATTACATAGAAGACGCCGGCCAGTGATTCTGCTGAATAACGATCCCATGGATGGCTTTGGCCGCTGAGGATGATGTGGGAAGGACTGAGCGTCTTAACAAATTCCGGTGTGATATTGTGAAGTGTTTCAGTAACTACTCTTAGGTCAGGCTCGATCTGTTGCAGAGCCGAGCGAATCTCGCGCGGACTCGAGCTCTGGCCTTCGATGGTGTTGTCGACTAGTAGAATCATTACTTGTCAGTAGTAGTCAGTAGTCAGTTGTTAGTAGTCAGTGGTAATAATTTCGATGAGCCACCTCGCTTCTTTCTCCTCACTCCCTCTCCCTTTGGGAGAGGGTCGGGGAGAGGGCTTGAGTATTTGAGCCGCCCCCGCTACGCCCCTCTTCCCCAGCCCTTCTCCCAATGGGAGAAGGGAGAAACCGAACAGTGCCCGACAAACTTCTTTCTCCCGACCTCAAGGTTTCGGCGCAGGCTGAGTCCCGGTTGGCGACGGCCCAGGACTAGCAGCTTCTTTGCTCTTCGCTTCTTCAATGCCCAAACAATACAACTTTCCATTGAACGCTCCAATATAGATGCGCCCATCCAGCACGGCCGGCGTCGAATTAACGTTGTCGCCGATTTTGAGTTCCGAGATTTGCTTTCCATCTGCGGCTGAGAGCAGGTGAATCCATCCGGCTTTGTCGCCAAATACCACAAGGCCATCGACGACCGGCGCAGTGCCCCAGATTGGCCCGCGCGCTTTGTATTTCCACGCCACCTCGCCTTTGTCTGCGCTGAGGCAATACATGTAGCCATTGCTCGCTCCGATATAGATTTTTCCATCAAGCAGGATCGGACTGGCCCAGATTCCGATGTGCTCGCTGGCGTGGCCGAGGTGCCCGCCCTCAGTAACGAAGTTCCATACCAGCTCGCCGGTTTCCTGTTTGTAGCAGCGGACCACTCCATCTTCAGCCGCCGTGTAGACGAAACCATTTGCGACGGCGGGGGTGGAATCTGAGTCGGCGCCAATCTTTGCTTTCCAAATCGTTTTGCCATCAGCGGGATCGATACAGTAGAGGTCGCCCTGTTCAGTCCCGAGATAGACCCGGCCATCCTTGATGGTGATGCTGCCTTCGACTGAGCCGACGAGGACTTTGTAGACGAGTGAACCATCAGCGAGGTTCAGGCAGTAGAAATTATGATCCTCTCCTCCGAAGTAGACGCGATCACCCGCGACAATGATGGAGCCATCGACTTCGAAGCCGGTCTGATAATCCCAAATGACAGACCCGTCTTGCGCGTTCAGACAATAGACATGATGATCGATGCCGTTGGCGATGACCTTGTCGCCGAGAATCACCGGCGTGGCCTTCATACTATCTGTGCCTCGGAACTTCCAAATCTCGCTGCCATCGTCCTTGTTCAGGCAGTAGACGTAGCCATCCGCGGAAGGAAAGTAAACGCGATCGTCGCGAATCGATGGCTGACCCGGCCAGGACGTGCCACCCCACGGATCCTTATGAAGTCTGCCCCTGATCGATTCGGTTTCGAATTCCCAGATGACCTTCAGCTCGCCATCTTTCCATGGACCAGTGCCGTAAAAGTTTCGTTCCGCATTGCCGAGCCACATGGGGACAGCGGTCGGTGGTTTTGGTTCTTCAATTACCGGGGGAGGCGTTTCCGTTACGGCCTTGCCCGTGCAGCCGGATAGCAGGGCAGTCGAGAAGATTGTGATGATGACGCCGCCGAACAGGCGAAGGCCATAGGGGACGGGAAGATCTAGCACCAGGGGGATCCTCGCTAAAAACCTGAGACTATGAAAGGACTACTCTCGCAGCCATTCTCCGCTATAAATCACGTCCGCGCGACCGGTCAGCACAACCTCGCCGTCTATGCGCCATTCGATGGGAATCACGCCGCCGGGGGCGTGCACATTCACGCGCCGATCCGTCTGGTTGTTAATGACAGAGGCGACGACCGCCGCGCAGGAACAAGTACCTGAGCTTTCGGTTTCGCCCACGCCGCGTTCCCACAGACGCTCTTCGATATTTTCCCGATCGCGAACGCGAATAAAGATGACATTAGTGCGTTCAGGAAACCGCGAGTGATTCTCGATCAAAGGACCGAGGCGCCGCCAGTCAATCGCACTGAAGTCGTCAACGAAGATGCAGCAGTTGGGATTGCCCATTTGCAAAGCGGTCACACGAACCGTTTCGTTACCGACTTCGAGAGGATAATCAATTACGCGATCGAGCGGCTGGTCCGTCAACATCGGGATCGAAGTGTTACCCAACCTCGGCTTGCCCAATTCAGACTGAAACAAAAACGATCCCGCGCCGGAACGTTCGAGCAAGTGATAACGCTTGATGCCGTTACGCGTTTGCAGCCGCAGCCGATCATTCGACCACAGATTGTGAAAGAACAGATATGCCGCAGCGCAGCGCGTCCCGTTGCCCGACATGCCGGCTTCACTGCCGTCCGGGTTAAAGATACGGACCTGAAAGTCTGAACTGCCTTCTTCAGACGCCCTGGCTACGGCGATGCCATCCGAACCCGCGCCGTAATGCCGATTACAAATGCGCCGGGCAAAGTCTCCCAGATCACCGACCTCAGTCAGTTGCCCGGCTTCAAAGACTATGTAGTCGTTGCCGTAGCCGTGAAATTTGGTGAACCGTGGATGCTTCAAGGTTTTCTATGGAGGCGTTTCGCCGAAGGCCTTCCGAAATCGCTGCGTCAGTGCAGGCTCGATGCCCAGCAACCGTTCGTAAACGGTGAGCTGTCCGCGATGATACATTTCGTGCGCGATGGCGAACGAAAGAAAAGCGAGCTTCGTCATCTCCTTACCGTCAAAGCGCTTCATCGTGTTCTTCAATTCGTCGCCGGCGGCGAGCAACTGCGCTCCGGATTCATCCATGCTCGCGCGCAGCAGATTCAGCAACCCATCCTTGTCGTCAATGTTCCTGACGTCTGGCGCGTAGTGTTTGATTTGCTCGGCAAATGATCCGCGCGTCAAATTTGTATCTGGACGGCATACCTCGCCAATCAGAGACTTCTGCGATTCAACGAGGTGCTGGAGGAGTTGCTTGATCGAACGTGTATTAGGCGCTGGCTGAAACGAGAATTGATCCGCCGGAATCTGTGCGGCTTCGTCTATCAATCCCGTGCGAACTTCCTGCCAACTTCCGATGATGTTTTCAACTGCTATGAAGACTCCTCCTTCGCTTAGACTTCAGCTGGTTATCGATTCATCGTTTGGTTTCAACTGGCGGGACATATGAACGATTGTGATAATGTCAATTCGATCCGGTCGGATCCGGTAGATTATTCGGTAGGGATGCTCGAAGACTTCACGCAATTGGCCAACCTGAAATTCATGAACGACACGTCCCGCCAGCGGAAAGGTTTCAATTTGACGCGACCGGCTGGTAAGTCCCTCGATCATCGTCCGCGCGTAATCGACGGAGGTCTGGGCGATGTAATTATGTATCGCTTGCAGGTTACTGTTGGCAAACTTGGTCCAAACTACTTTCAATCTGTCAGCCCGAACCCTTTGCGAACCTCTTCAACTTCAATGACTCGATCCGCTTCGCTATCAGCCAAGCCTGCTTCAATGTTCTGACGCACGTAAATCTGGTACATCAGATCGTCCCAGGTTACATCCTCGGGCAGATTCTCAACGAGACGACGGGCTTCCTCTTTTACGTTTTGTGCGCTCATGTTTGAGACTATAACTGCACCCTCCAAGTCGGTCAATCCAACGGTTGCTTATTTCAATTCGAAACCGATTACTGAGTCTTCCCTGCAAACGAAGCCAGCAAAACCGCGATTGCATCTATCGAATCTCTTCGCAGGGCGCCGGCGTCCGGATAATTGTTCAGCATCATCGAAAAGGCCAGATGCTCTCCCGCGGCCGTGGTTACGTATCCTGACAGCGAAGCGACGGAACTGAGCGAGCCGGTTTTCGCCCGCAGGTTGCCTTCAGCGGGCGTGCCTCTCATTCGCGTTCTTAAAGTTCCATCAACGCCGGCGATTGGCAGGGCCTCTCGAAATTGTGCCGCGTACCGGTGCCTCGACATGAAGGTGAGTAACTGCACCGTGGCATTCGCCGTGATCATGTCGTTGCGCGAAAGACCCGAGCCATCACTTAATGAAAGATCGGCTTCGTTAGCGCCGGCCAGGCGCAGAAAGTTCCTTACGACTATCAGCCCGGCTTCTTCATTGGTTTGACTGGGCCCGGTGCTGGTCATCTTGCCAAGCGTGCGCAGAATTATCTCGGTGTAGAGGTTCTGACTTGGCTTGAGTGTCTGCGCTGCGATCAAGCTGAAGGGCGGCGATTGAATACTGGCGACTTCGACCGGCAGAGGTTGTGGCGGGACATTGACTGTCGAAGTCAGGGCGATCAATGAATTGGGGACGATACTTCCTCCGGAACGTGCGCCAACCGTGCGCACTCTACCGTCAATCTTTACGCCGCGTTTCACCAGCGCGTCGCGCAACATCGAAACAAACGCCAGCGCGGGATCAGGAATCGCGACGCTGCCGTTAAAGCCGTTGTCACCGAGCGGCAAGCTGCCGGCAACCTCGAGCGTGTTCGCGCCCAGGCCCCGATAAAGTTGGAGGTCGCTCTTTGACCCGCGGGCCGACGTCGTCGCGCGATTCGATATAGTCATGAAAGTTGCCGGAGGGCCGGTCGTGATTACCACCGGGGCGCCAGCTTTCTCACCTGGTTTCACCGTGAGGTCGATCGCATTGTCGTTAACGGTCAGCGCGCTAACCTGCGCGCCATAAGCCCACGTCAAATCTTCCCACTCCCAGCCGCTACCGAGCGGCGCGCCGTTGAAATAGCTCTCATCGCCGACGAGATCGCCTTTAACGCGCTTCACTCCAGCAGCCACGATGCGATCGGCGAGATCGTTTATGCCTTTGAAGTAGTCGCCGTTATTGAAGCGGGCGGCCAGCGAAGGATCGCCACGACCGTAGATGATCAGGTCGCCCTTAATCTTTCCGTCGTCCACTTTTTCCTTCGCGTAAACCGAGGTCATGAAGTGATAATCCGGTGTCAGTCGATCCAAGGCTGCGGCGACCGTGTAAAGCTTCATGTTCGAAGCCGGCCGGACAAACTTGTGCGCGCTCTGTTCGTAAATCACATTGCCGGTATCGAGCGAAACGATCTTGACCGCGAAGAAACCGGGCTCAAGCGCAGGTTGTCGCACAACTTCCTGAATGCGCGATAGCAACTCCGCGAGGGTAAGCGGTGCGTTGTTAACAGGCCGCGCCGATGTGGGTGAGCGCGAAAGGGTCGGTGACGGTTCAGGCGTAGGAGTGGGTGTTGCTTCGGACGACACTCTCCGGTCGCGTTGCGGTTGCGCCTGCACTCCGATGCGGACCGCCGCACTGAGATTGAGCGAAAGCAGCAGCAGAACGAGACACAGAAAATGTGATATTTGGTTCGTTTTCAATACCGATGTAAGTAGACTGTTTCGCATGCTCTTCTACGGCGGCTAACAAAGCTTCACATATCTCTAACCAGTTAGTGGATAGCGTAGAAGTTTCCGTCGTCACTCAGGAAATAGATGACCCCATCAGCAACGGCCGGCGAAGAAGACACGTTCTTTCGTTTTCCTTCCATGGTCTTGGTTGAGGTTTCAATTTCCCACTTCATCTGACCGGTCTTGCCATCTACAGCATAGAGCTTTCCGATCGTTCCGAAGTAAACGAGTCCATCAGCGAAAATGGGGGCTCGGCACGGCGATTTTGTTTCAAACTTCCACTTGAGTTCCCCTGTCTTGGCATCAATCGCAAAAAGATCCTCCGCGCCGCCGAAATAGATCGTTCCCTCGGCGACCGCAAGATCGGTTCCTATCTTGACCGACGTTATCGGAAACACCATTTGTACGCTGCCCCCAATTCTAGATATCCACTCTTGCTGTCCCGTTTGTGAGTCTATGCTATACAGATTTCCATCTTTGGTCCTGAAGTATATCCGGCTATTTGCAATAACGGGTGTTCCTAATTCTCCCTTCGCTTTGAAATTCCATTTCTCGGCTCCGGTCTTTCTATCAACCGCATAGAGGTAGCCCTTGTCCGTTCCGACATAAAGGGTGTTATCAGAAATTGCGGCTGGCGTCAGCAGGCCTTTCGCCCTATAGATCCACTGAGACTGTTTTGTCTTAACATCTACAGCATAGAGAATACCGTTAGCGCTGCTGAAATAAATTACTCCAGCCAACACCGCTGGAGAGGCAAAGGCTAGCCCTTTGTCTTTACTATTGAATCGCCATTTCTCCTGTCCCGTGCCGGCATCGAGTCCGTAGAGGTTACCGTCGCTTGCTCCGACAAAGACCAACTCGCCGCTAATAGCTGGAGGAGACAAGAACACTCTGGGGATATTAAATTTCCACCGACCTTGCCCTGTCATGGAGTCCATCGCAACCAGGTAGCTGCCGCCAGCATAGAGTTTGAAACAAAGGAACCCGTTGGCGATTATTGGATCAGTAAAATCAGAGTAGGTACCCGAAAAAGATTCAGAATAGCCGAGGCTATTGAACTGACCTTCCGTCGTTAGGTACTCTAGCTTGAAAATTTTTTCCGTCTTCCAGATAAGCGCGTTCAGGCGATCAACACCCTTCGTTTGATAGACTCGTGCCCTTTGTAAGGTCACTCCATCCATAGTGCCATCAGAACTCTTTTCATCGAGGGACTGTGCGACAACCGCACTCTTTCCTTGTCCGACCGTTGATATTTCTGGTCGTCCTTGGCTCTCTAACACTTGACCTGCCCCAATCAGCCTGGCACTGCCTAACAAGAGCAAAAGCAATCCAACGCTGAGGACTGATGACTCATTTCTCATAAAGCCTGTCACTTTTAAGTTCCTTCGTATTACTCCAAACCGCCCGCCTGAATCGAGTTAAGAACTTCTTCCGCACTTGCCGTCGCCGTGCCAAGTTTTCCTACGACGATTCCGGCGGCGCGATTGGCCAGCACCGCGGCTTCAACCAGCGAGGCGCCGGCAGCGAGCGCTGCTCCCAACGCAGCGATCACTGTGTCGCCCGCACCCGTGACGTCGAATACTTCACGCGCTGCGGTTTCGACATTAACCGGATCGCAGTCTCCCTCGACCAGCATCATCCCACGATTTCCGCGAGTGATCAGAACGGCGTCACAACGCAGGCGCTCGCGGATCGTTTGCGCGGCTTGACGCAGCGTGCTATCAGAGTCTTCTTCGAGGCCCGCCACGCGCAGTGCCTCATGATGATTCGGCGTGACCAGTGTGGCCGGACGATACGCGTCAAAGTTTCGCATCTTTGGATCGATCAGAACCGGGATGCGTCCGTAAGCGGCCGGCAAGACTTCGGCCAGGATGCGCGGGGTGATCACACCTTTGTCATAGTCCGAAACGATCAGGGCGTGGGCACTCTCGATCGCGGCCTTCACGGCGCTGATGATCAGATCTTCTGTCTGGCCATTAACGGGAGTCCGGTGTTCGCGATCGGCTCGCACCACCATCTGGTTTCGGGCCATGATGCGCGTCTTGATTGTAGTGGGACGCGAAGTATCCAATACCAGTTCACCGTCCGTCTGCAAGGCGCTTTTGTCGCGTACGGAACTACGGATTCTTTCGCCGGCAAAGTCGTCGCCGATCACCCCGATGACAG
>JBGPWS010000270.1:0-6392 GCA_041492345.1 Pyrinomonadaceae bacterium | reverse complement strand
GGCTGCCGCCTGGGCCTTTTGTTTCCCGAAGTCACGCGCATGCAGTGTCGCGCGATCTTCGAAGCAGCAATTCAGGTGAAAGGCGAGCGGAAGCAGGTAACTCTGGAGATCATGGTGCCGCTCGTGTCAGTCAGCGAAGAGTTGGCGCAGCAGTCCGAGGTAATTCACGAAGTGGCGCGCCAGGTGATGGGCGAGCACGGTATGAAGTTCGAATATGAAGTGGGCACCATGATCGAGTTGCCGCGAGCATGTTTGACTGCAGACAAGATCGCCCAGCACGCATCGTTCTTTTCATTTGGCACGAACGATCTAACGCAAACCACTTTTGGCTTGAGCCGCGATGACTCAGGACGCTTCCTGCAGGCCTACGTCGATCGCAAGATTTTTTCCGACGATCCTTTCCAGGTGCTCGACCGCGAGGGCGTGGGCGAGTTGGTGCGTATCGGCGCTGAACGCGGTCGCAGCGTAAAGCCGGACCTGAAGGTTGGCATCTGCGGTGAGCACGGCGGCGACCCGAGTTCGATCGCTTTCTGCAACGAGATCGGATTGAACTACGTGAGCTGCTCGCCTTATCGCGTTCCGGTCGCGCGCCTGGCAGCGGCGCAGGCGTCGCTGGAAGTGGAAGCAAAGGCGGCGGCAGAAGCTGCTGCGGTGTCCGCGGCAGATGAAGACGCGAAAGCTCGTGAAGCGGTTGGGGCTTCGCAGTTGTAGAAGGTGTCACTTCGCGCTGTTATTCTCACGATTAATCCTTTGAGGAAACCGACATGAACAATGTTTATGAAGAAGTTGCAAATGCTGCCTTAACTCTGCCACCTGAAGATCGAGCAATGTTAGCGGACGATTTGGTGGCGAGCCTGGAAGCATCGCAAGCGGAAATTGATGAAGCTTGGCGAATCGAAATCGAGCGGCGCATTAAAGAGATCAAAGAAGGCAAGGTTCAATTGATTCCCGGTGAGCAGGTAATGAGCGAGTTGCGCGCCCAACTCAAGCGGTGAATTATCACTATCATCCCGATGCTTGGAATTGGTGGTGACCGATCATGCTTAGAAATGATCAGGAACTCGAAACGACTCTGGGTCGGATCCAAGGTCTTCGACAACAGGTGAAGAAGCTTCGGCAGACCGAGACGAACCCGCAGAATTACCGGCTGTCGGCTGGAGGTTACCTGTCGGAAATCGATGGCATGAATCTGGAAGTCCGCGAATATTTCACGTTGCACCCGGACGAAATGAACCAAGCCGCATAGAAGATTAAAGTGATTTAAGGAGTGACTGCCATGAATCAACCGCTTTTGAGGCAAATCGAAGACAGTTTCACCCAGTTGTCAATCGCTGAACAACTCCGCTTGATCGAGCGTCTTGTGCATCGCGTTCGGAAGGACACTCTAACCCAGAGAGAGGACGCAGACAATCAACTGGCGCGGATGGCTGCTGACCCGGACATTGAAAGAGAGATGCGGGAGATCGAGCGGGAATTCGCGCCGGCGGAATCGGACGGCTTGGAGATCGCCTAATGCCCATTCAGCGCGGCGAGATTTACTTCGTGAATCTCAATCCAGTCGAGGGCAGAGAACAGGCTGGAAACAGACCAGTACTAGTCTTATCAAGAAACGCCATCAACAGACTTCCGCTCGTAGTTACGGTTGTGGTCGGCACGAAGGGAGCGAACGTTTCTCGCGACTATCCAACGAATGTGCGCGTCTCGCCGGAAGAAAGCGGCCTGCCAATGGAAACGGTGTTCCTGTGCTTTCAAGTCCGCTCGCTTGATCCCAAGAGATTCCCTCGAAATCCCGCCGGTAAGCTTTCCGTTGAAGCAATGGAAAGAATAGAGAACGCTGTTCGGTACAGCCTCGACCTGTGACGGATCAATGGATTGATCTCTTCACGAAAAGCCGAGCGTGCAATGTCTTGATCCATCTCAATCCTTCACGCAAAGCTCGCGAGTGCCCAGCCTGCACTTCAAAGTCCCGGAGGGACGAAATATCTATAGCAACAGCAAACCAAGACAACTCTCTTAAGCCCATTTATGGGTGACAGAACATTCCGCTCCTACGGAGCGGTGAAATCATTTGGGTCGGCTGTTTCTATAAACATTTCGCCACTACGTGGCTGCAGAAAGGGCGTTTCCTCCTCACCAAACGCAAACGTTCGCGAGGGCCGAGCCTGCGCTGTTATACTCACGCCGCCCTCGCATTGCGGTCCTATCTGTTGCCGTGCTGCCATGCGCCTGAAAGGCCACGTTTGGTAAACAACGACGCGCTACTGGGTATTAAGTGAACAGCGCACGAGGTAAGAATTGTGCCCGAGAGCAAGAATACAAACCTCAATGACGAGTCTGCACTCGAGCGAATACAGCGTATTCAACGTTACGTTGAAGGGATGATTGCCGAAGCTGGTGAGCATCCAGAATGCGAATTGAAGCGGGAATGGCGGAGAAACACGCCCTATCTCAAGGCTGAGTTCATAAAAGACATTCAGTCCGTTGCGAATTCAGCCATTCCCGAGCACCGCGACAAGTACATAGTCGTTGGGGCGGATGATAGAGCGAGAACCATAATAGAATGTGATCATACTGACTTTGATGAGGCTTCCATCCGTCAGCTTCTCGAAGCGAATCTAGATCCAGTTCCCGAGTTTGAAGTTCTACGACTGCGAACAACTGCGGGCGCAGATTACGTTATTTTCAGGATTCCCCACCAGTCCAACCGTCCGTTTGTGGCGAAGCTCGGTTTATTGCGTTTCAGAAGGATGATCAATATGCGTTATGTGCTTACTTGCCTTGTATGCTTGCTAGTCGTGTCTGTGGTTAATCAAATGATTCCATCAGCTCAAACTCAGTCACTCGCTCCGAAGCCGCCTGACACTATCTATCTGCTCAAGCCCGCGCACGTCTTTGATGGCGAGTCGGCCCAACTACACGACGGCTGGGTCGTACAAGTTCGTGGCGAGAAGATCGAAGCGGTTGGTCCCGCAAGTGAGATCAAAGCGCCGGGAGATGCGAAGGTTATCGATCTGCCAGGCATGACTTTGATGCCCGGGCTTATCGATGCGCACTCGCACGTCTTGCTGCACCCTTACAGCGAAACCACTTGGAACGATCAGGTGGCGCGCGAAGCGTTGAGCTTGCGTGTGGCGCGCGCGACGAATCATTTGCGCAGTACTCTGCTGGCCGGCTTCACGACGCTTCGCGATCTTGGAACTGAGGGAGCAGGCTATGCCGACGTTGGTCTGAAGCAAGCAGTCCAACAGGGAATCATTCCCGGCCCGCGCCTGGTTGTCGCGACGCGAGCGATCGTGGCGACCGGCAGTTATGGCCCGAAGGGTTATGCGCCCGAATGGACCGTGCCGCAGGGCGCAGAGGAAGCAGACGGCGTCGATAGTCTGACGCGCGTCGTGCGCGAACAGATTGGCAAAGGCGCGGACTGGGTCAAAGTCTATGCGGACTATCGCTGGGGCGCAGGCGGATTAGCGCATGCGACGTTTACGCTGGACGAATTGAAGCTGGCAGTCGAAGTTGCGAAGAGCGCCGGCATTCCGGTGTCTGCGCACTCGACCAGTACTGAAGGAGCGCGGCGGGCGATTCTCGCCGGCGTGGAAACGATCGAACATGGCGACGGTCTCACGCCGGAGCTGTTTCGGTTGATGAAAGAGCGTGGTACGGCGCTCTGCCCAACCCTTTCAGTCGCCAGCGGTCCCAATATCGACAAGAAGAAAATCGTTTTCAAGCAGGCGCTCGATGCAGGAGTCACCATTGCCAGCGGTAGTGATGTCGGTGTCTTTGCACACGGCGACAACGCTCGAGAGATCGAAACGATGGTGAGCTGGGGAATGCCGATCATCGACGCGCTCCGTTCTGCCACTTCGATCGACGCGCGCGTGCTGCACCTGGAAGATAAGATTGGTCGAGTCCACGCCGGGCTCTTTGCCGATCTGATCGCGGTCGAAGGCGATCCCACGCGCGACATCTCAGCCTTGCGCCGCGTGCGTTTGGTAATGAAGAGTGGAGCAATTTACAAGCAGCCTTGAACCCATTACTTTGTCGATGCAAAACCTTCTCGATCTCACAAACAAAGTTGCTTTGATTACCGGCGCGTCATCGGGTATCGGCGCCGCCACCGCTGAGTTACTGGCGGAGTTGGGCGCCCGAGTGGCCGTTGGCTATTACCACAACGAAGCCGGCGCCGAAGCAGTGCGCCGCAAGATCGCGAATGCCGGTGGCAGAGCGATTGCGATCCGCGCCGATGTGCGCAAACCAGATCAAATTCCATCGCTGGTGACGCGGGCGGCCGCAGAGCTGGGGCCGATCGATATCCTGGTTAACAACGCCGGCTCGCTGATCGAACGACAGAAGATCGCGGAAATAACGCCGGAGCGTTGGGACGAAGTAATGGACCTCAATTTGAAAAGCGCGATGCTTTGCTCGCAGGCGGTGGCGCCCGCAATGATCGAGCGAACCAGCGGCGCGATCGTCAACGTCGTTTCAATCGCGGGACGGACCGGCGGCGGTCCGGGCGCGGGTGCTTATGCTACGGCCAAGGGCGGGCTGATCGCGCTGACCAAGGCGATGGCGAAGGAACTCGCACCCCACGGTGTGCGGGTCAATGCAATTTCACCGGGAGTGATCGATACGCCTTTTCATGAAGTTTTTTCGACGCCGGAGATGATGCGCGGATTCGCGGCTTCGACCCCGCTCGGTCGCGTCGGCACTCCGAGGGAATGCGCGACCGTGATCGCGTTCCTCTGTTCTGAAGCAGCGAGTTTTATCGTCGGAGAAACGATTGAAGTCAACGGCGGCCAGTTGATGCTGTAAAACCCCGCCAGCTAAAAGTGGCACGGGCGTCCCGCCCGTGAATCACGCGCAAGATGCACGTGCCACAACCTATCTTCCCCAGGTCAGAAACATTCCCAGCGCGGCCGCGGACATCACGGCAGCCGTAGACCAGCCGATAAAGTTGGTGAGTTTTCCGTTGACGCGTTTGCCCATCACTTTCTTGTTGTTGGATACCAACATGATCATGACGAGCAAGGGAGGCGCCAGCACACCGTTGATTACCGCCGTCCAGAAGAGCGCGGTCACCGGAGCGATTTTCAGAAAGTTTATCAGCATCCCAACGAGAGTAGACACGATGATAACTGCGTAAAAGCGGGGCGCGGTCCGAAGTTTTTCATTCAGGCCAATCTTCCATCCGAAAGCCTCGCCGATAGCATAGGCACTTGAGCCCGTCAGCACTGGAACGGCTAAAAAGCCGCAACCGATCAATCCCAGCGCAAATAGAATGGTCGCTCCGCTACCTGATAACGGGCGTAGGGCTTCGGCCGCTTCAGTAGCTGTTTGAATATCTGTTTTGCCCGCGGCATGCAGAGTGGCAGCCGATGCCAGAATCACAAAATAGAAGACCATGCTGGCAAAGACCATCCCGACGTCAACGTCTATCTCGGCGAACTTGAGCTCTCTGTCGCTTGCGCCTTCGCGCTCTTCCAAAGTAGCGCGTCCCATATTCAATTCTTCTTCGACTTCCTGGCTCGCCTGCCAGAAAAACAGGTAAGGCGAAATCGTCGTTCCCAGAATCGCGACCAGGGTCATCAGGTATTCGTGGTCGAAATGAATGGTAGGGATAAGCGTTGCTTTCAGGACTTCACCCCAGTGAGGCTTGGCGAGAAATGCGGCGAGGATATAGCCGAAGAGTGTCAGTGTCAGCCATTTGAAGATCCGCGAAATCAGCGCGTACGAGCCGAGGATCTGAATAAGGACAATTCCCACAGCGATGGGTACGACGAGGGCAAGTGCGGGAATGGGCAGGAGCAAATTGATAGCTGCGGCAATCGCTCCAATGTCGGTACCGGCATTAATTGTATTGGCGATCACGAGCAGTGAGATGGCCCCGTAAACGACCCAGCGCGGATAGTACTTTCGCAGCACGCCGCCGAGGCCCATGCCGCTCACCATTCCGATCTTGGCGCAGATGAATTGGACCGCGGCCATCATCGGCAAGGTGACGGGCGCGGTCCATAACGTGGTAAACCCAAACGCGGCGCCCGCCTGGGTGTAGGTGCCAATTCCCGATGGGTCGTCGTCCGAGGCCCCGGTAATCAACCCCGGCCCGAGAATCATCAAAAGCCGCTTGATAGGATTCTTCTCGCGGTCGATTTTCGACTCAAGCGTTTCTTTGTCCGGCTTTGCGGTTTGGTTCGCCGTTTCGCTCTCCTCCATTCGCCAGGCTCGGCAGCATTCCAGTAATGTTGAGTTAACCTGAAACAATCTGGCCGTGCAAATCACAGGGCCAAGAAATGCAAACGGGCAGTCATCTTTGACTGCCCAAAATTAGCCGAGAAGCCTTTGGCTGGGAGGCAGGGACTCGAACCCCGATAGCCAGATCCAGAGTCTGGAGTCCT
>JBGPWS010000085.1:0-14240 GCA_041492345.1 Pyrinomonadaceae bacterium | reverse complement strand
TGAAATCAAAGCCGAGCCCGCCGGCATAAACTGGATGACTCACGGCAGGCCACGCGGTTGATTCTTCCGCAATCATCAGGGTGCCGGGGCACTCGCGATGGGTCACTTCGTTCAGCTCTTTTATGAGAGAGATCGCTTCCAGATTCTCACGCCCGCCAAATTCATTCGGCACCCACTCGCCTTCTTTGCGGCTGTAATCGAGATAGAGCATCGACGCGACCGCATCGACCCGCAATCCATCCAGATGAAACTCGCGCAGCCAGTAAATTGCATTTGCGATTAAGAAGTTGCGGACCTCGTTGCGGCCGTAGTTGAAAATGTAGGTGCCCCAATCAGGATGCTCACCTTTGCGCGGGTCCTGATGTTCATAAAGCGCCGTGCCGTCAAATCGCGCCAGCGCAAACGCGTCTTTCGGAAAGTGCGCGGGCACCCAATCCATAATCACGCCAATGCCGCGCTGATGCAGATGGTCGACTAAGAAACGAAGATCGTCAGGCGTGCCATAACGAGATGACGGCGCGAAGTAAGCGCTGACCTGGTAGCCCCATGAAGGACCATACGGATGTTCTTTCAAAGGCAGAAACTCGACATGGGTGAATCCATGTTCAACCGCATAGTCAGCGAGCAGCGGAGCCATCTCTCGATAGGACAGCGCCCGATTGTTCTCTTCCGTAATTCGCCGCCACGAACCGAGATGGACTTCGTAAATCGAAAGGGGCTCGCGCCATGCCTGTCGGTTCTTCCGCTTATTCATCCAGACACGATCGCGGAACTTGTATTTCGAGTTAAAGACGATTGACGAAGTGTTCGGCGGGACTTCCATCATGAAGGCGTAAGGATCGGCCTTGAGAAACTTGTGCCGGCCAGACTTGATCTCGTACTTGTAGAGTTCGCCCTCACGCAGGCCGGGGATGAAAAGTTCCCATACGCCTGAGCTTCCCAACAGGCGCATCGGACGCTTCGTGCCGTTCCACTCATTGAAGTTACCAACGACGCTAATGCTTTTGGCATTCGGGGCCCACACGGCGAACGCGACTCCAGGCGTGCCTTCGTGCGCCATGACATGAGCGCTGAGCTTTTCATAGATGCGTTCGTGTTTTCCTTCGCCGAAGAGATGCAGGTCGAGTTCGCCCAGCGTGGGCGAGAAGTCCTGGGGTAACTTTGACGGTGCGGGCTTCTTGGTTTGCGTCTTTGCGCCTTTGCGTGAAGGCGTAGCCCTTGCTGACGCGCGGGCTACTAACGCTTTGCCAGCAGTCGCGCTGCTCTTCTTACTCTGCGCTTTTTGTGCTTTTTTGTGGCTCATTAATTCTGTGCGAATACTAGCTGCTTAATGCTGGGAGCGCGGACGTCCCGTCCGCACAGCGCGCGAAGCGCGCTCAGTCTTTGCATTCTGTCGCCCGCTAAAGCGGACTTCCAACTAAAATGGTGTCCTGATCCCCGGGTTCCGCTGCGCTCCACCCGGGGCTAAATTCTGCCGTCTGCTTCGCAGACTCGTTGAATCGTCACGTCACCAATATTTCTTTGGTCTGTTGATCCATTTTCGCCGGTTCGACGAACCGTCGATAAATATCAGCGCCCGAGCCTAACGCGGTTACATTGCTCTTCGCTTCCGCCAGAATTTCGAGAAAGCGATCCCGCGCCGAAGGCAAACGCAACTGCTCCATCAAGTCAATCGCCCGACCAGCATACTTCAAGATCTGAATGGTTTCGATTCCTGAGATGTCGTTAAAGAACCAGCCGCAGCTTGTATACATCAAGACCAGCATGCGTTGCAGTTCAAGGTGCGCCAGCGCGCGCCATTGTTCATCTGTCGATAACCACCTTCCTGCGTGGTCGCGAAGAAATTCCTCGCGCGAATGATATTGATCGAGAATCAGCGGGATGCTGTCATCGCGCGCCTGCCATGGATCGAGAAAGAGGTTCCCGCGCGTCGCTTCAAAGTGCACAGCATTCTCATCTCGCAAAAAATCCAGCGCCCGTCGCAGCGGGTTGCGCCATCGTTGGTTCCATCCCGGCTCACCTCCGGTGTGGCAACCGCAATCACGGATCCAGCGACCCACGCCGTGTGGGCAGCTCCAGGAAGTTCCTTTCCCATCGGGACCGTTATTGATCTCGACATCGTTTGTCGGTGGGTGTCGATCGAGATATTCTCCGTAGTTGGTAATCTTAAACCCGTGCGCCGGCGCTTCGACTTCGAGGACGTACGCCAGACAAATATCGCCGAACTTGAAGTGATGGCCATAGGTTTCGCCGTCGGTTGCGATGTTCACCAACTCTCTATCATGGGCAGTCTGCGCAAATCGATCCACTAGTTCGCGGCTCGACCTCAGCAGGTTTTCAAAAGCAATCGCACGAGAAATCGGCCCCTCGTAGAAGAAAACCGCAATCGATCGGCCCGAGCCATCACGATGAGAATAGCGATAAGCGGCACTAGTATCGATACCCTGTTCGTCCACATCGCTCCATTCGGTTTCACCCATCGCCCGCACCCGCGTGGCCTGATGCGGCGCGAGAATAACGAACCGCACGCCTTGATCGATCAGTGCGGCTAATACGTCTTCATTGCACGCTGTCTCTGGTAGCCACAGCGCTTCCGGATCACGGCCGAAGCGATCACGAAAGTCAGCGATGCCCCAGACAATCTGTGTGCGTCGATCACGTTCGTTGCACAGAGGTAAGATCGCATGGCCATAAACCTGAGCGATCGCATTGCCATGGCCGCCGCGAGCGCGAGCGCTTTCGTGATCGGCATCGATGATACTTGCATATGTGTCCGGATGTTTGCTTTCGAGCCAGCTCAGCAGGGTCGGTCCAAAGTTGAAACTGATGTTCGCGTAGTTATTAACGATTCGCTCGTGGTTTGTCGAGGGACCGGTCGCCGGGTCGGTAATGCGCGCGTCAGCATTGGGCTGGTAGCACTCGGAATGAATCCGCTCGTTCCAATCGTGAAAGGGCGCGGCACTGAGCTCTTCCTCAACGACTCCCGTCCACGGATTCTCACGCGGTGGTTGGTAGAAGTGGCCGTGAATGATTAGTGCGGGCATAAGATTTGGAGTGCGGCGACTTGTCGCCGCTTTAATATGAAACTTGTAAGGAGGAAATCAAAGCAGTGACGAGTCACCGCACTCCAAAGCCAGCCATGCGGCGCCCAGCAATCCAGCATCGTCGCCGCACTTTGCTCGCACAATTTGGCATCGCTGCGCGGGAACGGGAAAGGCCCGCTTAATAACTTCTGCCCGCCCGCGCTCAGCAAACAACTCCCAGGCCGCCGACACGCCGCCGCCGATGACGATCATTGCTGGGTTGAAGATATTGACCAGATTCGCCATCGCAATACCGAGATAGACGCCCACGCGCCGGAATACCTCGAGCGCGAGCTCATCACCCGCGGTGGCCGCGCTAAAAATCTTCTCTGAAGTTAAATCGTTTGCGGCGATTGAGTGCAAAAGGGAACTCGGGTGTTGGGCCAACGCTTCGCGCGTCATGCGCACAATCGCGGTCGCGGAAGCGTAGACCTCAAGGCAGCCGGTATTGCCGCACTTACACTGAACACCACCGAAAGGTTCTACGCTGGTGTGACCAAGTTCACCGGCGGTGCCATCAGCGCCACGCCAAAGTTTGCCATCCAGAATGATTCCACCCCCGACGCCGGTGCCCAGCGTCAGGCAAATGATCGTACGACACCCGCGTGCCGCGCCTTGCCACATCTCGCCAAGCGCCGCCGCATTCGCATCGTTCTCAAGCAGCACCGGCTGGCCCAGGGCTCTCTCGAGCGCAGGCGCGAGTTCATATCCTGGTAAGGAAGGGATGTTGGGAGCGTTAATGACAACTCCCGTTTCGAGATGAACCGATCCCGGAACGACGACTGAGACTCCGCAAACATGCCCGCCGCGCTTCGAGCATGCGGATTCACACTCGCGAACCGCCGCAGCGATGGCGGCTACCACATCTTCGGCTGTTCCTGATCCAGGAGTTGCGCTTCTGACGCGTTCGTGAATTCGCCCATCGCGATCGATGTTCGCCGCGCGTAAGTTGGTGCCGCCGAGATCGACGGCGCAAACGAGATCTGAGTCAGTTAGCCCGGGAAGCGAAAGGCCGGCAATCTCCCTCTCCCCCTGGGAGAGGGCCGGGGAGAGGGACTTAGGCGAGGTTGAGTTAGTTGATCCGTTCTCGTTCCGCACTAAGCCCTCTCCCTAGCCCTCTCCCAAAGGGAGAGGGGAAAAGTGTTGTTCTCTCCTACGCTTTTCTTCTTCCAAACATGTCGAAACCAACCGCGGCAACCAGCACTCCGCCTTTGACCACGTACTGGGCCCAGTTCTCGACATTCAAGAGCGACATGCCGTTATCCAGGCTAGCCAGAATCAGCGCACCCAGAACTGCGCCGAAGACTGTGCCTCGACCGCCCATCAAACTCGTACCGCCGATGACGCATGAAGCGATCGCGTCGAGCTCCATTAAGGTACCTGCATCCGGTGAAGCGCTGCCGACGCGTGCGGTGTGCAGAATCGAAGCCAACCCGGCGAGTGCTCCCATCAAACAGAACGCCGTAAGTATGTAACGCTTCAGGTTGATTCCTGACAGACGCGCGGCGTCAGGGTTTCCGCCAATCGCATAGAGGTAGCGGCCAAACGTCGTGTTGGCCGTTAGAAACGAGCCCGCTAGCGCGACCGCGAGCAGAAAGATCACCGGAATGGGAACGCCCCCTGCTTTGTTCATCAGAAAAATGAACGGGACGATGACCACCGAGGGGACCAGGATGCGCGTGGCAATCGCCCCGGTGCCCAGGACTTTCAACCCATGACGTTGGCGCGCGCGGTTGCGCCGAATGTTCGTCCACACGATGGCGGCAATGCCCGCGATTGCCAGCCCGAACCCGATGCGCGGATCGATAAAGTCGCGGCCAAGTGAGCGAAAGAAAGGATGCTCGACGGGAATTGTCGCGCCTTTGGTCAGCTTGAGAATGACTCCGCGCCAGGCTTCCAATCCGCCAAGTGTCACTATGAACGCGGGGATGTTGACGTAAGCCACCAGGGCGCCCTGGATCGCGCCGATCAATAATCCGACGATGATGGCTGCCGCCAGAGAGACAACCAGGCCCCGTCCCTGCGACATCGCGGCGATGCCACCAGAAAGACCGACGAGGGCGCCGACCGAAAGGTCGATGTTGCCGCAGACGATCACCATCAACATGCCGACTGCCAGCACGCCGGTCACGGCCATCTGCTGCAGTAGCTTCGAGAAGTTAACCGCGCCGAGGAACAACCCGTAAGGATGGTATTGATCGATCGTGGCCCATTGAAAGAAAAGCCAGATCACGATCAGCGCGAGCAGCATCGTGTAAGCACGCAACGCGGAAGTGCGAATCTTGAATCGGCCTAGCGCATTTGGTTGTCGGCCTATTTCATGGTGTTCGGGCGGCGTACGAGTTTCCTCGGGTGATGGAGCCGGCGATTCAGCGGTTGGTTGAGAAGCGATGGTGGGCCCTGGCAAGCCAGGGAGAATCGCTGTTGCTTGTGGATCATACGACGCAGAAAGCAGGGCACCATCTGCCAGGCAGAACGCCAAAGTGTCATCAGAGTATGTCCGGTCACAGGTAGGACAACGCTTCATTTAGATTGGCCTCAACTACTGATAAAGTTTCAAGCCGCCCGGCGGACGCGTCCCGTGGCGCAAGACATAACTGCCTCTGGTGTGGCCTCAACTCGCGTGAACTCTCCGGTTACTCGCCCTTCATGCAAAACGATCACTCGATCCGAGAGTCCGAGCACTTCGGGCAGCTCAGATGAAACCAAAACGATAGCCAGGCCACTTTCCGCCAGCCGGTTAATCTGCGCGTAGATTTCCTGTTTGGCGCCGACATCGATGCCGCGCGTCGGTTCGTCGAGAAACAGCACCCGCGGGCCGGTCAATAACCATTTTGCCAGGACGACCTTTTGTTGATTGCCACCGGACAGTGTTCCCGCGATCGTAAAAACTGAGTTCGCTTTGATGCGCAGTTCGCGCGCGGAACGTTCACCGGCCGCGGCTTCGGCATCTTCGTCTGTCACGAACCGGCCGGAAAGCTTGCGCAGTCCGGCCAGCGTCATGTTCTTTAGAATTGTCTGGTCGAGGATGAGTCCATAACGCTTTCGATCCTCGGTTACAAAGCCGATGCCGTGCTTGATCGCGTCAGAAGGCTGATTGATTTGGACGGGCTTTTGATCGATAAGTATCTCAGCCGACTTGCGACCGGGATGCGCGCCAAAGAGCGCCATTAGCAACTCGCTTCGTCCCGAGCCCATCAGGCCGGCAATGCCGAGCACCTCGGCCTTCCGAGCGGTGAATCCAACGCGATCGACGAGCAGTTTACCGGGAACGCTCGGATCCTCGACCGTAACGTTACGCGCTTCGAAGATAACGTCGCCGCGCTCGTGTTTGGCTTCCGGAAAGATCTGGCTGACTTCGCGTCCGACCATTTTCTCGATGACCCCTCCTTCGTCCTGTCTTTGCGTAGCGTCAGTGCCAATCGTGCGGCCGTCGCGCAGCACGGTGATGCGATCGCTGATGCGGAACACCTCGTCGAGCTTGTGCGAGATGTAAATCATCGCCACGCCGCGCGAGCGCAGCTTGTTCAGAATGCCAAAGAGAGTTTCAACTTCCGCATCAGTCAGCGCCGCGGTCGGTTCATCAAGCACCACGATGCGCGCGTCCTGCGACAACGCTTTGGCGATCTCGACCAGTTGTTGTTGGCCGATGCCGAGGTTGCGCACCGGCGTGAGCGGATCGATTGCGAGATGAAGATCGCCGAGCAGATTCTGCGCGCGGCTATAGAGTTGTTCCCAATTGATGACACCGAAACGTCGCGGTTCGCGACCGAGGAAGATGTTCTCTGCTACGCTCAAATCTTTCACCAGGGAGAGTTCCTGATAGATGATCGCGATCCGTGCTTTCTCGGCGTCACGAACATTTGCAAAGCGTCGCTCAGCACCATCCAGAAAGATTTCGCCACCGTAATCAGGATGCGGATAGACGCCGGCGAGAATCTTGATCAGCGTCGACTTGCCCGCACCGTTTTCGCCGACGAGAGCATGAATCTCGCCCTGATTCAGATCAAAGCTCACGCCATCCAGGGCCATCACGCCCGGAAAAGACTTGGTGATCTCTTTCATCTCAAGGAGAGCCGAGCCTGCTGTTTCGGGTTTTGAGTTTCGAGTTTCGAGTTCCGATTCCATCTTTTGCTTGAGTTCAACGATTGAGCTATTGAGTTTTGTATTTCGTGCCCTTGATCCCCGAGCGACGTAGATACTTCATCAAACCGCCAATCATGTTGCCTGTTTCCATCGCGAGACCGCTCAACTCGGTAAAAATCCGCTGGTCGATGTAGTCTTGATCCAGCGCAACGTACAGTTGGCACTCGACCTCGGCAGTCGATCCTTTTGCTATGGCCAGAACTGCACGAATTCTCCAGTTCCACTTCGATCACAACCTTCAGCGATATTGGACATGATCGAGACTGAAGCCCGGCGAATCTGATCCTTTAGACTGAAATCCTTTGCGAAAGCGCCCTCGCCGGATACCGCGTAAATTCGTTTGGTTAATTCTCGTGCTTTCTTCCAAGCTTCGATTTCTTCAAACGTCTTGAACGTAGCCATTGAGTATCCTCCTTTGAGAGTAAGAAGTGACTTTCCAGTTAACTCGAAACTCGAAACTCCAAACCCGAAACTGATTTTCACTGCTTCGGCCACTGATCCTTCGGCACGTTCTTATAAACGTCTTCCAGCTTGTGATAGCCGTCCTTGATGACTGTGTCCATCACGTTGTTTTTGTCCAGCACCTGTGGCTGGTGAAGAATCGAAGGAACGTCTTTCTTGCCGTTGTTGATGGTGTCCTTCGTTTCCACTTTTTCACCGTGAGCGAGTTTGATGGCCGCATCGACGGCGCTGAAGGCGAGCGGTTGAATGGGTTTGTAGACGGTCATCGTTTGTTTGCCTTCAACGATTCGCTGCACGGCGTCGAGGGCGGCGTCCTGTCCGGTCACCAGCACTTTTCCAATCAGTTGCGGTGGCAGCGCTGATATCGCGCCACCCGCCGTGCCGTCATTGGAAGCGACAATCGCCTGAATATCGTTGTTGTTTTTGGTCAGCGCATCTTCGGTAATGCGCAGCGCTTCGCTGGCCAGCCATTCGCGCGCGAATTGCTTGGTAACGATCTTGATGTCGCCGCGATCCACGGCGGGCTGCAACACGCTCATCTGGCCTTCGACCAGTAGGATCGCGTTGTTGTCCGTTTGTGACCCGCCGATCAGAACGTAGTTTCCTTTGGGCGCGTGATCGAGCGCGTACTGCGCCTGCATCTGTCCGATCTTTACGACCTGATGCGCCACGTAAAGGTCAACATCAGAATTGCGAATCAGACGGTCATAACTGATCACCGGAACGTTCTGGCGATGCGCCGCTTCGACTATCGATGCGGCGATCTGTCCGTTGTGCGGCGCCACGATCAAAACGTCGACGCCCTTCGTGAGAAAGTTGTCGCACTGTTTCGTCTGCACGGCATCGTCGCCGTTGGCGACTTGGATTTCGCACTCGGCGCCGACTTCTTTACAGCGTTGTTCGACCAGAGCCTTGTCGCGCTGCCAGCGTTCTTCCTTCAGCGTGTCCATGGAAATGCCTATGCGCACGGGGCCACCTTGTTTCGCGGAACGGCCCGTGCCGCCCTGCTGGGGGCCTTTTACGCAACCCGTTAACAGCAGCAGCGCCGTCAAACAGAACAGAATCAATTTCGTTGAAGTTTTCATAGTTTGCATCCTTCTCGTGATCAAGTTCGTTCGTAAGTTTCGGTTAACTCTTTCAGACGACCGGCTGCGTCGTCAGTTAATGCTTCGGGCCGCAATCGCCACCTCCAGTTGCCCTCCTGGCTCGCCGGCAAATTCATCCTTGCTTCGTTGCCCAGCCCGAGCACGTCCTGCAACGGAATGATGGCGGTGTCGGCGATTGAGGCCAGCGCCGCTCGAATGAAATCCCAATGAATGTCCTGGCCATTGCTCCCCAGATATTTCAAGCAGAAGCCACGCTCCGTCTGGTTCGCGTCACTATTGCCGAGACCGGCGAACCAACCCACGGTCGTGTCGTTGTCGTGCGTGCCAGTATAGACCGTAACGTCGCGCGTGTAGTTATGCGGCAGGTGAACATTCGCCGCGTCGCTGCCAAAGGCGAACTGTAGAACGCGCATGCCGGGAAAGCCAAACTCTTCGCGCAGGCTTTCGACGTCGGGCGTAATCACGCCGAGATTCTCAGCGATGATGGGCAAATCGCCAAGCTCTTCGGTCAAAGCAGTGAACAGCTCTCTGCCCGGCGCGGGCATCCACTGGCCGTTTAGCGCCGTCGTTTCGCCGGCGGGAATTTCCCAGCACGCAGCGAAGCCACGGAAGTGATCTACGCGGAGAAGATCAAATTGTTCGAGCGCGAAACGTACTCGATCGATCCACCATCTGAAGCCGGCGGCGCGCGCGTGTTCCCAATCGTAAACAGGGTTGCCCCAGAGTTGGCCGGTCTCGCTGAAATAATCCGGCGGGACGCCCGCAACCCCGGTGGGCTTTCCTGAATCATCGAGCTTGAAATATTCGCGATGGACCCAGACGTCGGCCGAATCATGCGCGACAAAAATCGGCAGGTCGCCAATGACACGGACGTCGCGCGCGTGACAGTAATCGCGCAGCGCTTGCCACTGCCGAAAGAACAGGAACTGGAAGAACTTCTGCGCGGCGATCGGATCTCGCAATTCCGCGCGCACGTTCTCCGACGCAGCGGGTTGTCGTTGGGACAGTTCGCTATCCCAACTCGTCCACGCGCTGCCGCCGTGTTTATCCTTGAGCGCGCGAAACAGCGCATAGTCATCAAGCCACCAGGCCGAAACATCGCAGAAGTCTTCGAAGTCAGCGCGAAGTTCACTCGCTGGTTCGCGTTTGAAATTCTCGTATGCCGTTCCGAGCAGTTCGTCCTTGAACTGTCGCACTGTTTCGAACTCGACGCGATCTTCGGGGAAGGCTGAACCGACGATGTTTTCGGCGGCGAGCAACCCGTGGGCAATCAACTGACGCGGATCGATTAAGAGCGTGTTGCCGGCAAAGGCTGACAGCGCCTGGTAGGGCGAGTTTCCGTATCCAGTCGGTCCCAGGGGCAGAACCTGCCACAGTCCCTGGCCGCTCGCCCTCAGAAAATCGACGAACGCGTGCGCCTGGTCGCCAAAATCACCGATGCCGAAACTGCCAGGCAGAGATGTTGGATGAAGCAGAATGCCGCTCGATCTATGGAAACGCAACAGAGACAATCTCCGGAGGCGGGTTACTGCCCGCCAGTAGTTTTGGATCGCGGGCGTTTGGCGGGCAGTAGTTCCCCTCTAAACGGCGCGGGTGATTTCCTTCTAAGGCCTAAAATGCTGGACGTAGGCGGCGAGACTCGCTATCTGCGCTCTGGTTAACTTCTTGCCGAACGCCGGCATGTTCTTTTTGCCGCGCGTGATCGCCCTGACCAGTTCGCCCATGTTGGAATGTTTGGCCCACCAACCGCTGTCGGTAAAGTCCTGAGCATTGAAGATTCGACCCAGCGACGTGTCGCCCGAGCCGTCGGCTCCGTGGCACTTCGAACATTTTTGTTTGAATAAATCTTCGGTTGACGGGGCAGTGCCCGCGGATGGCGAAACGTTGAAGGCGTGATCACGCGCGGCCTGGTTTAGCGTTAACGAACTAACGGTCAGAAGAATTGCGACGACGACGAGAATCAACTTGAGCAGAAGCTTCATGTTCAGCAGCGAGACTTTCAGGATAAACGAGCGGCACAAACAGCGACTGCGTTAGGATTCATGTGGACAGCTGAACCAGTCTCGACTTTACGATTGTCGCCAATTCGTACCGGGCCCATAATACTATGAACGATGAGCACCGCCAGCAGTAAAGCGCGATTTGCCCTCCACGGTTACGTTGGAATCGTCATCATTGTGCTGGCGGAAGTCCTGCTATTCAGCGGCAATCAGTTTGTGGGGCACTGGTTCACGCCAATCGTCTGGACTGGCTACATACTTTTCATCGATGCACTGGTTTATAAGTTCAAAGGGCGATCGATGCTGATGACCGATCGGCTTGAACTCGTCGTAATAGTGCTGGTCTCAATCGCCGGCTGGTGGCTGTTTGAAGTCTACAACGCGCCAAGGTTTTGGAAATCCGACCTGGAACTGTGGTGGCATTACCACAATCTCGAGCCGAATCTCTTTCTGCGCCGGGTTGGCTACGACTGGGCTTTCGCTACGATCTCACCGGCGATGTTTGAAACGGCCGAGTTGCTTGGGGCTACAGTCTTAAAGCAACAAAAGCCGCGCATAACGATCAAGTTTCCGAAGTCAGCCTTGACCATGCTTGCTATTGTCGGCCTGGCCGGGGCAATCATCCCACTGGTTTTTCCCTCCGAGTGGTTTGCGCCGGTTGTCTGGTTGTCCTTTGTTCTATTGCTCGATCCTGTCAATGCTTTGCGCGGCCAGCCTTCGATCTGTGCTGACTTGTCTTGGGGCGACTGGCGACGGCTCTGGTCTTTGCTTGGGAGCGGTTTGGTTTGCGGCGTGTTATGGGAGTTTTGGAACTACTGGGCGATAGCCAAATGGACTTACACGGTCCCATTCTTTGGCAACGTCAAGATTTTTGAGATGCCGGTGCTTGGCTTCCTCGGATTCCCGCCCTTTGCAGTCGAGTGCTGGGTGATGTACATATTCCTTCGCTCGCTCTTACAACCGGTTGCGCGTGAGATTAACCGCGACGATATCTATGTTCGTTCCTCAGGTCGGAGTGATTGAGTGACAGTCAAGAGGTTCATCAAACGACTTGGCTTCTGGGGGTTCGTGTTCTTCCTGGTCAAGGGACTGGTCTGGCTGGTCATTCCCGCAGTGGTCGCGTATTTTGCCCTGGATTAAGAACTTCGTCGCAGGCAAGCGCTTCATCCATTAATGAAAAAGTACGCACGTAAATTCCTAGCCGTTATCTTCGGATTGATCGCAACTGCGTTTCTTCTTCCCAACTTGTCGTCGTCAGGACAAGAGGCGAGGCGGCCGCGTGCGCGTGAAGCCGGAGTGATAGTCGGCATTCTTCCGCCCGGACCGCTCAACTCGATCACCGATGTCAACGGCGTCCTGGTGGGTCACAATACGATCATACGCGGCGACAACGTTCGCACCGGCGTAACCGCGATCCTGCCGCACAACGGAAATTTATTTCGCGAGAAGGTTCCGGGAGCAGTCTTTATCGGGAACGCGTTCGGCAAACTCGCCGGCTCAACCCAGGTGAATGAACTCGGCGAGATTGAAACTCCGATCATGCTCACGTCGACGCTAAACGTCCCGCGCGTGGCCGACGCAGTGCTCGATTACATGCTCTCTTTGCCGGGGAACGAAGACGTGCAATCGATCAATCCGTTGGTGGGAGAAACCAATGATGGTTACTTAAACGACATTCGAGGCCGGCATGTCGGGCGCGAAGAAGTTTTTGGAGCGATCAAGAACGCGCGTGGCGGAATGACTGAAGAAGGCGCCGTCGGGGCCGGCGCCGGCACGGTTGCGTTCGGCTTCAAAGGAGGCATCGGAACGTCTTCGCGAAAGGTGCCGGTGTCGCTCGGCGGTTACACCGTCGGCGTACTGGTACAGACGAATTTCGGCGGTATTTTGACGATAAATGGCGCTCCGGTGGGCCGAGAGTTGGGCCGGTATTATTTGAAAGAGCAGTTAAGTGGCGCTGACTTCAGCCGGTGTAAACCGGGGCAGAAAAGCAGCGTAGACTTAAGTCTGTGCCCCCCTGCCGATGGTTCCATCATCATCGTGATTGCTACTGATGCGCCGATCGATCACCGCAATCTGCAGCGACTGGCCGCGCGCGCGATGATGGGTTTGGCGCGTACGGGCGCCGCCGGTTCAAACGGCAGCGGCGATTACGCAATTGCATTCTCAACTGCTCCGGAATCGCGGATTCTTACGGCCGCAAACAATCGCAACTCAAAATCAAACGCCACAGTGCTCTCGAACGAAGCCATGTCTCCGCTCTTTCTCGCGGTGATCGAGGCCACCGAAGAGGCAATCTACAACTCGCTCTTTCGCGCGACGACCACCACCGGGCGCGGCCATACCGTTGAAGCTTTGCCGATCGATCGCACGCTCGAGATTCTCAAACGCCACAACGCGCTCGGGCGTTGAACGAATAGAGCCTCGGATCTCATTAGCACCTGGCTTCAGCCAGGTGATTGAGAATCGATCCCAGACAGGTAACCATTTCAATGGTTTTCCAAGCCGTTGAAACGGCTCTCTAATCATTCGTTTCACTGGTAACACCTCGCTGAAGCGAGGTGCTAATGAGATAGTAGAAATGTTTGACACTCAATCAGCGAGTAACTAGAATACGCGCCACTCATAAAACTGGAGGACAAATCGAGTGACTCTCAAGATCAAAATCAACAGGAAAAGTGTCGAATCGATGACCAGGCAGATTACTGATCAGCTCGGAAGTCTGATCAGCGGCGGGGCGATGGCCGTCGGAAGTCTGCTGCCAAGCGAGCGCGCGCTGGCTAATTCGCTGGGAGTTGCGCGCAACGTTGTGCGCGGCAGTTATGAATATTTGGAGAAAGCCGGCGTCGTCCAGCGCGAAGGAAGAAAAGGCCGGCGAGTGCGCTCGAAAACCTCACGAAAGAAAGCCACCAGGACCGCGAAGACGGCAGCCAAGAAGCGCTAAGGCTGAGTGTATCTGCTTTGGCCCGACTACTTGATTGATTAAACAGCTCTGATTAGCGGCGCGGCTTCGTCACCAAGCGCCAGGATCTCGCGGCGAATGGCCGCCCGCTCGGCCAGCAAACGGACGAACGCACGTCGGCGCTTCACGAACAGCGCCAAAGCTACAAAACTCCCGAAAAAGCTATCAATCTCTTCAAAGAAACGCACGGCGACGTATCCGCAAAAGGGGGCGACAATCAACGCGGCCACGCCGGCGAACCAACCGGCCAGTCTCCACGAAACTGCCGCAATCACTATCCACGTTAGTGGAAACAAGAGCATCGCAGAGAGGATCTTGAAGGTCGAAACTACGTCCTGCTCGTGACGCGCCAAGCGCCGTGAAAGATAACCGGCGAACCGGTAAGCGGGGTAATGAACGACTGTGCCGAACAAAGCCAGGGGCGCCAGCAGGGCGCAAGTAAGCACCTGCGCCATTAGCCTGAAAATTGTGTGGGCTGCGGTCG
>JBGPWS010000265.1:0-6496 GCA_041492345.1 Pyrinomonadaceae bacterium | reverse complement strand
TCGCCACGCAAGGTGAGCACGTTCTGCTCGATCTTAACTTCGACGTCTTCCTTCTTGACCTCGGGCAGCTCGAATTTGATCACGAGTTCCTTGTCGGTTTCGAAGATGTCGCAAGCGGGCGTCCAAGCCTTTACCGGCCAGTAGTTCTCTTCGATCGGCAGCATCGGCCGAAACATGGCCAGTGGTTCTTCAAACAAACGCTCCATGCGATTTGGGAAAAGACGGAACGGATCCGTGGACATAAAGTCCTTAACGGGAGTCAAAAAGTTTCCGGTATTCATGATCGCTTCTCCTTTCAGATACTCCGCCCCGAATCAAAAACCCCTTGCTCTTAAGGCGCGCCGCCCATGCACCTTCAGTCAGCGTTCTGCCAGAACGTGTTCGCACGTTCGGCTTCAATCTGGCTGATCTTCTCTTGCAGCCATCTCTTGACTGTGCCTACCGTCCGCGACTCGTCGCCGTCCAGCTCAAGTTTCTCGAGCGTGTTCCCCGCGTCATCAAGGGGAATGAAATGACAGGGAACAGGTTGCGAGTGATCTTGCGCACCAACGAAATCAAGTAGCCGACACTCCGCGCATGGATGGGCGCGGTACGGATACCCATAGTTAAGGCAGGTCAGGGAGTCCTGGAAGATCGCCTTTGGCACCCAAGGTGTGCGAACCGAACGTCCATATCCGTTCTGTTCAATAAAGGCCAATTCATCCTTGAGTATTTCGAGAATGTCTCGATCATCTTTGGCCATCGTGTGATCCCCCTTCTCCCTGAGTCTGCTCTCTTTTGAGCAGCTAAGCCGCTGCTCCAATCGCTCGAGCTTGGGTTTACCCTCTGCGTGAAGTAGCAACATACATGCCGGATGGAAAAGAGACAGCTTTCGCAGAAACGTTCGGTCTCGGCCCGGGAATCTCTGAGTAAAGTTCCGCAAGCGCTGTGAGAAAACTCCCACCGGCTTCGTGCCATTTTTCACAATCCCTTGCTAACAGTGCGCCTGGGCAAGTCGGCACGTAGCTTGCAGAGGCGTTAACCGAGCATTTCGTGCTGATCGAGATCCAAGCACAAATGGGGATCGCGGTGGCACCAGAGAACACCAGGAGACAAGGCCAAATGGGCGGCGCGAGAAAACCAGTAGTTGCAAATGGGCAAGGCGGAAATGCTTTCGAGCGCACCTTGCCTGCGAATTCGCCACTACGCGCGATCGCGGGCATTGAACGGGTAAGCTACAGCAAACTATATTCCCGCAGCGCAGTGCTCTTTAGTGAAGGCCACGTGGCCCGCGGCTTGTATGTCCTTTGCACGGGCAGCGCAAAAATCTCGATCTGCTCGGCTGATGGAAAGAAACTCATTATGCGCATCGCCAAACCAGGCGATGTGCTGGGATTGTATGCGGGGTTGACGGGCCGTCCTTATGAGGCTACCGCCGAAATGTTAGAATCCGGTCGTGTGAGTTTTGTGTCCCGGCAGAATCTGGTCGAGTTGATCGCGAGTCAGGAAGCATTTGGCCTGGGCCTGGTTCAGGTTTTCAGCGAGCAGTTCAGCGAGTTTGTCGATCATGCGCGCTTGTTGCTGTTGTCCGAGTCGGCGACGGAGAAGCTGGCGCGTCTGATATTGAAGTGGAGCCGTGATTTTGGCGAGCTGACGGCCGGCGGAATTCGGTTGCAGATTTTGTTGACTCAAGAGGAGATCGCTCAGATAATCGGCTCGTCACGCGAAACCGTGACGCGTCTTTTCAGTGCGCTGAAGCGGCAACAGATCATTCGCGTCAATGGAGGCGCGATGATTATTCGCAACAGCGCGGCGCTCGCTTCTCTTGCTCAACTGTCCTCCTAGATTTATTGGGGGACTGTGATCAGCGTCACAGAAGTTTGACTCCGGTTCTCGTAGTATCGTAAAGCTCGCCCGAGCTCTTTTAATCAAAGTATTTTTGTCTGCAAAAGAATAGGCAGGCTCTTTCAGCCTGGAAGGAGGCTCCAAGTGAGACTGACCAAAGCAATCAAGACGTTGCTCGTCTGCGGGTCAGTATTGGGCATGGTCGTGTGGTTCGCTGCGGCTAGAAGCTCGCAGGCGGTTAGTCCTGCGGCTCCGCAGTCGAAGCCGGCAGTAGTCGCGAAAGTCGCGAATGCTGGAGATCCGGGCTACGTCGGCAGTGACGCCTGCAAAGACTGTCACGAAGATCTGTTCAAAGCGTACGCGCACACTTCGCATTCCCAACTTTCCAAGATTGGCAGTTGGAAGGGCAAGGTCACCGGCTGCGAATCTTGTCATGGCCCCGGAAAGGACCACATCGCCGAAGGCGACCCCGCCAAGATCATTTCTTTCAAGAACAAAACATCGAAAGAAGCGGCTGAGACTTGTCTTGCCTGCCATGCGGGCAAGGAAGAGCGGAACAACTTCCGTCGTGGCGAGCACTGGCGCAATGATATCGGCTGCACCGATTGTCACTCGCCGCACTCAACCACGGACGGAAAAAATCTCGCCAACTCGAATGTACTGGTGACGAGAGCGAATGCCGAAAAGCCGGGCTTCTCAACCATCAGAATGTTGAAGATGAACGACCCACAGCTTTGTGTGAGTTGTCACGCCGAGGTCAAGCCGGCATTTTCTTCGCCCTTCCACCACAAGGTTCTGGAAGGAGCGATGCGTTGCAGTGATTGCCACAATCCGCATGGTGGATTCGAACTCAAACAAGCCAGGCTCGCAACCGGCGGGGATGCAGCTTGTATCAAGTGTCACGCGGACAAGCAGGGTCCGTTCACCTATGAACATGCTCCGGTCAAGACCGAAGGGTGCTCGTCGTGCCATACACCGCACGGCTCGTCTAATCCGCGGTTATTGAAATTTGCTGCTGTCAACCAACTCTGTCTGACATGCCACAGCGTGGCGCACGACGTCGGCGCGTCTGAGCCGTCCGGGCCTCAGCATAACCAGAACGCGCAGTACGCCAACTGCACGGCCTGTCATATCAAGATACACGGATCGCGTACCAGTCCGGTCTTCTTCCGATGACGACGCATGCAGAACATGGCTTGTACGCTTAACGAGAGTTCAACCAGAGGATGGACCGAAATGAAAAGCAACGTCAAGAACATGTTGCGGGTTCTGTCGGGATTGATGCTCGTGCTGGTGATGGCGGCGGGCGCCGCCATCGCCGAGCAGCCAACTCCAACACCGACTCCAAAGACACCAGAGGCCAAAAAGGCAGCGCCGCCAGCCGAAACGACTTCGGCTCAAACTGGAGAGAACGCGGGTAACTACACCATCACTTCCAGTATTGAGATCGGCTATCGCGGTGTCGGCGTTTACGGCGATATCAACAAGTACAAGAGCGACCTGAACTATAAGCCCGGCCCACGCCTGTTCGATTCCAGCTTTCTGATGGAGGCCAAGGACGGGAAAGGCGGGTTGTTTAATTCTCTGCTGGTAACTTCGACGGGCTGGGCAGCCGATCCGTACGGCAACCTGAGGATCAGCGCCGAGAAGCCGAAATGGTATCGCTTCGATGGTACCTATCGGACCTTCAAGTACTACAGGTATCTTAACAACATCGCGAACCCTAACTGGTTGTTTACGCCGGCCAACTTCGCGGTGCCGCCCAATCCCGTCACGGGTTTGCACGGCTTCAACACGAAGACCGCGTTGGGAGACTTCGACCTCACGATTCTGCCGAAGAACCGAACGATCAGGTTCACCCTGGGTTACTCGCCGGAGAGATACAGCGGTCCTGCTTACACGGACAATCACTATGCCGGCAACGAGTTCTGGCTGCTCTCGCAGTTGAAGTCGCGAGCCGATGACTATCGTGTAGGCGCCGACGGCACCGTCGGACCGATTGACTTCTCGTTCCTCCAGGGTTTCCGTCGTTTCCGCGACGACAGCTTTACCAACCTGGGTAGGGGAATAAACACCAACCCCGCGGTCGCGCAGTTAACAAGTTTCCTTCGTCAGGAGCCCACGCGCGGCAGTCTTAATTACACGCAGTTCAGCGTTCACAGCCTGGTGGCGAAGAAACTCGATATCACGGCGCGCATCACCCACACCAGCGCCACGTCAAACTCCGACTTTATAGAAAACGCCAGCGGGGTGAATTTTAATACCAGAATCACGGGTTTCCCCCCAACGCCTCCGGTAGCGATACCAAACATCACCAACCTGGCCCAGTTCAACATCACGGCGAACACCACGCGGCCGAGCTGGTTGGGAGATTTCGGCGTAACGTTCCTGGCCACGGACAAGCTCAGAATCTCAAACACGTTTCGGGTGGAAGACTTTAAGATCGTAGGCGCAGACGTTTTTAGCGACTTCTTCTCGATCACTCGCGCGGCCCTCACCAACACAATAAGCTTCAGCAATTTACCCGTCAGCAAGAGCACCGAGTATCGCAAGTACACAGACACTGTCGAAGGTGATTACCAGTTCAACAAGAACTACTCCGTCCACTTCGGTTATCGCTACGGGAGTCGCCGCATCCATCAACTCCTGAGCGGCAATGCGCTCAACAGCAACGCGCCTGTTCCGCTCACGAGTGTTGCAGCTTGCACTTCACCCTCGGTCACATGCGCGTTGGACGAGATTGAGACAAATCACACCAATGCATTCTTCGGTGGGTTCAAAGCGCGGCCGGTTAACAACTGGACCATCTACTTCGACGCCGAACGCGGCACGGCAGACAACGTGTTTACGCGGATAGGAAACTACAACTACACGAACATTCGCCTCAAGAGCAGGTATACACCGAACCGAAAGATACATTTCGACCTCGCCGTGATCACTAAGTACAATGCAAATCCTTCAGAGATAGCCGGCGTTTCGTTGACGGACTTTGGCGTGAATGTTGAGTCACGGACGTTCACTTCTTCAGTTGTTTGGAACCCGACTGCCAAACTCTCGTTGAGCACAGGCTATAACTACAATTGGGTGAACAGCGACGCGGTCGTTGACTATTTCTACCAAGTCCCGCCCGCTACCAGCGTCCGCCATCCGATTGGGCACAGCCTGTACTTCATGAGGAACAATTTCTTCTACATCGACGCGGTCGCCCAACTTTCTCCGCGCATGACGCTCTATGCGTCGTATCGCATGAACCAGGATGGCGGCCAGGGAACCCGTCTGGCGGATCCGACCGGGACCCCGGGGACTCTGATCAGCTCGTACCCGATGAGTTTCCAATCGCCCGAGGGCCGGCTGGCGATTAAGATCAACCGGCATCTGGATTGGAATCTTGGGTATCAGTACTACAACTACGACGAGAACCCGGTGGTCGGTCCGAGGCCGCAGAATTATCACGCCCACTTGCCATACATGTCCCTGCGGATTTATTTTGGACGAAGAGAGTAAGGACCGAAGTCGACGAGAAAGTTTTTGAGCAACGCAAACTCCGGCTCGGTTATTGACCGCGGCTGGAGTCTGCGGTTATTCCTACCAGCCAAAAGCGAGAGTGCCTTGGGATTCTCTTCAGTTCCAGTTCCTTCGAAGGCCGAGTCACGGACGAAACACGTTGGGCCTCGTTCACGATAACGATGGGCGGGTCGCAGACGAGCGATGGCTTTCCGCCAGTGACGATGAGATCAAACGCACAGTTCAGGAGGAACTGAGAGAAATTCCTGGCGTTCAAAAGGAACTGCTTGAATTTGTAATCAATCGTTGGCCGCGAGCGATACTGAAGTACAAATACCATTGATCGCAAATTGGTCCCTAACCAACCCATGTAGTTAGCTGGAGTCTCGCTCACCCCTTTAGCTTTAGCGAAAAGTTCCCCAGACCATTGGGCGAAAGCCCGCAGTCTTACCCCTTTCGCGCACGAAAACAGCGTCAAAGTGGCTTTGCGAACATCGGCACAATCTTTGCCAACAGCTTGCCGACAAGGTGAGCAAGAAGCACCTGTTTGGCAGAACCGATGCAAAGAGTCGGCTGTTCGTTAGCCCGACAGTCTGGATTCAACAGGCATGCCGCGAGAGAAGCGACACTACCGACGCTCAAGGATTCTCGAATCAAAGTTCTGCGAGCTTGTGCGCTGTTTCGCCGAAGATCTATCGACCACCGATGTTGCCAACCTGATTGGTCTAGCTCGCAAGAGCGTCACAAATATTTTTCTGAAACGGCTTGCTCGACAAGGACATAATATGAGAATCCCGCATCATTTCTTTGCGCTGTGCGCGCTCGCCGTCGGTCTTCTCGGGTTGGTTCCCGCAATGGCACAGGTGGACCGGTCCCTTGAAGGAGATAAGAATTGTACCGTCTGCCACGACGCAGACTGGAAACCGCCGGTACTTTCGATCTATCAGACCAAACACGGCGTGAAGGCCGATGGGCGCACGCCCGGCTGCCAGTCCTGCCACGGCGCGAGCGCCGAACACCAGGGAGATCCGAGTAACAAGTCGCCGGAGGTCGTTTTCGGAGCCAAGTCGAAGAAATTGTCGTCTGTGAAGGCGAGAAACGCAGCCTGTCTTAGCTGCCACGAGTTCCGCATTCTTCCCCGGACGAACTGGTCGGGCAGCCAGCATGA
>JBGPWS010000124.1:0-11788 GCA_041492345.1 Pyrinomonadaceae bacterium | reverse complement strand
CGCTGCCACCGGATCTGACGGGCAAACCACAAGAAGCCGAGAAGGTCAGCGTTACTACCAACGTCGTCAACGTTGATGCGGTTGTTTACAACAAAGCAACCGGCCAGCCTTCACTTAATCTGAAGCAGTGCAACTTCGCGATCTTTGTGGACGGTGTCAAGAAAGACATCACCAACTTTGCGACTCCGGAAGCTCCGATCACCGTTACGCTGGTGGTGGAATATAGCAAGACGGCGGAACTCCTCGGTTACTACGGAAGTGGCGGTATGGAACCGGGTCAATTCGAAGTCATTCGCCCGATGGCGATGTTTCTTTCGCATTTCATCACCCGCGAAGATTACGTTTCAGTCATTGCCTACGACCTGCGGCCGACCCCGCTGACCGATTTCACCAACGATCCGAACCGCATTCAACAAGTGATCAGTTTGTTGCTGCGCAATACTCCCGCATTCAGGGACAGCAACCTCTATGATGCGCTCAAGCTGACGTTGGTCGGTGGTCGCGCTGACTCGGTAGTACTCGAAGATTCAAAGTCAGCCAAGTCAGACTATGCCGGAATGGTAGCCGTGCCTGGAGGGCGTCGAAAGGCAGTGTTGGTGGTTGCTTCGGGCCTTGATACTTTCAGTAAGATCAACATGGATCAGGCGCGAAAGATTGTCCAGAACTCGGGCATTCCGCTCTACATCATCGGCACTGGCCAAATGTTCGTAAAGAAGTATGGTGACAACATGGATCCTGGCCGTGGGGCAAACCTCGGCGGCATTCCAATTGATCGAATGACATTCCTGCAAGCCGACAACACGATGAAGACCTTTGCCAAAGAAAGCGGCGGCGCTTTCTATCCGGTCACGTTCGAAGGCGAGATACCAAGCGTGCTCAGTTCAATCAACGCCCTGTTGCGTAGTCAGTACAGCCTCGGTTTCAAACCCGGAGACGAGCGCGACGGCAAGTCACACAAGATCGTCGTCAAGGTTGACGTCGATGGCGACGGACAATACGACGATAAGGCTTATGCCGTGAAGGCGCGCGAAGTTTACAATGCGCCGAAACCAGACGCGGCCAGCAGCAAAGCAGGCGGCGGGAAGCAGTAGAAACCACACGGCAGAAGGCAGTAGGCAGGAACAGAAGAGCAGCGACTCGATACGCGAGCCGCTGCTCTTACTTTGTGATTACTTAACTTGCGCGCGCAGTGAAGCGCCAGGATTCACAGTTCTCCTGTCTCCTGCCGTCTGTTTCCTGCCTCCTGCTGACTGCCTACTATCCAATGCTTGCCCTGGTACGGCGGCCACGTGTAAAGTACCGTTCGTCATACCCCTACATGCTCCCCGTTTTGCCAAACTAGTCGGAGGTCAGTAACTGATGTCCAGCGAACGCGTAGACCCGGTTGAGGCCGCAGCCGCCGTGGAGTACCCGGACCGGATCGGATTCAAACCCGATAATCCATATCTGGAGAACTTCCAATCATACATACCGCCCGAGGTGCGACTGCGTGAATTGACGATCCTGCCGCTGATCATGGGCACGTTTCTCGGCATGGTTTTTGGCGCGTCTTCGCTCTATTTGGTCTTGAAGGTTGGGCTGACTGTCAGCGCTTCGATTCCGGTGGCTGTGATCTCGATTACTCTGTTCCGGCTGCTTTCCAAGCTTGGTCTTCGTGACGCAACGATTCTCGAGAACAACATTGTGCAGACGGCGGGTTCGGCCGGAGAGTCCATAGCTTTCGGCGTCGGCGTGACCATGCCCGCGATCATGATCCTGGGACTGGACCTCGAGGTTACCCGCGTGATGCTGGTGGCCCTCCTGGGCGGGCTCCTGGGCATCCTGATGATGATCCCGTTGCGCCGCGCGCTGATCGTGGCGCAACACGGTTACTTGAAATATCCAGAAGGGACCGCCTGCGCTGAAGTTTTGAAGGCCGGCGCCTCTGAGGAATCGCGCCGGGCGGCAGCGAAAGAGCATGCCGCCGAAGCTAACGAAGGAGATCAAACGGGCGCGAAGACCATCTTCGCCGGTTTGGGAGTTGGCTTTCTGTATCAAGTGCTGATGACCGGCTTTAAAGGCTGGAAGGACACGCCGGAAAAAGTTTTCGGCGAGCCGTTCAGATCCGGCTCGATCTCGGCTGAGATTTCTCCGGCGCTTCTGGGTGTCGGTTACATCATCGGTCCACGCATCGCTTCGATCATGTGCGCCGGAGGCGTCCTGGCTTATCTGGTCCTGATCCCAGCAATCAAGTTCTTTGGCTCAGGAATGACCACGCCACTGGCACCGGGCACGATTCCGATCAGCGAGATGGGCCCCTCCCAAATTCGCGGCGCTTACGTGTTGTACATCGGCGCCGGCGCGGTGGCCGCAGGCGGAATTATCAGCCTGTTTCGATCGCTGCCAACGATCTGGCACGGGCTGAAGGGAGGTCTGGCTGATCTCCGAGGCGGTCAGGCCGCTACTGCCAACGCTCCGCGAACGGATCAGGATCTGTCAATGAAGTTTGTGATCTGTGGCATTCTCGCGCTGGTGGCCATGATTATGGCGTTTCCTCAGTTGGGATTGCAGGTCAATATTTTCGTCGCTTTCCTGGGCGCCGTCCTGATCGTCGCTTTCGGTTTTCTGTTCGTTACGGTGTCGTCGCGCCTGACTGGAGAGATCGGATCGTCATCAAATCCGATTTCCGGAATGACCGTTGCGACCTTGCTGCTCACCTGCTTGATCTTTCTGTTGCTGGGGTGGACCGGGCCAAATTACTACATCACCGCGCTTTCAATCGGCGGCATCGTCTGCATTGCTTCTTCCAATGGCGGAACAACGTCACAGGATTTGAAGACGGGATTCCTGGTTGGTTCTACTCCGAAGTACCAGCAGATCGCAATTCTGATCGGGGCTTTTGCATCGGCGCTAATACTGGGACCGATACTCCTGCTGCTCAACGATTCGGCCACGGTTTATGTGCCGCGCCTTAGTTTTGAGCCAGCCACGAAAAGCGTAATGGTCGATTCCAGTAAGGCGAGTTTATTACCGGCCTTCACCGATCAAATCAAGCCCTCGACGCCGGGGGATTATCGAATTCTGAAAAATGAAGCTGGTGCTGGAGCTGTGGCCGGACTGGATCCTGGCGAATACCTCGTCGATGGGAACGGGAAGGTCGTCTACAAGGTCGCAGAGAATTTTCCGCCTACGCTGAAGGTTGATCCTTCGCAGGCTGGTCCGCCGGAAAAACTCAAGGGACCACAAGCAAACCAGGATACGGGCCTTTACAAGCCATGGCACAAGACGGATACCGAAGGCGGACCGGCCGGGCGTTACCTGGTTAGCGATCAGGGCGTGCCGGTCTATCTGGCCGATCCGGGCATCAACGGTATTCACAAAACCAGACCGGACGGATCGCAGGTGACCAAATATGACGCCCCCAAAGCGACCCTGATGTCTTATATCATCAAGGGCATCCTGAATCGACAGTTGCCCTGGGGTCTGGTGCTGTTGGGTGTCATGATCGCCATCGTTCTGGAAATGAGCGGAATCCCTTCGCTCGCATTCGCGGTCGGTGTTTATCTGCCGCTTTCGTCTTCCAGTCCGATCTTTATCGGCGGCATGATTCGCTGGCTGGTCGATAAATATTTGCGGAACAAACTGAAGCACAAGAATCTTACCGAGGATCAACTCGTAGCTGAGACTGACAAGAGTCCCGGCGTCTTGATGGCCTCCGGTTACATCGCCGGCGGCGCGCTGGCCGCGATCGTGATCGCGATTTTGCAGGGCGTGCCCAAGCAGGGACTGGCGAACTTTAACAAGGCCATCGAAGACTGGGCGACTGCCAAAAACCCCTTGTTCGCTGGAGGCAACTCTGACTTGCTTTCGATGGTCCCGTTCCTCATTATCATGCTCCTGCTTTACCTGGTAGGGCGGGAAGTTATTCTCCGTTCAAAGAACGCGGGAGCGGGCTAGGTCAAACGTTTTCTCCTGATTTTGAATCTGAGTCCCATGAAGTTCGAGGCGCGCTGGCAATCGACCACGGAGCGCGCCTCAATATTACCTCCCCTCTCCGAGTGGAAGGGCAGGGAAGAGGGTCGCTTGTGTTAGCCGAAGGATGGACAAGTCCATGTTTCATTTCAGGTTTCGCCGTAACCACGATTTCTTGTCGATTGGTGTTTTGGTAATCGTACTGCTCGGCTGTGCGTCAGGGGCAACCGCCCAGACACAGCGCACGCCCTCAGACGTCGTGCGCGAATTCTACAAGGCCATGCGCGAGCACCGTTTCAAAGAGGCGTGGGCGCTGACGATTTATAAGCCGGCAGTAGACGGCCTGAACGCGGAAGAGATGGAGGATCTGCGCCCGGACTTTGAAGAAAAGGCCGCAGCGATTCCGGACCCGGTCGAAATTTCGGGCGAACAGATTAACGGCGACATCGCCACGGTCTTCGTCAAGGTCCCCGTCAACGAGAGCACGCCGCAGAACACTTCCCAACCAGTGACCTTAATCAAATCAGGCGGCGCCTGGATCATCGGCGATGAAGCCAACCAGGCAATCGTGAAGAAGGCCGGCCGCAGGTTCTTCCTCGATGCGCTGATCATCCAGCATCACAGCGACATCGAAGACTTGCTGAAGCGCGTCATCGCAGTTCAGATTGTTTACGTCCAGCAGCACGATGCATTTGGAGATCTGGCGGCGCTGATAAATGCCGGCTTGCTCCCCAAAGCCGCGGGAAATCCGAAAGAGCTCGGCTACAACTTTCGCGTCACCGTTGGGAAGGATGGGAAGAGTTATTTGGCCGGCGCGGAGCCCACTCGCTATGGTCACACTGGAAAGCTTTCCTACTGGATGGATCAAACCGGCACTATCAAAAGCGTTGACTACCGCGGCAAGGCGCTTAGCGGGGCGACCCCAAAATAGGACTCAGCGAAGGGTAGTGGGGTAAATGTGTGGTGCTGATTTGGTGGCCCTCGGATCTCGTTTGTCATATCCTCACCTGTCAAAGTCGCTGAATTAGTGGTATAAGCTGGCCGTTCCACCTTCTCTCGCTCGGGGGCTCCCGAAATGAAACGCAAACTTTTCCCGCTAACTTTTTTCTTTGTTCACATCATGGCGGCGTCGCTCAATGGCTGGACTAAACTCAGCGCCACAGAGCGACGCGCCAGAGCCGCGCTCGATAAGGGAGGTTTGTATGCGAGATGAGGTCAAGGTCAAGGATCGCCGTTCCGTGCCACGATACAAGGCACGGGTTCCGTGCAGCGTTTTATGCGCGTCAACTGATTCAGCGATTCTCACACACACAGAGGAGCTTAGCCCACAAGCTATCTCACTTACCATTCCCTCGAACCCTACCTATGGCGCTGCTGAGCCTTCCAACGTCGGGACGAGCGTGGTATTAACCTTGGCTCTTCCAGTAGGATATGTGCGATTGTCTGGCTCGCTATTACGTCATGATCAGGCCGATCCAAAGGATCATCTTTTTGTATTTAAGATCGAAGCGGCAACCGATCTAGATCGGCGGTTATATAACGAGCATTTGGATTCTTTAGACCGTGAGCAAGTCTTTTAGTTCCCATACCTGCCGCCGCGCACGGTTAACACCACACAATTACCCCACTACCCAGCGAAGTTAACTATTGCGCTGGTTGCAGCCGAACCGCTAATATACAAACGACGCGAGTTGCGTCCTTCTTGCCCTCCCCCCTCTTCAATAGATTCAGTTTCCGATCTGCTCCTGCTCGAGAGAGGTCAAACCATGCCAGAGTTAATCCGTTCAGTAGTCTCCCGGATGCGGGCGTACGTTAAGGATCGACGGCGGTCGCAGCGCCTTCGAATTCGCCTGCTGTTTTCAGTATCAGTTTGCCGGAGTCCGAACGGCAACGGCTCACATCGCGAGCGGGTACTAAAAGGGCATACCCGAGATATCAGTATTAACGGCCTGGCTCTGAACGTGCCGCAGGTTCACCTGGACGGTCATCACCTGGCTGCGGGCGAGCGCGAACTTCAGGTAAGGCTTGAACTACCGGGCGGGCCAATTTCGATGTTGGTCATTCCCAGACGTTATGAACGGATCGAGGAATCGGAGCTCGGGTGCAACTACTTGATTGGGGCGCAAATCTCTCAGATCGATGACGAAGATCGCAGGCGCTATCTGAGCTTCATCGCGCAGAGCTCTGCGGGAAAGTTTTGAGCGGCAACCGAGCGAAAGACTAAGCAGCCACAGATTGTCACCGATAAGAACGGATCTGAAAACGATCTGTGTCTATCCGTGTAAATCTGTGGCCAATTACTTGAAAACCAGCCAGCCAAAAACCTGCGGAACGTGGAAGTTCGCTTCTCTGGTGCGCGTCGGCTGCCAGGCGAGATAGCCACGCGTTGGATCTGATCCGATGCAGCGAAACAGATTGACCCGCCAGCGTTCATTCCTTTGCGGCTCGTGAATCCAATGGTTCCAGGGAATGCGCATCGCGATCGTTACCCGATCTTTCTCGATCTGCGCGGCGGCAGTCATGTGTGAATGAAACTCCCAGTCCGATTCGCGCTTCTCAGGCGTCCAGTGGATCGCCACATCCAGCCATTCACCGGTTGGCGCCGCTTCAAACTCCAGATAGCGCTCGACCACGTTCGGATCGGGCGCAATGAAGATCTCGCACACGTCGCGATCCCAAAGGCCCATCGTCTTCTTCGCGGTTTGCAGGGTCGCGCTGACAACCAGCGGCTCTCCCTGATGGCAAACGAAGCGGATGTGTAGCGCCTTGCTCGACCAGAGAATTCTGGCTTCGGCATGGCGACCGCGCGGCGCTGGATCACCTGACCAGTAACGATCGATCTTTACCGGCTGCGCCTGATTCCATTCAGCGCTCGTCAAATCGCCGACGTTCAAATCCACCGCAGTGTGGCGTGCCTCTATGATTTGTTTCTCGTCGGACATTTCCGTTGTCTTACGTGCCGTAGGCACGAGATGTTTATAGCACCGGGTTGCCTTTTGATTCATCAGCCCATTTATGGGCGAGACTACGGACATTGCGCTCCTAACGGAGCTGGACGTAATTAGGTTATTCCCCTCTATGAATATTCCGTCCCTACGGGACTAAATCCTTATTCGCTGAATTGCAGACGTCGCGATGGTGGTCGATACAACGGCTGTTCTTGTTCGTCCTCTTTCTTGCTCTGCATTGGCCAGTTAGGATCTGAATACTGCAACTTGTAGAGCCTCCAATACAAGCCCTGCAAGCCGAGCAGGTCCTGATGCGAACCCTGCTCGCGAATTTCGCCGTGGTGCAGCACGATGATCTTGTCCGCGCGTTGAATTGTCGACAGGCGATGCGCGACCACCAGCGACGTGCGATTGCGCATCACGCGGTCGATCGCTTGCTGAATCAACTGCTCTGTTTCAGTGTCAATTGAGCTGGTTGCTTCATCCAGGATCAGCAGCGCCGGATCGAAGGCCAGCGCGCGCGCAAACGAAATCAACTGTTTCTGCCCAACCGATAATCCGGCGCCGCGCTCTTTCACTTCCGATTTGTACTCGTGCGGCAAGCGTCGAATGAATTTATCGGCGCGCACTTCAGTGGCCGCCCAGCGAATGCGCTCGTCGGAAATATCTTCGCGGCCCAGGCGAATGTTGCTTTCCACCGTGCCGCTGAAAAGAAAGATGTCCTGTAGGACGACGGCGAAGTTTTCTCGCAACGACTGCAGGTCCCAATCGCGAACGTCCACGCCGTCCAGCAGGATGCGACCTTTCTGCACGTCGTAGAAACGCATCAGCAGGTTTGTGATCGTAGTCTTGCCTGAGCCGGTATGGCCGACCAGCGCTACGGATTGCCCTGGCGAAACCGTGAACGAAACATCTTTCAGGACCCAGTCATCGTCTTTATAAGCAAACCAAACGTTTTCGAATTCAATGCGACCTTCGGCGCGGCCTTGCTTGAGAGGTTTCGCCGGGGTCGTGATCAAGATCGGCAGATCGAGCGCCTTGAAGATGCGATGTGAAGCCACGACCGCGCCTTGCAGGACGTTGTACTTGTCGGAGATGTCGCGAATCGGCTGAAACAGAAATCCAGAAAACTGGATGAACGCGACCAGCGAGCCAAGACTGAGTGCGTGCTGCATGACGCGATAGCCGCCGTACCAGATGATTAGCGCGATGCCCACCGCGCCGATGAAATCAACCAGCGGGAAAAAGACCGCATAGTAAAAGATCGTGTCGAGGTTCGCTTTGCGATGCTCGTCATTGATCTTCGCAAACCGAGCTACGGATTTCGCCTCGGCGTTAAAAATCTGCACGGTCTGCGCGCCTGAGAAATGTTCCTGCAGAAACGCGTAGATGCGGGCCAGGCGGGTGCGAACCATGTCATACCCGCGGCGCGCGCCCTTGCGAAACCAGGTGGTCGCGGCGAAAAGCATGGGCACCGTCAATAACGTGACGAGCGTCAGGCGCCAGTCCATGTAGGCCATCACGCCGACGATGCCAACGATCATGACGAGATCGCCGAGCAGGTCGGTTACTCCGGAGGTGAACAGTTCATTCAGCGCGTCCACATCGGCCGTTAGCCGCGTGATGATCCGGCCTACCGGATTGCGATCGAAGTAGGCGACTTCCTGATGCTGCAGCTTGTCATAAATCTCCCGCCGCAAATCAAACATGACGTACTGGCCGACGGTATTCAGGAGCACGACCTGAAAGTACGAGAAAACGAATCGGACAAGCTGGACGCCCAGAAAGACAAGGGCAAACAGAGTGATGCCCTGCGTCGTGCGCGGCAGGATGTACCAATCGATCGCGACTTTTGTGAACAGGGGTTGCAGGATGCCGAGCAGGTTGAGCGCCAGCGTGAGAATCAGCGCCGGAATCAGTAGCCGCAAGTACGGCCTTAGATAGCGCAACAGGCGCCGAGCCACTTGCAGATCGTACGTCTTGCCGATGGCTTCTTCTTCGTGAAATTGTTTGACGGCGGTGGACATTAGTTTATTTGCAATTGCCAATTTCCGATTTTCGATTGGCGCTCAAGCCCAGGTGTCCACGAAATCGGCAATTGGAAATTGGCAATCGGAAATCAAGTAGCCGCCAGCTCTTCTTCCAGCAACCGGTTCGCGGCTGTTCATTCCCACAGGTATCGCGCTACTGCTAAATCAAAACTGTTTGTATGACACCGCGCGCAGGTGTTCCTTCTTCGGAAAGTGCAGCAACATCCCAATCGCTGCCAGAATAAATCCGAAGCGGTAATATCCGGATCCGGTCGCGAAGTGATCCATCAATCCAAAGAGCGCGGCCGATTCGCACAGCGCAAAGCCGATGATGTAAGCGCTCAAGAGGGCTTGAACTTGCTGCTTTTCGATCGCCTTCCTTACCATCTGCTGCTTAAGCAATAACGAAACAGTAACAGTTGTGAAGCCAGTACCCAGCAAAGCAAAACTGAGCATTTGATTCGCCGTGCCTGAGCTGGGCGTGAATACCGCGAGAGAAAATAGAATGCCGACACTAATCAGAATCGCTATCCAGAGAATGAGCACTACTCGGTAGCGCGCGGCAAGTTTCGCTTCTGCTTCCTGTGGATTGATAAGTTTCATGGAACCTCCGGTATCTATGTTGCAGCCAGTTCTTCTTCCAGCAACTGTCGCTCGTAAAGGTCCTTATATTCACCGGCGCGGGCCAGCAATTCTTCGTGCGTGCCGCGCTCGATGATGCGACCGTCGTCCAGCACACAAATCATATCGGCGTGTCGCACGGTCGAGATGCGGTGCGAGACGATAATGCTGGTGCGTTCGCGCATCACCCCGCGAAGCTGAGTCAGAATTTTTTCTTCGGTGAAAGTATCGACCGACGACAACGCATCGTCGAGAATCAGAATGCTCGGCTCGCGCAGGACGGCGCGGGCGATTGCCGTCCGCTGTTTCTGTCCGCCGGAAAGGGTAATGCCCCGTTCACCGACGAGGGTGTCAAAGCCGTCAGGGAAATCGCGAACATCATCGTCCAGTCCGGCGATCTCAGCCGCGCGTTCGATCGCTTCGCGTTCAGCCTCGTCCACGCCAAAGGCAATGTTCCGGTCGAGCGCGTTGCTGAAAAGAAATGTCTCCTGCGGCACATAACCGATCGCCGCGCGCAGTTGGGCCAGCGGATAATCAGCGACTGGAACGCCATCAACGAACACGCTGTTCGGCTCGACTTCCAACACCCGCGGAATCAAGTTCACGAGCGTCGATTTCCCGCTGCCAGTTCGGCCAACGACAGCAATTGTCTGGCCGGCTTCTATGGTCAGGTTGATATCCTGCAGGACTGGTTCGCTGGTCGGGTGATAACGGAAAGTCAGATTGCGAAACTCGATGCGGCCGGCGATTGGAGGTTGCTCTCTGACGGCCGGGCCATCGGCAATGGCCGGCTTAATCGTCATAATGGTCTGCATACGTTTCCAGCTGGCCGTGCCGCGCTGATAGAGATTCACGACATAGCCAATCGCGATCAGGGGCCAGATAAGCCGGAGCAGATACATGTTGAATTCGGTGAACTGACCGACGCTGATCTCACCGCGCACGGCCAACGGCACCCCGGCCCAGATGATCAGCACGAATCCGATCCCAATCAGAAACGTCATCAGCGGCCTCATCATGGCATCGATGCGAACCAGGCTCAGATTTTTTTGCGCATACTCCCAGTTCAGCCGATTGAAAGCGGCGATCTCTGCACCCTCTTGCGCATAGGCACGCACTACGCGCACGCCGGTGAAGTTCTCTTGCGCGCGCGCGGTGATTTGGGAAAAGAAATCCTGGATCTTCTCGAACCGGACATGCACTTGCTGGCCAAAGACTTTTACCGTCAGCGAAACCAGCGGCATGGTCACGAACAGAAGCAGCGTCAGTTTCCAGTTGATCTTGAACAGTAACGGCACCAACACGAGCACTACGAACACGGTTTGCAGCGAGTACATGATCATCGGGCCGACAAGTTGCCGTACGGCGGCGAGATCATTAGTCGCACGGGCCATCAGATCGCCGGTGCGATGCTCCTGGAAAAACGACAGCGGCTGATCGACCAGGTGGGCGTAAAAATCCTGTCGCAGGTCGTATTCGATATGGCGCGAAATGCGATTGATAATACTGCGTTGGAGAAAAAGAAAGAGGCCACTCATCGCGCTCAGCCCGAGGACTTGTAGCGCGGCGATGGTCAACTTGGTCCAGTTAACCGCGGTCCAATTGGCATCAATGGCGCGGCCTACGACCAGTGGAATACTGACGTTGAAGATGACGCCTGCCATGATGCAGGAGATGGCGATAGCTATCGAGAAGCGGTACGGCCGAAAATAGCGGACCAATTTGCGCAGATCATTCATGAAGCAGAGACGATCGGCTTCGGCCTTCTAATCACGCCTTCAAGCATTGAGCCGACAACTCGGCCGCGAGTTTAGCAGGAATCCTTATGAAGCTCTGAATCCGAGAATTCTAGGTGAGATTGATCAGACTGGCAAAGGGCGCAGATTTCTGTCAGGCCGGTTTCACATGCTCGATTCGAGTATTTCGGACAATGGATCGACGGAAGGAATGACCAGTTTCCGGTCTCCGTTGCCTGCTTCATAGACGCAAACGCGATTGCGGCCGGCGCGTTTCGCACAGTAGAGCGCGGCGTCCGCGGCTGTCACCAACTTTGCCCGGGAAGAACCATGCGATGGAAAAGTTGCGATGCCAATCGAGGCACTCAGATTGCCGAACCCCGGTATGTGAATCTCTTCGATCCGCGCGCGCAAACGCTCCGCCACGATCTGCGCGCCTTCTGAATAAGCCTGCGGCAGAATCAAAGCAAACTCGTCGCCGCCAAAGCGGGCGGCCGAATCG
>JBGPWS010000353.1:0-4442 GCA_041492345.1 Pyrinomonadaceae bacterium | reverse complement strand
TTGATAAGCGACGCCGGCAAGAGCCACTTCCAACCAATGTCCATCAACTGGTCGTAGCGAAAACGCGGCAGCGTCCAACGCAACCAGAAATAGAGATAAAGCAAGAGCCCGGCCTTCGCCAGAAACACGAACACGCTCAGCGCCACGTAAACGTTGTGATAACCGTGCGCCTCCGTCAGGCGATAGACAAACGGGAAATACCAGCCGCCGAGATAGAGCGTAGTCGCCACCGCGGTCACCACCACCATCGCCGCGTACTCGGCCATGAAAAACAGCGACCAGCGCATGCCCGAGTATTCAGTATGAAAGCCGGCCACGAGTTCCGATTCTGCTTCCGGCAAATCGAAAGGCGCGCGATTGTTCTCAGCGATGCCGCTGATTACAAAGATAACGAAGCCAATCGGCTGATATACCAGAAACCAGACGGAATCCGACGCTTGCGCTCCGACGATTCCCGAAAGTGAAAGCGTGCGCGCAAACATCAACGCGCCGATGATCGAAAGACCCATCGAAACTTCGTATGAAACCATCTGCGCGCTCGAGCGCAGCGCGCCCAGCAGTGCATACTTTGAATTCGACGACCAGCCGGCGAGGATGGTCGCGAGCACGCCCACGCTCGAAACCGCCAGCACGAAAAGCACGCCAATGTTGACGTCGGTGATCACGCCCCAGTCCGGCCCGAAAGGAACGACCGCCAAAACGATGAAAGCGGCGACTACCGCAATGTACGGCGCGACGAAAAAGATCCAGCGATCGGCGTTTTCCGGAATGAAATCCTCTTTGACTAAAAGCTTCAAGCCATCGGCAATCGGCTGCAAGAGTCCCCACGGCCCCACGCGCATTGGGCCCAGACGCGCTTGCATGAACGCCGAGATTTTTCTTTCCAGATAAGTCGCGTACGCCACCCACAACGCCGTGATCGTCACCACCGCGCCGATCTGTATGAACGGCCAGATGACATAGTTCACCGTCGCCTCGCTGAAGAATTTCAGCAGCAGGTTGTCGATCAAGTTGATGGGCGCGAAAAGAATGATCATGACTTAGACTCAGTACCTACCGCTACTCACAAACTCGATTGCCGCAAAATCGTGGGCTCAACAGTCTTACGCTTCGGCTAAGGAATACAGGGTAAATTCGCCAGCGGCGGGGCGCCTTGCCGGTACCGCATTCCAATCAACAAATCTCCTTCACGGTTATCACCGTCCCAATTCCAGTTCTGAATTTGGAATTCGAGTTTACAATACTCCTTCATCTTCTTGACAAGGTATTCCAGTTCCTTGAGCCCCTCGACGCGCGGCGGTTCCAGAGTAGCGATTCCCCGCTCCATCTCTTCTATGCACCTTGCCTGGTAACTCCGGGTGTCCAACCACTTGGTGTCCAAGCTGGGATCAGCGACTTGCGCCTGAACCGCACCATCTGAAAATCCCCAGAATAGTTCTCTAAGTTCTCGGCCGGCATCGATCCTTAACGCACACCCTCCGAACGAAACATCCTCCATTGTGACCACAATCGGGCATAGCGCTTTCAAGGGCCCTTCAGAAAAGTTAAGCGTCCAGTACATCCATCCATCAGTCGCTTCCGCGTTGCCTTGGCCGGCTGCCACCTGGTAACTAGGATCCTTTCGATAGAGCTTCCGCGGATATGCCCTCCTGTCCTGGGGAACTCGTAAGGCTTCAACCACATGTTCAAACCATAGTCCGCGCTCTTTGAATATCCTCTTAAGCCGGAACTCTTTGTTCGCAACCCGCGCTCCCATGTGAAACATATCGACATCAGATGTCGACCACAGCTTGTCAAAGTGATTTACCAGTGACCGGAACGGCTTCTTGTCTGGGTCCACAAACTTAAAAACCGGCATCAGTTCCCCTATTGTGCGGGCTTCTTCCTGGTCCTTGCCGTTTCCAAAATCAGAGTCGTCAATTCTACCGAGCACGTAGGGTTGATAGTAAAGGTCGTCATCCACGCGGACCAGCCAGCAACTTGGGCCATGAGGATAGAAGCGAACTATTTTCTGATAATTCCGAAAGTACTGATTGAAATGTGTTAACAACTGCCGAAACTTCAAATAGAAACGATGGTCGAAATAATGTTTGAATCCGTCTCCCCCTTCAACCATGGACTTAACATCGCGACATGAAATCTCGAGCAGGGTTCGAAACACGGCAAGAGAACGTATCGCATTAGTGGCCAATATCTTCACTTCCACTCCGTGTCTAAGCCTGTCTCCTATCGCGCCAAGCAGCTCGTCCTCGGCGCGCACCCCTTGAGAGAATGTGATCGCCAGAAGCCAAATCTTCTTCTTCGCTCTGCGAATTTTGTTCAGGATCTCCAGTTGAACCTCGTCCCGAGAAGAATGAATATCATCAAGCCCGTACTTCGCTCTGGCCTCAACAAGCGGCTTATCTTTTTTCCATTCATTCGCTACAATGCCAACGACATCGTTTACCAGCCGCTCTGTATCTATTTTTTCAAGCTGTGAAAGAATTCCCTTAACTGACAATTCAACGTCGGTAAGGTCGTCCGATCTAAGCGAGAAGCCTTCCAACCAGAGCTCCACTGCCATCATGACGACGATCGTAACGAGGATATTAAAGATCAAGTCCCGCCAGTGAATCTGGACGCCCGATGTTAGCCAATAGAGAAACCGAATTAGGAAAAGGAGAAACAGAGCCCCTCCACCCAGACCTAGAGCTATGGCTTTCCTTCTCCTCCTTCTCCGGACATGAGTTGCAGTGTGGGGGTCTTGAGTCATCTGCTAAGCAAGTCGAGTCGTAACAACCGCAATCCCGGGTCAGCGATCGATCTCTCCCAAAACAATATCCAGGGTTCCAATAATCGCAACCACGTCCGCAACCAGATGGCCGAGACAAAGTTTTTTCAAGGCCTGCAAATTCATAAAGCACGGCGGACGCACGCGCACGCGCCAGGGTTGTTGCGTGCCATCGGAAACCAGATAACAACCAATCTCGCCTTTTGGCCCTTCGATCGAATGATAGTAATCGCCAACGGGCGGCTTGATCAGTTTTGGCACTTTCGCGTTCACCGGACCGTCCGGCAGATTGTCGATCGCCTGCTGAATGATGCGACGCGACTGTCGCATCTCTTCCATGCGTACCAGGTAGCGATCGTAGGTGTCGCCGTTCTCGCCCAGCGGCACATCGAAATCCATGTCAGCGTACGCAGCGTAGGGCCGCGATTTGCGTATGTCCCAGGCGACCCCCGACCCGCGCAGCGACGGACCAGAGAGACCGATCGCGATGGCCTCCTCGCCGGTGATCACACCGATGCCGACGGTGCGGCTCAACCAGATGCGGTTCTCCGACAAAACCGTTTCGTACTCGTCCAGCCGCGCTGAAATGTTACCAATGAAACGCCGCACGTCGCTTTCGAAATCATCGTAAGCATCGTTGGGCATGCCGCCGATGCGCCACGCATGACACGTTAGCCGCGCACCGAATTGGCGCTCGAAGATTTTCAGGATTTCTTCGCGCTCGCGAAACGCCCACAGCAGAATCGTCACCGCGCCGATGTCCAGCGCGTGCGTGCCGAGCCACAACAGATGTGAAGCGATTCGATTCAGCTCAGTCAGAATCGTGCGAAGGTAGTGAGCTCGCCGTGGCACGTCCAGTCCCATCATCTGCTCAACCGTCTCAACCCAAACCAATCCATTCGAAACCGCGGCGATGTAATCCAAACGATCCCAGTAAGGCGCGATCATCGAGTACATGCGGTTCTCGGCAATCTTCTCCATGCCGCGATGCAGGTAGCCGATGTCGCAATCGAGATCGATCACCGTTTCACCGTCAAGCTTCAAAACCACGCGCAGCACGCCGTGCGTGGACGGATGCTGCGGCCCCATGTTGAGCGTCATCTCGGGGCTGTCCATCAACGTCTGCTGAGTGGTGGCGATTTCTACTTGATGCATCTTCTTGGAGCGCGGACATCCTGTCCGCACAGGCGGGCGGTAGCCCGCCTCTAAACCTCTCTAAGCCGAAGTCTCATTCGGCAGATAACAGCCGGTCACGCTCCACGGCTCAATCACCAGTCCAATCTCTGTCACTTCGCCTTTTTCTTTTTTTTCGCGCAGTTTCAAAAGTAGTGATTGTGCGGCGCTCGCTTTATTCCAGACATTTCGCGGTGCCAGCGTTTCGGTCAACACAAAGCCCGCGCCCTTTGCCGCGTCTGGTGCGTCAAAGACTTTCGCTTCGTAGTGTGCGGCGATTTCCTTAGGTGACATTGCTACGTCTGCAAACGTGTCAGAACCCGGAGCGGTAGCGACGGGATCAAACACTCTTCATTCTTAGTAACTCGTAGATCCGGTCGCTACCGCTGCCGGTTCTGACGCTGCCTACTTATCCTTCGGCATCACTTCTTTTCCACTCTTGAAAATCTCGCGCACCTCGCGTTCCTGCGGCACCGACAGAATCTCAAGTCCGTATGCC
>JBGPWS010000151.1:0-10226 GCA_041492345.1 Pyrinomonadaceae bacterium | reverse complement strand
GTACATACTCGCCATCAACGGCATTGAATTGAAGGCGCCCGACAACATCTATCGTTTGCTGGACGGGACAGCGAATCGACAGACTTCGCTTACCGTTAACGACAAACCGACTATGGATGGAGCGCACCACGTAACGGTAGTGCCGGTCGCGAGCGAACAAGCGCTGCGCACTCGCGCGTGGGTCGAGGCTAATCGTCGCCTGGTGGAAAAGCTTTCCGATGGTCAGCTCGCTTACGTCTATCTGCCGAACACCGGACAGCCGGGCTACACGAGCTTTAATCGCTATTACTTTTCGCAACAGGACAAGAAGGGCGCGATCGTTGACGAGCGTTTCAACGGCGGTGGCTCAGCGGCCGATTACATCATCGATGTGCTGCAACGCGACTTTGACGGTTACTTCAATAACGTTGCCGGCGATCGCTATCCGTTCACCAGTCCGGCCGCGGGCATCTGGGGGCCGAAGGTAATGATCATTAACGAGATGGCCGGCTCGGGCGGCGATCTAATGCCTTACATGTTCAGGTATCGCAAGATTGGATTGTTGGTCGGCAAGCGCACCTGGGGCGGACTGGTTCATACGGCTGACACGCCAACGTTCGTTGACGGTGGATCAATGATCGCTCCGCGCGGCGGGTTCTTCTCGCGCGACGGTCGTTGGGCTGTAGAGAATGAAGGCGTCGCGCCCGACGTCGATGTCGAGAACTGGCCCAAAGACGTCATTGCCGGTCGCGATCCACAACTCGAGCGGGCGGTGCAGGAAGCAATGCGCATGTTGAAGGAACATCCGGTTGACCGGGCTACGAAGGAACCACCGCCACCCACCTGGGGTGTGCGCCCAAGGCATTGAGGTGATGGAGTACCGACTTCTCACAGCAGGAAAGTCCAACTAAATTGGTACTCTAAGCGCCTCTCGCATGAAAAGTGGCTAATCCCAACAATCAGGCATAGAATGCGCCTCGCGGAGATCGCGTTTTTCCGCTTGTTCACCAACTTCGAAAGGAGTCTTGCCTCAAATGACTTTCAAATCGCGAAAAAAATCTCTCCTGCTTGGCCCCTGTTTGCTCTTGGTCCTGCTGGCAACTCAGACGGTTGTCTCTGCGCCGCCGTTACCGAATCCCGCTCTTTACCTGATGGGAACGGAGGTTTTTCAGACGGGCGGCAAGCAATGGATCCGCTACAAATACGACGTGCTCAACAAAGCCGATTACCCGACAGCGCTTTTTGCCGCTGCGCCCGCGCTGCCGCCTTGCGGTAAGAACACCAACGCGTCTCGAACCTGGCTGGATATCTTCGATTCGCGCGGGAATCGCCTCAATGAATTCTGCGCCTTAGGCAAGCCCGATGATCTTACCGGGATCTGGTTTGCGCTCCAAGAAGACGTGATTCCGCCCAGCTACGTCTATATCGAGTTGGTTGATCGTCAGACAAACACCAAGTACAAATCTAATCTGGCTGACACGACGCAGTAGCACAACTCAGCGCACGGCACTCTCATACAAGTAATACTCGGCAGCTTCGGCATGAAGCCGGCCAGCGGAAAACTCCGATTGGCCGGCTAGCCTTCCTTTGGGAGTGCACCATAGATCCAAACCAACCAGCCATTTGCTGATAGCCTCGCCCCGCGTATCATGCAAGCTTCGTAATCTGGTGTCTCCATCAGTCTATTCATTCAATGTGAGTAGGAGGTAAGCCTTGCCACAGAAAGATCTGCACAAATTACTCGAGCGCATTCATCTTCGGCTCGACGAGAGCATGGTCGGCATTGCCCAGCAGTTAGCCGATCTCGATGCGGCCGATCTGGCAGAGTTACTCAATCAACTGACGCTGGCCGAAGCCGCGACAGTTGTCTCTCTGCTTCCGGTGCCGCGCGCGATCGAGATTTGCGATCAACCGACGATGCGTCGTCGTGCTGCAATCCTCGAACAGTTGGAACCGGACCGCGTCGCGCAAATTCTCGAAGGCCTTTCCGCTGACGAGCGCACGGACATCATTCAGAAGATGGGCCTGCACGAGCGGCACCGCATCCTGCCCAAGCTCAGTGCCGAGATGCGGAAGGAACTAGATGGCCTGCTGCAATATCCCGTGCACACCGCCGGCGGCATTATGACGACGGAGTTTGTGCGACTGGATCCGAAAATGACGGTGGGCGAAGCACTCAAGCATATCCGCTCAGTCGCGCGCGAAAAGGAATCCATCTACGCCTGCTATGTCATGGAGCCGGGCACGGGGCATTTGCTGGGCGCGGTGTCTTTGCGCGATCTGGTGATGGCGGACCTGGAAAAGCCGGTCAAGGAAGTGATGCGTCGCAAACCGATCACGGTCAACGCGCTGGACGATCAGGAAGCAGTGGCGAAAAAGATTGCCAAGTACAACCTGCTGGCCGTGCCGGTGCTGGAAAAAGATGGCAGCCTCGTCGGCTTTATCACGGTTGACGACGTGATCGACGTGCTGGTTGAAGAGCAGACTGAAGACCTTCTGCGCATGGCCGGCGTTGAACCGGGCGCCCTGGACAAGCCTTACTTTGACAATCCGATCCTGCGCGTCGTGCGCAAACGCATCGGCTGGTTGTTGCTGTTGTTCGTCGCGGAAACATTGACCGGCACAGTGCTTCGTTACTACGAAAGCGAATTGGCCAGGGTAGTTGCGCTTTCGTTCTTCATCCCTTTGCTGATCGGCACCGGCGGCAATGCCGGATCGCAAACGGTGACCACGATCATTCGCAGCATCGCTCTGGGCGAGATCCGCTTGCGACAGGCGGGGCGCGTGCTGGCACGAGAGATGAGCACCGGCGTCATGATAGGCCTCATGATCGGCGCCGTGGCGTTCGGCCGCGCTTTGCTGTGGGGAGCGTCCGCTCCGTTAGCGCTGACTGTTTCAATCACGGTGCTGGCGATCTGCACGTGGTCGACTACGGTCGGTTCACTGATTCCAATTGCCGCGGAACGTTTTGGCGTCGATCCGGCGGTGCTCTCCGCGCCATTGATTACGACGCTGGTTGACGCCACAGGGCTGGTGATTTATTTCTCGATTGCCAAGGTGATCCTGCACCTTTAGATCGCCGGACTAGAAGGGAACCACCATGAAAGTTGGCGATGTAGTTTCCTGGGAACGGACTTTTACTAAAGACGACATCCGGCTTTTCAATAGAGTGTCGGGTGATGAAGGCGTGCATCACGTCACGCCGGATGAACAAGGCCGGTTGATGGTTCATGGCCTGCTGACGGCGACGGTGCCCACGAAAATCGGCGGCGACATGAACTTCATTGCGCGAGAAATGAAGTTTCAATTCCATCGGCCGGTGTTTGCCGGCGACACCGTGAAGTGTGTGGTGACGGTGGTTGAGTTTGAGCCGGCGGATCAGTATACAAATGTGGGGACTGATTTTGTCTGCACAAATCAGCAGGGCAAAGAAGTGATGAGTGGGCACGCGCAGGGAATTATCAGGCAGAATGCTTAGAGTTAGCGGGGCGTCACGGGGATGTTGGTGATAGAATTGCCTCGTGAGGATCCATGAATTCGTCTGGGCCGAGGATAGGATTAACCACGTCGCCCGGCATGGTGTTACGCCCGAGGAAGTCGAGGAAGTATGCTTTGGTCGCCCGTTGGTGCAGCGAGCAAAGTCCGAAGGCGAGAACCCTGTTTACTATGTTCTCGGACAAACCGATGCGGGTAGATATCTGTTCGCAGTCGTCATCCGTTTTCCTGATGGCAAAGGATACACGGTGACTGCGCGGCCTATGACTGACAAAGAAGAGCGCCAGTACCGGCGGTGGAAGGAAAAATGAAAACACAACGCTTACCACAGACCGATTCGATTCAAGAGCTGGCCCACTTTTGGGACACGCACGATCTGACGGATTTTGAAGATGAGTTGGAGGAAGTCACTGAGCCAGTCTTCGAACCGGCGACGGTGATTCCTCTGAATCTCGAATCAGACGAGGCCGAGGCTGTCAGAAGGATCGCTGAAGCTAAAGGGATTGCTGACGCCGAACTGATCCGCGGATGGGTTCGAGAGAAGCTACACGCGGGTTGAGCTGTATCGATTCGAGGAGAAGGCAATGGAACCTCAAAATTCGCGTGGATTGAGTGCCAATACCCTTTTCCACTTCACATCCAGTTTGGATAACCTACTCAACATTCTCACCAATGAGTTTCATCCAAACTTCTGTCTTGAGGGCCTCAACGTCTTGTTCAAAGAACCAAAGCTAGAACTTGCATTTCCGATGTTGTCGTTCTGTGATATCCCCTTATCGCAAACCGGCTTTCATCTCAACGTCTATGGTGATTACGGGATTGGGCTGACTAAGTCATGGGGAAAGCAGAACGGTATATCGCCTGTCCTTTACGCTTACCCTGACTCCTTACCGATCAAACGGTTAGAGCGCTTGATAAAAATACTAGAAAAGATTCCCACAGGGCCTGAGCAACCATTCCGACTGCTCCACGATTTCGTGGGCTTCTTAAAACCTTACGAGGGAGAACTCTATAGGGCGAGCGGGACGCTGGAGAATATTAGATTCTATGACGAGCGTGAGTGGCGGTTCTTGCCGGAATTGCCAGCAGACTTCGTGCCGTTGGTCTTATCAAAGGAGCAATTTATGGATGATGGTATGCGTGCTCAAGCCAACCTGGAACTTGCTGAGACTTGTCCTCTAAGCTTTGAGCCGAAGGATATCAGATATCTCGTTGTGCGTCAGGAGGAAGAAATCGTTCCACTCATAAGTCAGATCGAGCAAATAAAGGACAAGTACAGTTACTATGATGTCAGACTTCTCGCGTCGAGAGTTATATCGGCCGAACAAATCAAGTCGGACTTTTGAGTGTTGGGGCGCACAAGAGCGAATCCTGATTCGGCCTTGTCGCGCAAGTTTAAGGAGCAAGTAACCCTAATACGCGATGATTATTGAAAGGGTGAAAGGAACTATTCCGTTATTTTTCCACCATGGGATCATCGCAAACAAAGAGTGAGATCATCCGAGCCATTCAAGAGCTACCAGACGACGCGACGGTGGAAGACGCGATGGAACGCCTGTATTTTCTCGCGAAAGTCGAACGTGGCCTTGAGGAGTCTGAGGGCGAGACGATCTCGCATGAAGAAATCAAAGCCAGGTTCCTAACGACTCGACATTGCGCCGAAGGCGTTCGATAACTTAGCCCAGGGTAGCACCCTGGGTAACCAAGCCAACCTGAAATCCCTACCCTGAAAGGGTTGCGCCAAAGCGCCGCCAAACATCAGTCCAGAAATCGCTCGCCGTGCTATTGGTTTCTTATTTTACCCTTACAGGGTAAGAATGGTGGGGACCGCTGATTTCCCCGGGTGTTACCCTCGGGTAAATTATTAAACGCCTTCGGCGTACGGACAAAGTCGCGCAGCCTGAGTGCATTAGTTGAACCACACAAACGATCACGCAATCGATCCCGTCTGCGGCATGACCGTCAAACCAGAGACGGCTGCCGGTTCGTTCGAACACAAAGGCGAGACGTACTTCTTTTGTAGTGCTCACTGTCTCGCAGCTTTCCGTAAAGATCCTGCGCGCTTCCTTAATCGCTCAACACAACAACAAGTCGGGCCGGTGCCCCAGCCAATTCAAATAGCGCGGGGAGAATTCACTTGCCCGATGCATCCTGGCATTCGCCAGCGCGGTCCGGGCGCTTGTCCTAAATGCGGTATGGGTCTCGAGCCTTCGTCCCCGCCCACGCCGGCAACAAAGATCGAATACACGTGTCCGATGCATCCTGAGATCGTGCGCGACCAGCCCGGAAGCTGTCCGATCTGCGGCATGGCCCTGGAACCGCGCACAATTTCTCTTGAGGAAGAAACGAATCCTGAACTCGTCGATATGACAAAGCGGTTCTGGATCAGTGTCGCGCTGACGGTTCCACTGCTCGCGATCGCGATGAGTGATCTGGTTCCGGGCCGTCCTTTGGAACGCGTGCTTTCACCAACTGCTATGGGCTGGGTTGAAATGGTGCTGGCGACTCCGGTTGTGTTTTGGGGCGGCTGGCCCTTTTTTGTGCGTGCGTGGCAATCGTTGGTTAATCGTAGCCTGAACATGTTCACGCTGATCGGGCTCGGTGTCGCGGTGGCTTACGGCTACAGCGTCGTGGCCCAGCTTCTTCCCGGCGTTTTCCCCGAGTCGTTTCGCGAACACGGCGCCGTCCCGGTTTATTTCGAAGCGGCCGCAGCCATCACCACGCTGGTCTTGCTGGGCCAGGTGCTGGAGTTGAAAGCCCGTAGTCGCACCGGCGCGGCAATCAAAGCTCTGCTCGGCTTAGCGCCGGAAACCGCGCGTCGCATTCGCGCAGATGGAAATGAGGAAGATGTTCCCCTCGCTCTGGTAAAGGTCGGTGATCTCTTGCGCGTACGTCCCGGGGAGAAAATTCCCGTCGACGGCGTCGTGATCGAAGGAACGAGCGCAGTTGATGAATCGATGGTTACCGGCGAATCCATTCCGGTCGAAAAGCACGCGAGCGATAGCGTGATTGGCGCCACCTTGAACACTACCGGCTCTTTCATCATCAGGGCCGAGCGAGTCGGCGCGGACACCTTGCTTTCGCGCATCGTGCAGATGGTTGCGGAAGCGCAGCGCACCCGCGCGCCGATACAAAAACTCGCGGACGTCGTAGCCGGTTACTTCGTCCCGATCGTGATCACAGTTGCGATCATCACGTTTGCGAGCTGGGACCTGGTCGGCCCGGAACCTCGCCTGGCTCACGCACTCATCAATGCCGTCGCGGTCCTGATCATTGCCTGCCCCTGTGCCCTCGGCCTGGCGACGCCGATGTCTATCATGGTGGCGATGGGCAAGGCTGCGACCGTAGGCGTGCTCTTCAAAAACGCCGGAGCGATCGAAGTGATGCGCCAGGTCGACACGCTCGTCGTTGATAAGACGGGCACACTCACGGAAGGAAAACCAAAACTGGTGAGCGTCGTGACCGCAAATGACTGGCAGGAGCAGAAGCTTTTGAGGTTGGCCGCAAGTCTCGAGCGTGGCAGCGAACATCCGCTGGCCGCCGCGATCGTTTCCGGAGCGCAAGAGCGCGGAGTTGAGTTAACGAAGACCGAAGACTTTGCTTCAATAACTGGAAAGGGTGTGACAGGCAAAGTTGAGGGACGAACCGTAGTGCTCGGTAATCGCGCACTGATGGACGATCAGCAGATTGATCTTGGGGGGTTAGCTGTAACAGCCGAAGGGCTCAGGGTCGACGGCCAGACAGTGATGTACGTCGCGGTTGATGGCCGGCCTGCGGGCCTCCTGGGCGTGGCCGATCCGATCAAGAACACGACACCGGAAGCTATTCGTCAACTACACGGCGAAGGTCTGACGATCGTCATGCTCACCGGTGACAATCGCACCACCGCCGAAGCAGTCGCGAAAAAACTCGACATCGACGAAGTAGTGGCTGAGGTCCTGCCCGATCAGAAAGTTGAAGTGATTAAGCGGCTGCAAGGCGAGGGCCGCACTGTGGCTATGGCTGGGGACGGTATTAACGATGCGCCGGCACTCGCCCTGGCCCACGTCGGAATTGCGATGGGCACGGGAACCGACGTGGCGATTGAGAGTGCTGACGTCACCCTGGTGAAGGGTGACCTGCGCGGCATCGTGCGCGCGCGCAGACTGAGCCGCGCGACGATGCGCAACATCAAACAGAATCTATTCTGGGCATTCATCTACAACCTTTTGGGTGTGCCCATAGCGGCCGGAATTCTCTATCCTTTCTTCGGTGTTCTGCTGAGTCCCATGCTCGCCGCCGCAGCGATGAGCTTCAGCTCTGTGTCGGTCGTCGGCAATGCTCTTCGGTTAAGACGAGCGCGGCTCTAGCAGGTTGCTGAAAACTCCCTCTCCCTTTGGGACAGGGCTGGGGAGAGGGCTCTAGACGGCTCAACTTTACGCCCTCTCCCCGACCCTGTCCCAAAGGGAGAGGGAGACAGACCTCTCTAGTGCGTATGCCTTCCGCCCATTTCATCCGCCATCTTCATCTTGTTCGGTCGCTGTCGCAGAAAGATTCGATATGAACCTGGATGGTTACCATAAATCAGATCAAGAATCGCGGGCTTGGAATAGAACGTTTGATCTGCGGGGGAAGCGTTGTCGTCGTTTGATTCGGCGCGAGACGCCGTGACGAAAGAGCCGCTCGTCAACGGACAACAACTCGTTGCACCCGAGGAACCAGGTGCTTCCGGCATCCCCCAGGGTGATGTGGATGACACTAAACTACTAACCCAATTTCTTGACGTGCGGCGGTTCGTATTGCTCGCCGTATTCCGGATATTCGATAGTCACAATCTCGCCGGGCCGAGTGTTTTGAGTTAACAATGAAAGCGCGTCACGCAGCACTTTCTTTTGCAGCTCGCGCATGTTGGGACGGCCGAGGCTGTTTCCGATCTTGAAGCCTTTTGGATAAAGCGCCCGGGGTGGCCGCATCTGCGCCGAAACCTCCGGGCTGACTGTGATCAGGACCGTTGGGATGCCTTTCATTTCGATTTCACGTTGGACCGCGACGACCGTGCGGTGACAGACGCTTGGTCAACCGCCAGTAAGAATGACCGCGTCGGCGCGCGATCCTTTGTCGATCTCGTTGGCAATTTCCGGCGCGGTGCCTTCGTACATCGCCTTGAGCTGCATCGTGTAGCCCATATAGCCGATGTGCTTATTGGCAATGCCGCCGATGAAACCTTCGGCTTCAAGATCGCGCAGCACATCGATCGGAAACACGACGTTGATGTCCTGATCAGCGTCCGAGTGATCGTAATGATGATGCGTCACCATTAATTGCGATGAGTCGACGTCGGGTGGAATCACTCGATAGCCGAGGTCGCCGAGTTCATCGGCAATATTGAAAGGCTCCTGATCTTTTAAGTGAACACCACCGGCAGTGACGATCGCAATCGTGCTCTTCGACAATTCGCGATCGAAAGGCGTGAAGGGAACACATTTTCTCGAGATAGACATAATCAGAGATTAGATGTCAGAAGTCAGAGATCAGAAGTTAGGTTAGCAAATCTCAGTTCGGGGCGGTAGCCCGACCGTGAGGGAGGGCTCCCATACGTGTCCGAATCTGAAGCCTCTCTGTGAAACTCTGCGAACACCGAGACAGCACAGACAAAACGAAAATGCCAGATGCCGGATCGATTTTCCCCCAGCACCTGGCACCTGACTTCTGACCTCCGACCTACAGCTTCCTTAAAACTTCGAACAAATCTTCGTTGTCCGGTTGATCTGAAATATCGTGGATGTCTTTGTAGGCGAGCTTGCCTTCCTTGTCCACGATGAAGAGCGCGCGCTCGGAGATTCCGTCGTTCTCGCGGTAGGCGCCATACGCCTTCGCCACTGCACCTTTGGGATGGAAATCACTTAGCAGATCGTATGAAATTCCACCGAGGCTCTTGGCCCAAGCAGTGTTGCACGGCACGCTGTCAACTGAAATGCCCAGAACCTGAGCATCATAGCCCTTGAAACGTTCGAGGTCGGCCTCGTACGCGGGCACCTGCGCCGTTCAAACGGGGGTCCAGGCCAGCGGATAAAACGCCAGCACTACATTATTCTTGCCGCGGAAATCCGAGAGCTTCACCTTCTTGTCTTTCACAAGGTGACTCTTCAACTCGAAATCCGGGGCCATCTCTCCAACTTCAGGCATAAAATAGATTTCCTCCTTGGAAGATCACATCAAAAGCTTATGGTCGTACTTGATGAAGTGAGATTAACGTTTTTCGAATGATCGTTCAAGGAGTGACAAGTAGGTTGTCATATTCGGCATCGTCTGGATTGTTCCAAACTTCTGCAAAGGCCGGCTCAGAGAGTTTCGATGCGGCTCTTACTAATAGCCGATCATCGCGTTGCGCAAGGAAGTCCACGAAGTCCACGACCTCCGCGATCTTGTCAGGCGGCAGTGCCTTTATCTTTTCAATTAGTTCTTTGTCTTGCATGATTTCGACCCATCCGATCACTTCAGAGTATGGGCCTAGTTTACGCCTGAAAACGAGCCCTCCCTTACGGTCGGGCTACTGCCCCGATTCTTCTTCATACTATCCGAGAGTTAGATCCGGCAGATGAGTAGTTCGCGCTCGTAGATCATCTCCGGCGGCAGGCGGTCATGCAGATCGAGAAAAAGCTCTTCGTGTCCGAGTACTTCCTGGCGCCACGCAGCCCCGTCAAATGCCTGTAACTCCTCAAACTTCTCCTTCGAAAAGTCGAGCCCCTGCCACTCGATGTCTTCATAGTGGG
>JBGPWS010000355.1:0-4422 GCA_041492345.1 Pyrinomonadaceae bacterium | reverse complement strand
CGGATCCACCGGCTTGGAATGGCGCTACGACTGAAACCGTTGAAACGGTTTCCTGTCCTTATTCTTCGCATTGATCACCTGGCTGAAGCCAGGTGCTAATGAGACCACTATCTTCACCGCTGAAGCCAGGTCTAATGAGACTAAACTCAATGATCGATCAAACCGCCCTCAAAGTCTTCGTCATTTCCTTTCCATGACGGCTTTCTTTTCCGTGGCGGCTTCGGTTTCTGTGGCGATGTGTTTGGCGTCGCGGGATTGGTGGGCGTCGTCGTAGATGGCGCCGTCACGGGCGCCGTCACGGGAATCGTCGCGGGCGTCTCCGGCTTCATTCGATCTGACGTCTTTGATGTTCGCGACGGCGGGGTCGTCAACTGGTCGTAAGCAAGCCTATTAATAATAGCGACGTAGCTTTGGGCCCCGTTGTCATCAGGCCCGCCCGGAACCAGAAACAGTTGGAAACTTCCGAGAGAAGGGTGCTTCACCTGGTAAGTGTTTTGTGGCAGAGCCACGCTTCCTCCGCGGAACAACAGCGAAAAGCACTCTCTTCCGTTCGCTGTCGTCGCACCCGCGGGCATTAGATCCTTGACCTCAACCAGCGCTACCTCGACCACTGAATATCCGGTGTAAAGTTGAAAGATGGAATTCAAATACGATGAGAACGCTGACCTGGTGTAATACGCGAGCGGATCAGGCTGGGTGGGTTGTTGATCAATCGGATTGCCGTCTCTATCTTTTGGATTCTGACCGAAAACACTGATTGGGAGCGCAGCCGAAAGTGCTACGAGTGTCCCGGCCTTCAAGAACTTTCTCCGCGAAATAGACATGGATTCTCCTGACTAATCGGGCGGAGGTGTGTCCGTGGCCGGGCGGAGAGTGAGATCCGCTAACTTCAATGTGCCGACGTGCAGTCTATTATCTTTTCTATAAACATTCAATCCATATGACTTGCCATTTACGGCGTCGCTTGGCGCATCTACGGTAAATCGCTTCTACCATAGCGGTCACCGCAGGGCACCCGCCGACGCGCAAGATTACCGGCTGGCACCCGCAACCTATCCCAGCCTCAGTTACTTTGGCGGATGCCATTCCAGCAGAAGGTTGTAACCATCTTCCTGAATTCTTGAAAAGCCCAGACGCTCAAATAAAGTTAGAGAGGGATTCAAATGCTCAACCCAGATGCTCACGGCTTTTGCAGTCCGGGCGCCTTCGGCCAGTAGTTCCCGGATGAGCGAGGTTCCGATGCCCCCACCGCGATGTGGTGAGAGGATCGTGATGTCCAGGACACGGATGTCTGCTTCCGTCCGGTGAACATAAAACCTGCCGATTGGCTCGGCCTCCTGGAGAATTATTTCGTAGCTGGCTTCCGGGAATTGCGCGTGATAGTAGGAATGCTGCGCGTCGAACTGCATCCTGAGGAACGCTTCACGCTGCTCATCGCTCCAGGGCACCAGCGCCAGTTCCTGAGCGCGGGTGCAGGCATAGACTTCGCGCAGGAATGCTTCATCTTCCTCTAATTCATTGCGCAGTGTGATCGCCATGTCGTCGGTAAGCAGCCTGGCGCCCTTCAGTTACTTTTCTTGACGATACGGTTGAATACGGCTTCGTAGTAAGTCCCTCGCTCGTCTCGATCGATCGGAACGATGAAGAGGTCGAAGGCCTCCATCTTATCGTGCTCAAACCGATGCAGTCCCTGGCTGATAAGAACCTCGTTGGAAGTGCGAAATACAATCGAGAATCGTTCCTGCCGCGGAGATATCAGGTGTTCGGAAACTTCCGTGAGCTCAGCTTCGATCGCCTGCGTCTCACTGACGCGAATTCCAAATTTTGTATTCAGGTGCCGGGAAAATTCCTCGTGGGTCAAGTCTACTGCCATAGTTACACCTTTCTCGGAAAGATCGATTGGTGACTCGTTTTCAGTAAGGTTAAGCCTTTGGTTCGAACATCATCTCAAAGTACATCGAATCGTCGCTAACTCGCGAGAACCCGAGGCGCTCGTACAGACGCAACGCCGGATTGGATTTCAAAACGTGGAGCCTAACCGGTTTTCTCGTGACGACTGCCCGGTTCAATAGCTCGTTAAGCAACTGCGTTCCGATACCCGAACCCCTGTGTTCCACTAAGAGCGCGATGTCGACCAAGGTGATCTCGCTCTCACTTTCATCAACGAGCATTCTGCCTGCCGGGCGATCGTCTAAGAGAATAATTCTGGATTCAGCTTGAGGATAGCCCTCGTCGTATTGGAATCGCTGCGCATCGTACTGCATTCTGATGAGGGCCTGTTGTTGCTGCTCGTCCAGAAAGCGGAATTCGTCCAGGCGAGTGTTGGCAAAGACCTCAAATAGGAAGGCATCGTCATCCGGCGTGACCGCACGGAGGGTCACCGATCGGGTGGGCTCGGATTGAATTGGTTCGTTGCTCAAGTTGATAGGATTCTGCTATTAGATCATTTTTTGAGTTGTGATGCCACCGGTCGCGCCATTGTGCCATTCGTGAAAAGTGCCGATCAACTCACAGCGAGTGCCTTTAAGATCGCAACGCAACACTTATGATTAACTTTCCCGATCTCGATGGTGCAGATCCTTCGCCGGAGAGCGACGAGACACGCAATCAAGTAACACCCTTCCCGGACCTGTCGAGTGCCGGCCGCGAACTCGCCTCAAAGCTCGAGGCATACCGGGAGCGCGACAATGTCGTCGTGCTGGCTATCGTGCTAGGCGGCGTGCCGGTTGCGCGCGAGGTGGCGAGCTTTCTTCACGCGCCTCTCGATCTGGTAATCATTCGCAGGTTGCTGGCGCCCCAAGGGCCCGGGTCGCAGAGCTGCGCGGTTAATATCGCCGGCTCAATGGTAATCGACAAAGAGCTGATTCCACGTCCCGCGGTACCGTCTACTCCACTTGATCACTTCGTCAACGACGCTATCGTCGAACTGGGCCGACGCGAGCAAAACTGCCGCCGCGGGCGGCCGCCAACTGATCTCGCGGGCAAGGCGGTCATCCTGGTTGACTGTGGAATCCGTTCCGGCTCAACGATGCTGGCGGCGATAAGTGCCCTGCGGACTCAGGAACCGGCACGAATTGTCGCCGCGGTTCCGGTAGCATCATTCGGAGGCCACGCGGCAATCGCCAGTTTGGCCGACGAGCTTGTGTGCCTTGCCCGGCCGCGACCGTTTGGCCATGTCGGTCTCTGGTACAAGGACTTTACCCGGCCCGAAGACGATCGTGTCGGCGAAGTGTTCGAGGAACCCCACCGTGAGCAGTGAAACCACGGCAAGCTTCAACCTTCTTTTTGGCCAGACCTTTCAGGTTTGATTGTATTGAGGCCGACATGGAACGTGAGGGGAGTCGACGGCTTCATCCAATTTGGAACACGAAACTATTTGTCTCAGCTTCTGCGGCTGGGCTGCCACCAATTGGATGCCGAGCAGCCGCCAACATTGGGACGAACCCCGCCTATCCCTTCGGCTGGTCATGTAGTGTGATCAGTCGCCGGATCTCAAACCGGCGCGAACCCGACGGAATCGTGACCACGACTTCGTCACCTGCTTCCTTGCCCATCAGGCTGCGGCCGATCGGAGACACGGTTGAGATCATGCCGGCGGGCGGGTCGCTCTCTTCAGGCGTGACCAGACGATAGGTGACTTCCTCCTGGCGCTCGGCATCGTAAAGCACGAGCGTCGAACCATAGGACGCCTTATCATGCGGAATTTTCGAGAGATCGATCGAGGCTACTTCGCTCATGCGCTGGCGCAGCTCGCGAATGCGGGCCTTGACCATGGTTTGCCGTTGCAGCGCGGTTTGATATTCAGAGTTCTCGCGCAGGTCGCCAAACTCGAGGGCGCGCTTGATCTCTTTCGGCAGATGAATGCGCAGCTCGGTTTCCAACGCGTCCAACTCGCCTTGAAGTTTCTTCCTGATTTCCAGCATTAGAGTAACGACTTCCCGTTGGCGGATTAAAGTCTAAGCGCTGACATTCCCTTCTCGGCCTACTGATTTCTGCAGAGCTTTCTTGCTCCCTTCTCCCGCTGGGAGAAGGGCTGGGGAAGAGGGTCGTAGTTGGGCGTATCCACTTCTCAATCCCTCTCCCCAACCCTCTCCCAAAGGGAGAGGGAGCTATAGTGCCTACTGATTCTCAGGCTTTGCCTTTGTCGTTCAGTGCTTCTTCGATCGCTTGTCGCATCAACTGCGGATCCGAATATGGTCTGAAGCCCTGAAAGTGTTTCACGATCCGGCCATCGCGCGAAATGACAAAGCTCTGCGGGATCACCGGTTGTGCGTTAACCATTTGTACCAGTGGAGCGGCGAGCGTGCCGTCGTCCCAGATGATTTTGTAGGGGACGTTTTGCGTGCGCACATACTCCTTCACATGCGCCTGGTCGTTGCGCTCGTTATATGAGGTTGCCAGGCCCAGCACCACCAGTCCGCG
>JBGPWS010000168.1:0-9754 GCA_041492345.1 Pyrinomonadaceae bacterium | reverse complement strand
TCTTTGTCGTCTGCCACTGCGCGACGTTGTCGTGGGCGATGATGGGCACGCCGCGAGCGACCAGGACTTGGTTACCGCCGGTGTGATCGAGATGGTAATGACTGTTGACGGCAAACCTGATGGGAAGTTTTGTCAGCGCCTGAATTTCCCCGATGAGTTCTTCCATTGCGGCGGGCGTGGAGAAAGTATCAAAGATCAGCACACCTTCATCGCCTATGACAAAGCCGGCATTGCCTGAAGCCAAACCTCCCGGCTTGGCGATCGCCGCGTAAACTCCGTCGGTGACTTTGATTAGTTGAAAGTCATCTTCGGCTTTGGGCGCCGCCGAGGTTTTGCCCGAATATGGTCCGGCTGATCCGATCGCGACAAATATTACAATCGCGATCAACATCGAGATCAATCTGCGTTTCATTTGCGTCCTATTAAACGAAAGCCGGACTAAAGCTTAGCGAGTAGTGCCTTCCATCTAATCCAGGCATCGTCGCGCGCTTTCTGGTTAGCTTTATCGGTGGTCAAAGCCTTTTGATAATCGGCAGCCGCCTTATCGTCAGCTTCTTTGTCGCCCTTGGCCACAGGGGCTACGCGTGCCGGTGCCTCGCCCGCGCGCATAAAGCCATGACCTGCGCCCGCATAGGTGACCGGATCGTATTTCTTGTTTAGTTCTTTCATCGCCTCCGTGGAGCCGGGGACCGTCGCGTCGACGCGCATATCATTTTCGCCATAAAAGCCGTAGACGGGCGCGCTGATCTTCGCGAGCGCGGCCTTATCAAGCACTGGATTAGGCGGGGCAGTCGTGGGCGCCGTCCCGTAGAAAACAAACGCGGCTTTCAAAGTTGGTCGGTTAGTCGCGAAGCGGAACGACTGACTGCCGCCCCAGCAAAATCCCGCGACTGCAACCTTGCCGTTGGCAGCAGGCAGCTTTGAAACGTAATCGGCGACTGCGTTCAAGTCTAATGTGATCTGATCGGGAGGAAGTTTGCCGATCGCCTGACCCACGCCATTGCTCGCAGCCAACTCGTCAGTCCCGCCACCATTAGGCCCCATGCCCGAAAGCAGATCGGGCGCAATCGCGATGTAGCCCGCTTCAGCCAGTTCGTCTGTTAGCGCTTGCACCCAGTCGCTCATGCCAAAGATTTCGTGAATGACGACAACCGCGGTAGCCTTCTTGTTCACCTCGGGAAAGACGACGAAGCTCTTCACGGTACGATTGCCATACTTAACCTCTACCCACTCCTGATGGCGCGGCGATTTAGCCAACCTGGCCCGGGCCCAATCCTGCCGCTGTTGAGTATTGCCTTGCGTTGCGACGGATTCCGAATCCACGTGGTGATGAGCGCTCATCACGTCCTGGGCCGCGACGCCGCTCACACACATGAGCATCGCAACCATCAACAAAACAATTAGCGTCAAAAAATGTCTGCCTGCTGCTTCCTGCTTACTGCTTCCCAGTTTCTTCATCTGTGCCTCCACCAAAAAGGAATTCTTGCGCCTGCTCGCGCGCTGCGGTTATTGGGCTACACTAAATACCACAGGGCGAGCCTGCGAGGCGAGCGCAGAGGCGGATCCTGGATTGAGCACGGCGGGCGTCTCCAAAGAAAAGGCGATGCCGCTGAACGCAATCAGCGACACCGCCTGCGATTGATCATTCGAGCGCCGAAGCACGGAGACTCGAATTCAGTTTGTGGGTCCCCTACCAGGGAAACGGAAAGCGACTAGAGTTGCCGTTGCTTCTCCGATTGCGATTGTAGCCGCCGTTGCGCCGGAAACCCTCGTCATAGCCACGAAGGAACCCGTTACGATAGGCTTGCTGGAACTGATACCCACCATATCCGCCCGAGTTGCCGTGGCCATTCTTGTAAAAGTGAGATCTTTGCGGATCGTAGCTCTGTCCTCGTTGCGCATCGCTCGAGCCAGTGTAAAGGCCATCCTGGTAACCCTGGCTTATCGCGACCTGATTGCTGTTGCCATAGCCACCGTTACCATAGCCGCCGTTACTATAGCCGCCGTTACCATAGCCACCGTTACCATAGCCACCGTTACTATAGCCGCCGTTACTATAGCCGCCGTTGCGATCGTCGCGACGATAATCGCGATTGCGACTGTTGTCACGGTTAACACTGTTGTCCCGGTTACGATTATAGGTACGGTCACGGGTCCGTTCGCGCTCGCGACGATTCTGATCGCTTCGAGCCTGACGACCTTGATCACGGTCCGGCCGCTGGGCCTGCGCCGCCGTGCTCGAAGCCAATCCAATGCCTACAAGGAAGAACAATGCCAGCAAGATTCTCCCGATTTTGTTCCTGAGATAGTCTGATTTCATATCTAACCTCCGCCGAGCCGTTTGGCAATTGTCATGCCGATTGGATGACGTGCGGTAGTCATCGCAACTTGCGAGCTGATTTGCATTCTATTTCTTTCGGGACGGCACGATATCGTGTGCGCCCGGCCGGATATGCGTTCCCGCAAGAGCATTTCAATGTGAAGATTCAGCTTCTATTAATGTGATCGGAAACAACAATGCCGTAACCATCTTTGGATTAAGACGGTCACGGCATTGCGCGAAAGCGAACTGATTGGCAGGGCTAGGGGTGGAAACGCCCGCCGCTGAAATACCTCTGCCAGTTCTGATAGCCTTCCTGGTAGCCCCGCAGAAAACCGTCGCGATAGGCCTGTTGGTAGATATCTCGACTGCCAAAGATCGAACTGTACCCGTAGTTTCCGTTCTGGAAAAAGTGCGAACGTCCGGGATCGTAACCTTGTCCGCGGCGAGCGTCATTGGCGCCGGTGAACAACCCGTCTTGATAGCCTTGGTCGTAGGCGCTCAAGCTGTAGGCATAGTTGTTATAGTTTTGGGACTCGTAGACGGTCGTTTCGTCGTAGACACGATATCGGTCATGGTTGCGATTGCGATTGCTGTATCTATCGCGACCTCGATCTTTGTCTTTGTCCTTATCTTTGTCCTTGTCGCGGTCGCGATCCCTATCGCGATCCCGGTCCTTGTCTTTGTCCTTGTCCCCATAACGGTCGCGATCTCGATCCTTGTCTTTGTCTTTGTTCTTGTCGCGATCACGGTTCTTGTCTTTATCGCGGTCGGTATCACGATCGCGGTCGCGACCATCCTTGTTTTTGTCAAAATCGCGCGCGCCGTTTCGAATTACGGCGCCGGACGAATTATCGGCAGGGGCGCGATCCCGGCGGTTTCCGCTGCCATCACCATCCGCGTTGCGACGGCTTTGTCCGGAACTGCTGTCGCCTCCGGATCTTCGGCTTTCACTGCCACTCCGTCCGCCAGCATCATCGCGTCTGTTTCGGCTCGAATTATCGCTACTGCTATCCCTTCGATTGCTGCTTCCGCTGTCGTTGCTCCGGCTGCTATTGCCGCTGTCGTTGCTCCGGCTGCTATTGCCGCTGTCGTTGCTCCGGCTACTGTTGCCGCTGTCGTTGCTTCGACTCGGCTCGCTACTGGGAGCGGGTTGACTTGGGGTACTCGGAGCGGGTTGACTTGGGGGACTTGGGCTCTCGGTCCTTGGGTTCTCAACCGGCTTTTCCTGTGCGTTTGAAATGGTTGCTGCCGACGCGCCGACCAAAAGCGCCGATGCCAATGTCAAAACGCCCAGGCTATTATTTGTGAAGCTGGATTTCATACTGTCGCCTCCTTTGTGCGCCGCTCGAATAGACAACTTTCTGCACGGGCCCTTGGAAGAGTAAGGGTCTTTGATTGATTGGCTGGATTATAGCGCTAAACAGTCGACGGGGCGAAGCGATTTTGGTGAAAATTCACGCAGCCTGTGAATGTTCGGTCTAGATTCCTTCAGTGGTCTGCCGCGCCGGGTCTCGATCGAGGATGTTCGTCGTGCGTTCGGTAACGCTCGATGGCGCCTCTCTGTGCGTGGCCACAGTTATTTCCGCAGCATATGGTGAAGCATCTGCCGGCGGATCAATTCTCAGCGGTGCCGGCTCAGCGGCCTCAACCTCTCTGGCTGGTTCGCGCCGAATCGACAGCCCCGCGATAATATGACCAACTCCCGAAAGCATGGGAATCAAGCCCAGCACCCAGAGCACATGGACGACCGGATTAATCTCAAAAGGAATTTTCGCGATCACATCAGGCGGCAACTTAAGAACCAACGCACTTGCGAGAAAGTAGAGAAAGATAGTTAATCCGCCGCCCCAGAACAGCTTGATCGTTCCCCTGGTTAAATAGCGCTCGCGACGCTCTTCCGCGCTCTTCTTCTTTGCTTCCAGCCACCAGGGTTTGCGAGGTCTGGGATCGTTGGCGCTGCGCACGATCTCTTTGTTCATTCTTTCCATGGCCCTGGACACTTCGTCGGTGACCTTCTCCAATTTGAAGTTCTTCACCATCTCTTTAAGCTTTGAAGGGACACTATCGCTGCGGGCAATTGCCTCGCTGAGCGAGACGGCCTTGCCAATCACTTTGAGATTGGCGCCGCAAGACCGGCAATAATGGAGTTCGGCGGAAGATTCAGTGCCACATTGGGGACAGAACATGCTGGTTCACCGTTACGATGACATTATCCGGCGATTTTTGCCGTGAGCAAAGCTAAACTCACTACGCTAAGTGGCAGACGGTTGTTTCTGAAAAATGTGGGGCACGCCCGGCGATATCCAGCGGAGCATAGCATTGGTCATCCGACGCGGCCGCGAAGGAATATTGCGAGAAGCACGATTTTTTGTGCGGCGAGTACCGGGAATCTCTATGACTGATTAAGGCTCAGGCCTCGTTGTACGCGTCGTTCAACTTGCGAAAGTGATAACCCATCGCGGCTAAACGCAACGACTCGGCAAACCTGCCGCGATGTTTTGCCAGGGCGTGGACGAAAAAGCGCCAGAACTCCTTGCGCTCACCATCCAGCACACCCAGCTTCAACGCGATCCGCGTAAATGCCGTGACACTGCGGATGAGGTCGTAGTTCTTTGCGTCGCCGGCACCGTGCGGTGTTCGTTTCAAAGAATCGCGTACTCGTTGATAGTACTCACTCGAGCTATAGATGGTGCGCATGATGGATTGGTAGCCTTCAATTAGTCGGGAAGGATCCATCTTTGTCACAAAGTTCAGCGAGCAGTTGGTATTGTTTCCAGAAGCTTCACCCAGTAATCTTCCTTCGCGCTCGAGCCGCTTCCAAAGCTGTGTATCCGGGAGCGCATTAAGCAATCCAACCATCGCGAGTGGTATCGCACTCTTACGAATGAAATCAATTTGGCGTTCAAAGATATCCTCAGGATCGTTATCAAAGCCGACGATGAATCCGGCCATCACTTCCATTCCATAGCTTTGAATCTTCTTTACCGAATCAAGCAGATTGCCACGGTTCTGCGACTTCTGTGCTTCCTTCAGACTCGCTTCGACTGGAGTCTCAATTCCGAGGAACACCCGCCCGAAGCCTGCCTCTCGCATGTTATCGAGCAGTTGGTCATCGTCAGCGAGATTGACGCTGGCTTCAGTGAGCAGCGTGAATGGATAACCGTTCCGCTTCTGCCAATCCGCCAGCTCAGGAAGGAGCAGCCGCACATTCTTTTTATTGCCAATGAAGTTGTCGTCGACGATGAACACGGTGCCCCGCCAGCCCAAGCCGCGCAGAGCATCCAATTCGGCGAGGATCTGCTGATTGCTCTTGGTTCGCGGGATACGTCCGTAAATTTCAATGATGTCGCAGAACTCGCAGCTAAAAGGGCAACCGCGCGAGTACTGGACCGACATCGCACTGTAGCGTTTGAGATCCGCAAGGTGAAAGTGCGGCAGCGGCGTGGTCGAAAGCTGCGGTCGTTCGGCAGCCTTATATGACGGCTTGGCCTCGCCCCGGGCCAGATCTTCGACAAACTGAGGGATGGTGCTCTCAGCTTCGCCGAGGAAGATATGATCAACTTCCGGCAACTCTTCAATCGTGGTTGTGACGTAAGGGCCGCCAAGTACCACGCGCTTCCCTTTCGCCTTGCATCGCTGCACGACTTGCTTCAGAGAATCCTTCTGGGCCAGCATCGCCGTGGTCATCACCAGGTCGGCCCACTCAATGTCCGACGATCGAAGCCGGCGCACATTCAGATCGACCATGCGCCTTTCCCAGGACGCCGGTAACAATGCCGAGACTGTCATCAGCCCGAGCGGTGGAAATGCGCATCGCTTGCCCTCGAAAGGCAACGCATGACGGAAACTCCAATACGTGTCGGGGAATTCTGGATTGATTAATAAAACCTTCATCACTTCTCCTTTTACCGAAACCGCGTCAACGACTAACGGGTCGTGAAGATTAGAAAACCCAAAAAGTCTCTTGCCACTCGAGATGTTTGCTGTTCTGATTCAGGCGACACTATTCTTTGCCCACCGTCAGGGCAAAGATCGCCTACGTTTTCTTCCTTGCCTTCGCTCGGCCCAGTGTCAGCACGTCACCCGGTTGACACGCAAGCGCTTTACAAATCCTTTCCAGGGTATTGAAAGTAATTCCCTGGGCCTTGTCCTTCTTCAGTCGCCAGAGTGTCGTATGACTTACGCCGGTTTCTTTGGCCAACCAATAGAAGGACCGCTCATGCTCTTTCAGCAGCTCGTCGATTCTGATTCTGATCATTGCAATGCCCGGCCTCCCTGCAGCATACGCGCTATTTATCATAGCTGTTCAATATTTGTCTATAGAATATAGTGCATTCTTGACATATATGCTGCAGTACTATAGCCTTGCTTTCAGATTGAGTCCAGCTAACTCTCTTCTCAGATCTTCTGGATCACCCGGACCACCTGAAGTCAACAGCTTACTAAATCCAGGAACCGCGGTGTTGGCGGAGAGTTGTCATCGCGATGGGGGCATTGTTCTTGGAAGGAGCCCATTGTGAGTGCCTTTCCTGGCTGATAAGACTTGGGAAACGCATGAGCGACATCGGTATTAAAGAGCGGCAAGTCGGACACATCACCATCCTGGACATAGACGGCCAGGCAAGAATCGCCCTTAGATTCGGTGGCAGCAGTGTCCCACTATCGAAAGCCGTCGACTCTTTGCTGGACAGAGGCGTGAACTGGATTCTGTTGAACCTCGAGGGTGCTGCCTCGGTCAATGCAAGAGGGCTGGGTGAGATTGTCTCGACTTACGTAGTTGTGAATAAGTCCGGCGGGCAGTTCAAACTTTTCAATCTAAGACCTTTGGTCCGCGAACTGATGATGACCACAAAGCTTCTGACCGTCTTCGACGTATACGAGAGTGAATCGCAAGCCGTCGAGAGCTTCCGGGACCACGCCTTAGCATCGGAGCCCCAATCCGCAGCCGCTGGCCTGCGGTCGGACACTTGATCGACTAGATCATGGACGATGCGAACGGCGAGATTACTGACAAACTTGCGAGGAGACGAGGGCATTTTGTGGACAATTCTGTTGTTGCTGTTGTTGTTGTGGGCAATTGGTTCTCTCAGTGCCTACGCGGGTATTTTGACTAGCCTGCTTCTGGTCGGGGCGATCGCGGTATTTCTTATCAATCTCTGCTCGCCGGGTCTGGGACGTGCGGTTCTGCGATAAGAGAACGATAAAGAGGAAGAACATGCGCCATCAAAGAACCAGGAAAAACATTCTGTCCGTGCTGATCAGTGTGATCTCAGTTGCGGCAATTGCTGTCTGGCAATTCTATGCGTTCGTCACCTTCAAAAATCAACCGGGCTTAGTCGACGTGCAGGGAGGACGACTGCACTTTAGGCTAGCCGCTTTTGGCTTCATAGCGTGCGTTGCCGCGTTTCTCTTCTTTTCGACGTTCCTGCGCTATGTCAGGAGCAACGAAATGCACATCACGTCTCGGGCTTCCTGACTTGAACAGGATCTGAAGGGCTCATCCTGGAGCATCACTCGGAAACGAATTCTGTAATGGGCACTATATATGCAATGCAACGTGCCAACGGCGACTGGTTCGCGCTCGAGCAACGCGAGGGTTTTCGCGTGCCGGTCTTTTCAAGCAATAGAGAAGCCATGCAGGCGCGGGCCTTCAATGTAGAGATGCTGGTGTTCAAACCGGTTCTCGTCGACGAGCACGCGCTCCAGGATCTGGCGCCGACAAATGGTCAACGACCAGCGCATTTTTGGTTGGTAAAGGACGAATGCGTTAACATGAAGCGCGGCGTTGCTTTGCAGCACTCAGAGCTTGCGGGCCTAATCCGTGGCGAGTCGGTGTAGAAACTCAGGTGTCCATGATAGTCTGCGAATTCTGTTTGCACTACCGGCAAGATGCCAAATGCCTGCTCGGTCTTAAAATTCCGAAAGGAATGAGCTGCCGCGAGTTTGGCCCGGGCATAGAAAAATTCTGTTCCAATCCAAGTGATTTCGTCAGCCCCAGCCAAATCATTCAGATGGCCACGTTCTTTGGATTTAAGAAAGCTGAGCTAAAAAAGATCAAGCTGATGGCCGAGGCCGCGGAAACCTCCCGCGTAGCGGAAAAAAGAATTGCCGCGGCTTTCAGCGCGGCATCCCTTCCTTAGAGCGGATCATCGCTCCCGCTGATTCCTTACGATCTCTGCTCCAAGGCAGTGAAACCAATAAGTAGCTGAGAAAAGGCGAGACAGACTCGGTCCGAAGCGATCCTACGCTGGACATGAGTATATTTCGCGTGTAGTATATATATCTCGTAGATGCTATTTGCCGCATGTGATAAATAACAGCGTCCCGGGAGGGCGCGCCTTATTATTGAGATTCGAGTAGATGAAATACTGGCAGAGCAGGGACATTCCTTTTATTGGCTGGCGAAACAGACCGGTATCAGCCATACGACGCTTTGGCGTATGAAGAAGGGCAGGGCTTTCGGGATGAATCTCGACACCCTGGAAAAGATGTGCCGCGCGCTTGAGTGTCGGCCCGGCGACGTCCTTAAGCTGGGAAACAATAAGAAGAACAGCAACCACCGCAAAACCAAAAGCAAGTAAGAATGATGAGCAATAAAGAGAAGCCTTTTACTTTTAGATTCGTCGATGCCGGACCAAGTGTTGCTCTGGAACTGACGAACGCGACCGATCGCACGCTCAAGTGCGTCGAGGTTCTAACAGTCTTTCTGAAAGACGAAGTAACTCCGGGCGGCGGCCCCTCGCAAGCCCATATTCGATTTGACGCCATAGAGCGTATTCTTCCTACCGAGAAGTCCATCATGTCGCACCGAACCTGGATTAACGGCAAGCCGGCCGCTAGTGAGCGGGACCTTTTGGGACGGCTCCGGGTGATCGCCGGTGAAGCCAATCCCTATGTCCTGGATCTTTCATGGCAGGACGTGGACGGGAAAACACGTTTTCAGCGGATACCGGTCGGGCATTGATAGCGCGCAAAAAAGGCTTTCAACCCAAATCCCATACCATTTCTGCTCAAGAGATCATTCCCCCTTCAACTGTCGGATGCTTACTGCACCAGCAAACTTCCGAACACCGGGTGGATCCTGATACCGCTCTCTTGTCGGCCAAAATCGACAATTAAAGGGATGGCATCATCGTTGCCCTAAGGTCAGACGGAGTTACAACGAAACTGACTGTGTGACCGCGGGTCTCGAATCGCATTTGCTGCGAGTTGGAGGCCGCAGCCACGAATCGAGGAAATTTATGAAAACACTATCGTGGTTAATATCAGGGCTGCTCTTGCTCGCGCCTGCTGCTCAAACTTTCGGCGCCGGCCAAAAAGCAGACAAACAAACGCCTTCAACAGAGAAGGTCAGAATTCAGGTTGCCAAGCTGGGTGTCGGAGAGAAAGCCAAGGCAACCATCACAACTAAGGACGGCGCGAAAATAAAGG
>JBGPWS010000300.1:0-5672 GCA_041492345.1 Pyrinomonadaceae bacterium | reverse complement strand
CGCCGCCCGCGCGTTCTGGAGCGACCCCGAGGCGACCGACGATCAGATCCAGGCCGCGCTTCAGATTGCCCAACAAAAGAAGTTTCGCGCGAAGACGGTCGTCGGACTCGACCTCGATCGGAAGACGCACCATCTGGCCAGCCTCCCGTCGCTGCGTGAGATTCAGGAGCTGGCTGGATCGGGTGCAAGACTGGCAGCGGCCCCTGGACGGGGGGTTCGCCTGGCGATAGGTCAGGATGTCAAGTCTACTTTGACGGCAACTATTGGGACATCCCAGAGATCGGCGTATACCGTTACGAATGCAACGGCACAACTACTATCTGCCTGTACTGCTACAGTAGTTGTGGCGACCAGTACATCGACTAGCGTTCGTCGCGGTCCCTATTTCTGATCTTGAGGTCTGGAGGTCAAACCACGTGCGGTTGAGGGTGTCTTTGTTCGTGCTTCTGGTGGTTGTGTGCGCGCCCAACGGGAGCGGACAAGTCGGATCATCCGAAGATTCGCAGAGCGCCAATCTGCTCAGGTTGGAGCAAATACGCGAACTGGTTGTGGATCTGGCGTCGCTGGAAAACGAAACCAGGAAGCTTGACGATTCCAACTCAAAAGCCCTTGCTCAAGCCGAAATCGCTGATGCTCTCTGGATCCTCGACCAATCCAGAGCAAAGGATCTGCTGAAACAGGCATTCAAGCTGACTCTGCCCGACGAAAAAGAGCGAGAACGATTGGGTAATCGCCGAATTGGTGAGGATCCCGTCGAGCCTTCCACTTCTGACATTGCTCGCGATCGCGTACGAAGAAGAATCTTACAAATTGCTTCGCGCGATAAAGACCTTTCGCGAGATCTTGCGCTTTTGAGCGAAGAAGCGGGCAAAGGTGAAAAGGAGCGCGCGTATTCCAGGTTAGCGATTCAAGCAGTAAAAGCGGGGAGTCTGGAGTTGGCGGGCAATTATTTTCGGGACGCGGTGCTGGCCGAACCGACGCGAATTGATCTTGGCTTTGTGCTTTACGAAGTCGCGGCGCGAGATCGAGAGGCGGCGGACAAATTGATTTTGCAGTATCTCAATCAACTGAGCGGTTTTGCCTTTAGCATATCGAGTATTGGCCGTGTCGTCACCAGTCTGGACATAGCAGTGTTTGCCGACCCGCCTTTCGATCCTGAAAGGCGTCACGTGAACCCTGCGAATCCCGAGGTTATCAAAGCCTACCTGAACTTCCTCGTTGGTGCGATGGAGTCGATTGAGCGAAACCAACCCGGGACAGTCGGACAAATTCGGGGTCTTCTTCTGATGCAGTGGAATAGAATCAACGTCTATGCCCCTGAGCTAAGAGATCGATACCTGGCTTTGGAGAAGACAAGCCGGCGTCAGGGCGATGAGACAGGTCCGCCGGAACCGGTTACCAGGGAAACTCTGGACAAACAGTACGAAGATATTCTCGATAAAGCATCTCGGACCGATGCGGTAACCGACGTCATTGGGGCCATAAACGCCTGCCTGGCCCGGCATGAGTTTGCAAAGGCAAGGACATTTGCCGAACGTCTTCGTCAGGAAACGACAAAGAGTCAGTTTCTGGAACAGATCAATTTGCAGGAGGCTCTCACTTACGCGGAGCATGGAGACATCCAGGAATCGCAAAGAATTGCAGGTAGACTGACAAAGCCGACTTCGATTCTCCGTGTTTACCCGTTGCTCATCAAAGCGGCCTCCCGAAGTGGAAACGAAAGCCTGGTGTCATCACTCGGGATTGATGCACTGAACCGTCTCAAAAAAGCGGAGGACCCTGAAGGCTTGTTGTCGGCACTTGCTAAACTGGCGGACGGAGTGTCTCAGGTCAACCACCGGCTTGCTTTGGACTTTCTCGGAGAGATGGTTTCGGCTGCTAACAAGATCCATGCCGATCCGAGTAGCTCGGACTTCGGCTTTATTGCGTCGGTCTTCTCGAATCTCGCCCCTCTGGGAGAGTCCGAGGTTCGTGGTGATGGAGAAAAGCTGGAGGATCGATTTCGACGGGTTCTGGCCCTGGCTGGAGTATACCGGTGGAAGGCCACGGAGCTGACTCGCTCGGATCCGGGCGCCAAACCTGCGAACAGTCAGCCGCCCCCTGGCTCTCAGCGATTAGCCCTCACAGCACGGCCGTCTCTTCCAACAACTTCCCTTCGCTAAATCGTTCGACGGCCAACTGCGTCGCGTCGATCAAATCCGAATGACCCTGAAGAATTAGATCCGCAGTGATGCGGCCAGAGGCGGGAGAGTGCATCACGCCATGGCCGCTGAAGCCGTTGACAAAATACAAGCCCGCTACGTTCGGCGAGGGGCCGATGATCGCATGATGATCGGGAGTCATCTCGTAGAGTCCGGCCCAGGCGCGCCGAGGATTCACGCCGGCTTCGGCCAGACACGGCACCCGCGAAGCTGCACGCGTCAGAATCTTTTCCACGAACGTGGAATCGAATTCAGTTTTGAAGCCCACAGTCTCTTCCGGATCGTTCCAGGCCAGGAGAATCCCCTTCCCTTCGCGGCGGAAGTGAAAGCCGGTCGACATGTCGATCACCATCGGAAAGCGCTTTGGTAATTGGTCGAATGGTTCGGTGGGGACCAGTTGCCGCCGCAGAGGCTCGACGGGCAGATCGGCGCCGGCCATCTTTGCAACTTCAGCCGCCCACGCGCCGGCGGCGTTGACGATCACACGCGTGGAGACGAGTCCGCGCGTCGTCATTACGCCGCTAACTCGACGCTCTGAAAGCGGCGACAAGTCGCCGCACTCCAAATTAGCGGCCTCTGCACCCTGGTTGTGCGGTTCAACTTCGATCCCAGTCACCTGCGTATCCAGCCACAGACGGGCGCCGCGCTCGCGCGCGTTCAGCATGAAGCCCATCATCACGCTGTGTGGATCGACGAAGCCATCGGTCGGACAAAACGTTCCACCCAGAATATCGTCGGCGCGAAGCTGCGGGAGCATCTCTACAATTTCTGCGGGTGAAACCAGTTCGACATTCGTTACACCCAGAGAGATCTGTCGCTCGCGGTTGGCTTTCAAGTAATTCAGATGACTCTCAGTCGTGGCGCAAAACAGATAACCGTGCGCGCGATAGTCGGCCGGGTGCCCCACTACTTCATCGAAGCGCGAAAAGAAGTCGATCGAATAACGCGACATCTGAATATTCACGGGCGTCGAGAACTGTGCCCGCACGCCGCCCATGCTCTTCCCGGTCGAGCCTTTGCCCTGGTGCGCCTCGCGCTCAATCACCAGGACATTAGTGCAACCCGCTTGGGCCAGGTGATAAGCGACACTCGAGCCGACAATGCCGCTGCCGATGATGACGACGTCTGCGGTTTCCACAAGGTAAAAGTAAAAAGGAAAAAGGAAAAAGTAAAGACGGGGTCGCCACCAATGATGCAGCCGGTTTCGCGGCTTTGCCGCCTGGGGTGCGGAAAGGCTCTGCCTTTCCGGGCCTACTCTTAACTTGTTCGAGAGGCTGCGCCTGCTTTCACCCGAGGCGTAGCCTCGTATATTTAGAAAACGCTGGCTCGAAAAGCCGTAGGCTTTCCGCACATCAGGCGGCAAGCCGCATCAAAAAACAAAAAGGCGAGAGCCGTAACTCTCGCCTTTTACCTTTTTACTTTTGCCTTTCCTTACGCCGGGGCCGGATTGCTGCCGGTAATCGGCGGCAGGATCGGCTTGAGCGGACGCGCAGCCGGTTCCGTCAACTGCGGTGGCTCTTCGGAATTGGCCGTTGACGATTCTGCCTCATCAATCGTCAGGCCCGCCACGATGCGACGAATCTGCACGCTATCCAGCGACTCATGCTCCAGCAGGGCCTCGGCAAGTCGCACCATCGTGTCGCGGTTCTCTTCGAGGATTTTGCGCGCGCGCTCGTATTGCTCAGTCACTATCTTGCGCACTTCGGAATCTATGCGAATCGAAGTCTCCTCGGAATAGTCGCGATGCTGGGCGATTTCGCGGCCCAGGAAGATTTGCTCTTCCTTCTTGCCAAAGGTCAGCGGCCCAAGTTCGGACATGCCATATTCGCAAACCATCGCCCGCGCCAACTCCGTCGCTCTTTCGATATCGTTGGACGCTCCGGTGGTGATACCGCCGAGGAATGTCTCTTCCGCGATCCGGCCACCCATCAGGATTGAAATCTGACCGAGCAGGTACTCCTGCGTGTAGTTGTGCCGATCGCCTTCCGGCAATTGTTGGGTAACGCCGAGCGCCATGCCGCGCGGAATGATGGTGACCTTGTGCACCGGATCGGCATTCGGCACTTTCAAACCTACGAGCGTGTGACCCGCCTCATGATAAGCGGTCACGCGCTTCTCTTCATTTGAGATGACCATGCTCTTGCGCTCAGCGCCCATCAGGACCTTGTCCTTGGCCAACTCAAAATCATGCATTGCCACAACTTTCTTGTTGTAGCGCGCTGCGTTGAGCGCCGCTTCATTAACCAGGTTCGCGAGATCCGCGCCGGTAAAGCCAGGCGTGCCGCGCGCGAGGACGCTGATGTCCACGTCTTCGCCCAGCGGTATCTTGCGCGTGTGAACTTTCAAGATGCCTTCGCGCCCGCGCACGTCGGGCCTGGATACGACGACCCGCCTATCGAATCGCCCGGGGCGGAGCAATGCCGGATCCAAAACATCAGGTCTGTTCGTCGAGGCGATTAGGATCACGCCGTCGTTCGATTCAAAACCGTCCATCTCGACCAGTAACTGATTCAAAGTCTGCTCGCGCTCATCGTGACCGCCGCCCAGTCCCGCGCCGCGATGACGGCCTACGGCGTCAATCTCATCGATGAAGATGATGCAGGGCGCGTTCTTCTTGCCCTGTTCGAACAAATCTCGGACGCGTGAGGCGCCGACGCCGACGAACATCTCGACGAAATCGGAACCCGAAATCGAGAAGAACGGGACATTAGCTTCACCCGCGATGGCCCGCGCCAACAGGGTCTTCCCTGTTCCCGGCGGGCCCATCATCAGGACGCCCTTGGGAATGCGGCCACCCAGCTTCTGAAACTTTTGCGGCTCTTTCAGGAATTCAATAATCTCTTGCAGCTCTTCCTTGGCTTCTTCAACCCCGGCGACGTCCTTAAACGTCACCCGCTTCTGCTGATTGCTTAACAGCTTCGCGCGCGATTTGCCGAACGAGAGTGCCTTATTACCACCCGATTGCATCTGTCGCAGCATGAAAATCCAGAAGCCGAAGATCAGCAGGAATGGCAGAAGGTAATAAAGAGCCGGCCAGAGAAAACTATTGCCGGCCTCATCTTCTACCTTGTCGACCCGCGCCTTACCGTTGACCAGCTCCCTTCCCTCTTTGAGCAAGTCGTTTTTCGCCGTCTCGTTGGTGAGCTGGACGTGATACTCCCGGTTCGTATCGCGGTCAATGGCTACGGCCTCACTCTGTTTGATCGTCAACTGCTTCACCGTGCCATTCATGATCTTCTGATCGAGCTGAACCAGGTCGATGTTCTCTGTGTTCTTGCTGCCGGGATTGACGAGCTTATAGATTAATAACGCGCCCGCAATTATTAGCAGCCAGAAAATGAATTGTCTTGCAGTAGAACTCAAAGTATTCACTTCCTCCGTGGCCGATCATACCTCAAATCGGCCGTTCTGGTAAGAGCCGGTTCGCATTTGCCCGGCCTTTTCCCTTCCTCAACCTCACTGCCAACTTCG
>JBGPWS010000366.1:0-4059 GCA_041492345.1 Pyrinomonadaceae bacterium | reverse complement strand
GGCGCGCCCTTGTACGATTCAAAAGTTTTGCCGCCATCAATCGAGCGATACATCGAAGTCTGCATCACATAGACGACGTCCGGATTGCGTGGATCCGTGTACGTCTTACCAAAGAAAGTGCTGCCCGTGACGCGTGGATCAATTGTGCTTCGCTGCCAGTTGGCGCCGCCGTCGTCCGAGCGGAAAAAGCCTGAGTTGATGATCGCGTAGACGCGTTTGCCGCCCGTGCCGGTCGCGACTGACAAGCCGATGCTTCCGCGACCTGTCTCAGGCAAGCCTGCGCCGCTCGATTGTTGCCAGGTGGCGCCTTCATCAGTTGATTTGAAGATTTGCGACTCGGCTCCGAGGGCTCGTCTCTGGCTCGGATCGATCACGAGGTTGTAGGTGGCAGCAAAGACAATGCGCGGGTCGTCAGGCGACGCGACCATGTCAACGACGCTGGTCTTGTCATCTTTGAAGAAAACTTTGGTCCAGGTCTGGCCGCCGTCGGTGGTTTTGTAGATGCCGCGCCCGGGTCCCGCGGCCCAGTAGTCGCGCGCTGAAGCGATCACGATGTCGGGATTGCGGGGGTTAACAATTATCGCCGTGATGTAACGCGTGTCTTTGAGTCCAGCATCGGTCCAGGTCTTCCCGGCATCGGTCGATTTGTACATGCCTTTGCCGGCGGTCTCTTCGCCGGTGCCAACATAGATGATATTTGGGTTCGAGGGCGCGAGCGCTAACGCGCCGATAGAAGCTACATGCGCGTCGTCGAAGATTGGTTTCCAAACGCGCCCGCCGTCGGTCGTCTTCCAAACGCCGCCGCCCGGCGTGCCGAAGTAGTAGATCGCCGGCTTGCCTGGTATTCCTGCGACCGCGGTGACTCGCCCGCCACGATGCGGCCCGACGAGACGCCACTTCATGGCGGAGAATGAGTCGGGATTGTATTGAGCCGGTGCCGCGGTTGTGATTAGTAGGGTTGAAAAGATGACAAGAAGGAAACGTACAAAGCGATTCATGTCAGGCCTCCAAAGAATGCCGAGCAGTTTATCATTCGAGGTGACCAGACAAGGAACGGAATCGGGGCAGCAGTCCGAACCTGTACGAGTAGTTACCAGCCACGCTCGTCGTAATTAATTCCATAGGTCTTCAGGGATTTGTGGTACTTCGGACTATTTCGCGCCGTTGGCGCTCTATATTTTCTATGGTTTTCCTACCTGGGCCGATGGCCCAGGCTATTACATTTCGCGCCGTTGGCGCTGAACCAGGTGATTCTCAGCCAGAAGCAAACAAGCCGCTGCGGGACTTTCTTCTCGCGCAGCCGCACTTACCTTGTTGCTCTCTTATCCGTGTGATAGTGTCCGCCCGCTCTTAATGTGATCTTTGACTTTTTCATGGGAGGAACTCGAATGAAAAGAATTTTCATGACTACGTTGATGCTCGGTGCACTCGCAGTTTCCGCTACCGTTTCCCAGGCTCAAGGTAATAAGGCGGGGCTGGAAAAAACAGTGAATGCTTTTTTCGGTATCTTGAAGGCAAACGACGTCGACAAAATCAAAGCCTACTACACGGCTGACTATACCTTCACCGGTCCCGACGGCAAGATGATGGGAATGGCAGACCGGATCAAGATGTTGAAGGATGGGACGAGTGCCGCCTTTCAGAGCGTGGCGGACATAACTGTCAGGACATACGGAAGCGGTGGCCTGGCAACAGGAATTGTCACCACCAAGACCTCAGGAGGCGAGCCCGAACAAAGCCGATTCCTTCAGGTGTGGGCCTGGCAGGGAGAACAATGGCGCCTTGCTGCGAGTCAAGTCACACCGATCAAATGAGGTGGCGAAGTGGCCTGATTAAGATTTGATCGAGCTCTGAGGGGCCCGACTCCGATTGTTCCTTATATTTAGGTTAAGTTACGAGGGGCGTCGCGACTGGGTCTCGCTTGCCCCTGTGTACCTTGTGCCGGGCTGTGGCGCCTTAATTCGGTTCGCCTCGGAATGATTCAGAACCAGTGCCATAAATCCCTTTGCGATGAAGCAAACGAGGAGTTCCGCGAAATCAATCCAGACAAAATCGCAATCGCCGCGGCGCTGCAGGAGATCGGAAGTCTGCTGGAGTTGAAGGGCGGCGAGTACTTCAAAGCCCGCGCATATAAACTCGGCGCGCGCGCCCTTGCCGAGCTGAACGAAGATCTCGGCAAGCTGATCAAGGAAAACCGGCTCACCTTTGTTAAAGGTATCGGCCACGGATTGGCGAAGCAGATTCAGGATCTCTACACGACGGGTCAATCGACTTTTTTGAACGAGTTGCGCGCGGAAATGCCTCCGGGAATTGTCGAGCTCGGTAATGTACGCGGGCTGAGCGTTAAGAAGGTCGAACGCCTGCATGAAGCGCTCGGCGTTTCCACCGTTGCAGAATTGAAGGCCGCGTGTGAAGCGGGCCGGGTGCGGCATGTCAAAGGCTTTGGCGCGAAAACAGAACAGAGAATTCTTGAAGCGATCTCAGGTCACGAGAACCGCGAACAGCGCATTCACATTCATCACGCCTTGCGCGCCGGCGAACGAATTCTCGAGTACATGGGGGCCGCGCCAGGTTTCGTTCAGGGTGAACTGGCAGGCTCTCTGCGCCGCTGGCAAGAGACAGTGTCGGAAATAGTTGTCGTGGCTAGCGGGAAAACACCCAACCGGCTTATCAATCGTTTCTTGCGTTCGCCTTTGGTTGTCAGAATCGAAGAGCAAACGTCGCGGAAGGGTTCAGTGGTTCTCAGCGACGGGTTCAAGGCGATCCTGTTTGCAGTCAAGCCTGATGAATTTGCGAACACACTCCTGCGCGCCACCGGATCGAAAGCGCACTGGGAAAAGCTCGAGCAGGTTGCAGCGAAAAGAAAACTGAAACTAACCGAGCGCGGAATTCAGAAGGCCGCCCCAAAAAAGTCTTCGCCTAAGTCGAAGTCGAAAACACCCACGCGCACGATTCGCGTTAAGACTGAATCGGAAATCTACAAATATCTTGGCATGCAATTCGTGCTGCCAGAACTCCGCGAAGATCAGGGTGAAATCGAAGCTGCACTGCGGCATGCGCTGCCGGAAGATCTGATTACGACAGCCGACATTCGCGGCATGGTCCACTGTCACACGAAGTATTCCGACGGTAAGCACAGCGTCGCAGAAATGGTCCACGCGGCAGAGTCGATGGGTATGAAGTACATCACGATCACCGATCATTCGCCGACAGCGTTCTACGCCGGAGGTGTCAAGATTGATCGCCTCCAGCGGCAGTGGGAAGAGATCGAACGAGTTCAGGAGCAGACGAAGATCAGGATTTTGAAAGGGACTGAGTCGGACATTCTTGCCGATGGTTCGCTGGACTACCCGGATTGGATCCTGGAGCAGTTTGATGTGATCGTCGCCAGCGTTCACTCGCGTTACAAGATGAATGAAGACCAGATGACGCGGCGCATAGTCACGGCGATGCGACAGCCGGTCTTTAAGATCTGGGGACACGCGCTGGGGCGTCTGATTCAAAAGCGCCCGCCGTTTGATTGCCGGGTGGAAGAGATTCTGGATGTAATTGCCGAATCGCGCGCGGCCATTGAGATCAACGGTGATCCTTACCGTCTCGATATGGAGCCGCGCTGGTTGCGCGAAGCTCGCAAGCGCAAGATCAAATTCGTCGTCTCAGTCGACGCGCATTCCACGGGCGCCCTGAACAACGTTAAGTTTGGAGTGGGTATCGCACGTCGCGCGTGGGTGAGACGCGGCGAGGTCTTGAATGCTTTAGGGGTAAAAGCGTTTCAGAAGGCAGTGCGACCGGTGTGAACGGATTGTTCCCTCTCCCTTTGGGAGAGGGTTAGGGAGAGGGCCTAACGCGCTCCCCAAGTTTTCATTGTTCAGTGTAAGGGAGAGAAGGCCGTCTCAATCTATCTGTTCTTAGGAACCATTTGTAATCGGCAGGGGCTTGTCAGAGGATCACTGTTGGATTTTCTGATTCTGCTTCATATGCCCTCTCCCCGGCCCTCTCCCAAAGGGAGAGGGAGAGAACCTTACCCAACCTTGCGTTTCCGCGCCGCCGGCCTGGATT
>JBGPWS010000417.1:0-2526 GCA_041492345.1 Pyrinomonadaceae bacterium | reverse complement strand
CAACCAGCTCGATATGCAGCGTCAAATCGTTGCCGCGTTGCACGACACGGCCATTCAAAATCGCTTGCACGTTGAGTTCTTTGCCCACTTGCTGCGGCGGAGTATCTTTGCCCTTGTACCGAAACACCGAGTTGCGAGCTTTGACCGAAAGTTTGGGCAGTTGCGAGAGACTGGTGATGAGCGATTCGGTCAAGCCATCGGACAAATATTCAACATCGCTGTTGCCGCTGGCGTTGATGAACGGCAAGACGGCGACGGAGTTGATCGCTCCGCTGCGTGCGCGCGTGAAGTAGAAGTACGCTCCGGCCGCTGACGCGATGATCAATAACGCGGCCACAGCGATCGCAACCCGCCCCTTGTTGATTCTAACCGCGCTCGTCGGGCCTCTCTCGCTGAGAGTCGGGCGCATCGCCGATTCCATAACCGTTTCGGCCACTGCTTGCTCTCGCATGTCCGCTGCACTCTGAGATTTTGGTGGCAGGGAGCGCTCAAGCTTTCTCTCGAATTCCAAATCCTGCGTCAGACTCTTCAGATCGACTAGCATGTCCTTGATGGTTTGATACCGCTCGTCTCTATTCTTGCGGAGCGCTTTCGCGACAATCCGTTCGAGTTCGGCCGGCACTTCTCTTGAATAACGCGCCAGCGGCTGAGGTTCTTTTTCGCTCAGAATTGAGGCCAGCACTTCGCTCGATGTTGAGCCGGCAAACGGCAAACATCCGGCCACCATTTCGTAGAGCAGGACACCTTGGCTCCAAATGTCAGTGCGCGCATCAACGTCGAGACCACGCGCTTGCTCAGGTGACATGTAAATAGCCGTCCCGACGACGGTGCCCGGGTCTGTCTTGAATCTCGTTGGCACTTGGGTGTCGACAGTTGCTGATTCAGCGGCGGCGAGTTTCGCTAAACCGAAGTCCAGCACCTTCACGATGCCGTCGCGCCGGAGCATGATGTTCTCGGGCTTGATGTCGCGGTGAATGATGCCCGCTTGGTGTGCTGCTGCCAGGGCGCCGGCAACTTGAAGGCAAACGTCGAGCACCTCATTCAGCCGCATCGCGCTCGACAGATGACGGCGCAGCGTGTCTCCCTCGATATATTCAGTGGCAATAAAATGAATGGAGTCTGTCTCGCCAATCTCGTAGATGGTGAGGATGTTTGGGTGATTAAGCCCTGAGGCGGCCTTCGCTTCCTGAACAAAACGCTGCATGCGGTGCCGATTTGAAGCAACGTCTTCGGGAAGTAGCTTCAAAGCCACCTTACGACCCAGCGTGAGGTCCTGCGCCAGGTAAACCTCTCCCATTCCGCCCGCGCCGATCTTGGAGCGGATTTCGTAGCGGCCCAGACGTGTTCCTGAGATCAACTGCATCAATCATTCTCACTGCGGAAAGCCGACGCGGCGCACAAGGTCGGCGAAGCGTGGGTCAGATCGCAGGCTGTCGAATCTTGGATCCACTTTGAGACGCACCAGTGTTTGGTCGCGCCCTTCAACTGCCTTCTCCAGCCAGGCGAAGGCCTGATCTTTATTACCAAGGGCGGCGTATATAATCGCGATCGAAGCGGGCGAAACATAGCGCTGCTTAGACATTTCCAGCAACTCAGCAAGTTCCTTTTGCGCTTCCCCTCGTTTTCCGGCCAATGCATACGCGTGTGCGAGCGTCGCGATCCCCAGCGGTTTGCCTGCTGACAGATTGAGGACTTGCCTGAACTCGGCGATGGCTTCGTCATACTTTCCTTCTTGTTCGTAAACGAGCCCGAGCCGGTGATGCGTTTGAATAAAGTTCGGATCCATCTCCAGGGTCTTGCGTAATTGCTCGACGCTCTGATCGTACTGGCGCGCAATGAGGAGAACCCACCCCAGAGTCATGTTAATAGGAAGCGAGAGCGGATCGAGCTCTTGCGCCCTCCTACTCTGTGCCAGCGCTTCGTCCAGCCGCCCTGCCGACATTAAGTAAACGGCATACCAATGGTAAGCCACCGGATAATTGGGATTGAGTTCAATGGCCCGTTTGAATTCGCGCTCAGCAGCCGGCCAATCGCGGTCGTAATAATATTTGACATGGGCCAGCGAAACGTGAGCTTCGGCGAGGGTGTTATCGATTTCCAGAGCCTTGAGCGCGGCGGCCTTCGCTTTTGGCAGCACCTCAGTTGGCGGAATTCCTCCGGCCACTGCGTCCTGGGCCCCCAGAAGATTGTAAGCGTCAGCCAGGCCGCTGTAAGCGAGCGCGAAGTTAGGATCTTTTTCTATCGCCTGCTGAAAATACTCGAGGGACTTCTGCATCCCCTCTTCTGTGCGCTTGTTCCAGTAAAACCGTCCCTTTAAGTAGAGCTGATAAGCCTCGTTGCTGTCGGTGTAGTGTTTGGCAAGCCCTTTCTCTTCGCCCGAAACTTTGAGCTTCAGTTTCTCGACGATCTCTCGGGCAATCTCGCGCTGGGTCGCCAGCAAGTCTGACAGCTTGCGATCGTACTGCTCACCCCAGAGCAGCTTGTTGTAACGCACGTCCACCAGTTCGGCGCTGATCGTCAGACTGT
>JBGPWS010000358.1:0-4404 GCA_041492345.1 Pyrinomonadaceae bacterium | reverse complement strand
TGACTCTGTGGCCGATTTCGCCTTTTTCAGCAACCTACCGGGATAGTCGCGCCAAACGGTCCTCGCGGGCGGGGCCGGCGATAAGCCTCATCACGGCGTGTCCCACGATCACAATACCGAAATAGGTCGCCGAATCCGCGAGGATGGGAGCAACGCCCGGTGCGAACACCATCCACTTCGGGAACATCGCCGCGATAAAGTAGTCCCGCGGCGCGCCGATGATCGTCACGATGCCAGTGAACACTGCCAGCCCGCGCCACCCGAACCGGCGGGCTATCCGCCAGGTGACCGGGTAGATTGGCGTAAGCGAGATCGAGGCGCCGAGGTAGAAAAGCGCCAGGAAGTATGGCGTCGGGGCATATGGTACCCACCACCAACCCAGGGACTCGCAGAGAGCGATCGCGCCAACCCCAAACAACCCGGCAGCTGCTCCACCGGCCATCGCCCCCAGGACGCGCCGCGCGGTCGCGCGCGTGAAGTAGATCACGGCCACGAGCTCGATCAGATACGCACAAGAGAACAGAATGATCTGCTGCGTTGTCATGCGCCCTCCTTGAGCGGCCTAACGGTTGACTGGGTGCGGAGGCAGCCAACCAAGGATTCGAGTCTAGCGAATGAAAGCCGCGCTGTTCGCGCTCCGGTCGAAGCGCCTAACTACGTATAGCCACGCGGTGTGCCTAAGCGCGTTCTGCGATCTTATACTCCTCGCGCCAGCGCGTCGGCAAGATTTATGAACCTGATCAATTAAGAAGAGAGAGTGGTGAAGACCTCCTCAACGAAATGCCTCGCCGCCCTCTCGTCTATTGAGCACTATGACAGCTCAGTTGTCATTGCTCGTGAGCCCTCCCTCACGGTCGGGCTACTGCCCCCAAGCCCACTGGCTTTGCGGCTCGGCCGCAGCACATTGCGGAAAGGCTCCGGCTTTCCGGGCAGGCTTCTCAAAACTCTCTGAGGCGCATAGCCGCGTGCGGCCCGTCTGTGCTGGCTAATCAAACAGATGGTGTACCGCGTCGGGGGTCCAGTCGGAGAGGTTGGGTGTGACAATATCAGCTTGCGCATCGCGCAACTGACTTTCAGAAACTGTGTTCGTGACGCCGATTGTGCGCATGCCGGCGGCGCGCGCGGCTTGAATGCCCGGCGGCGCATCCTCGATTACCAGACATTCGTTTGCGAGCAAGGGCAGCGCGCGCGCAGCCCAGCGGCTTTCGTTCAGCAACTCGAGCCCGCGGAGGTAGCAGTCGGGCGCGGGCTTGTGTTTCAAATTCGGTTCGGCGCTTACAATAACTGTAAACAAGTCGTCGAGGCCGACCAGCCCAAGCACATGATCGATCTCGCTTCGCTCCGCCATGCTCACTATGCCCAGTTGGTAATGACGCGACGCTGCCTTAATAAACGTAACTACTCCGGAGGGCACCGGCAGATCATTCGTGATGAACTCGCGATGCAATTCATGTTCACGTTTGATAAGTGCGTGCATCACTTCGTCAGTCAGCGGCCGGGCGGCCCGCGCGTATACGGCCCGCACGAAGGCCGCATCATCCATTCCCAACGAAGCGAAATAGTCTTCGTCCGTGAGCGCGATGTCTTCGCCCAGCAATATTTCTCGATAAGCTTTTAGATGGATGCGCTCGTCATCGATGATGACGCCGTTGAAGTCAAAAAAGATCGCCTGGATCATTCGTTGATGACAAGAGTCTTAAGGAACGCGGTGTCCTAATTTCACGGCGCTTAGAGTACCAACTTCAGTTGGGTTCTTTCTCGCTTAATAAAGCCCGACTAAAGTCGGTAGTCAGTACACTGCTTATCAAAGTAGGCACTACCCCCTACGGAGCGCTTTTGATTGAGGCTATTGAAGGTGGTGATTTCAGTTCCGTGATCTTCGCGTTTTGCGCCTCGAACAGAAGCGGCAGCCGTTCACTCTCAAGCACGTCGAGCCGTCGCAGCACCTCAGTCAACGACAGTTCATTCTTCAGGTTCACCTGGTAATCAAGATCGGCGCGCAGCCGATCCTTTCCGGATTGCCGGTTCTGCGACATCATGATGATGGGGGCCTGCATGCCCGCGATTATGCCCATTACCAGGTTGAGCATCTGGTACGGAGCCGGGTCGAATCCCTTGATCAAAATGTAGGAATTGAACACGATCCACGAGATGATGATGCCCAGAGCGAAGCCGATAAATTTCCAACTGCCGCCAAACTCCGCGAGGTGATCAGCCGCGCGATCGGCGATCGTCATCCGCTTCCGTTGCTCTTCGTTGACGTTGCGCGACACGCGTTGCTGCAACATCTTGTCCGTCGTCCGCAGCCGCGAGAAAGTAGCACTCAACATTTCCAGGGCGACCATCGGGTTATTCCTAATGAAGCGCAGAAAGTTGTCGCGCGACAAAACGGCCAGCCGGGCATCCTCGGCAATCACGGCATCGGCTGACCGTTTCTTGCCGTCGATGATCGCCATCTCGCCAAAGAAGTCTCCGCGGGCCAGTTCTGCCAGCACAATTTCTTTTTCATCTTCGTCGGTGACGGCAATCCGCACGCGGCCACTTTCAATCAGATACATCGCATCGCCGTCATCGCCGGTACGAAACAACGCTGTACCCGCGCCGGCGTCGCGAGTCCGCAGCAGGCTCCGCAGCTCGCCCGCCGCCTCGTCGTCGAGCGAAGCGAAAAGCGGCACCGAACGGAGCACATCAAGCGTCATCTCCTGGGGGGTTGGTGTTGACATGGCTAACCTCGCAAATCAAGTAAAAAGTAAAAAGGTAAAAGGCAAAACTAAGGCAGAATCACAACCCGAAGCTCTTCGGTCCTTACTTTTTCCTTTTTACTTTTTCCTTTTTACTTTCATTCCTGAACCTTTCCGTCTTTCATCATGATGATTCGATCCGCGAAGCTACTCGCCAGATCGTGATCGTGAGTTACGAGCAGGACTGTCAAGCCTTCCCGATCAACCATCTCACGCAACAAACCCAGCAGCTCGCGCGAGCGGGTTGAGTCTAAGTTCCCGGTCGGCTCGTCGGCAAGCAAAACCCGCGGCCGGTTCGCCAGGGCGCGAGCGATAGCCACCCGCTGTTGTTCGCCGCCGGACAATTCCAGGGGCCGGTGCTCCATTCGATCCGACAAGCCGACGCGCTCGAGCAGGCTTTCGGAGCGCTGGCGGCGCTCGGTGCCGCGGACGCCGCCGAACGCCAATGCCAGTCGCACATTCTCAGCGGCGGTCATCGTGGTAATCAGGTTGAAGTTTTGGAAAATCATTCCTACTGAGCGGCGACGGTACCGCGCCATTTCTTTCTTCGTTAAGGGCCCCAGTGGGTTTGAGTCGAACAGCACCTCACCGCTGGTGGGCCGATCGAGTCCGCCCAGCAAATTCAGCAAAGTCGATTTACCCGAACCCGACGTTCCCTGAATCGCGACGAATTCACCTTCGTCGAGGCTAATGTTTACGTGGTCTAAAGCGGTCACCAGATTAGTGCCCATCTGGTACACGCGCGTGACGTCCTGAGTTTCGATCAAAGACATAAGTTAAGAGTGCCGTTTAGGGTAATAGTATAGGAGACTCTGAACAAGTTGGTGAAAAGTTTGGTGGTGTCCTTTTGAGAGATTGCCGCTCTTAAGGGTAAACGATCCACGAAAAGACACGAACCGGAAATGGTTTTTTTCGTGCAGTTTCGTGTGATTTTGTGGATCGTTCTAGTCCGAGCGGGAAAGAACACGAAACCAAACTAAGACAACTACTAAAAGTTTGGATTGAGCCCGCGAAGGCGCGGGTTTTTGAAATCCACGCTGACATCCAGGCCGGCCACGTCTCTCGACTAAGCGCGAGCGGTACCCGCGTGTGCGACTCGCCAAAGCTCGAACCGTTCCTCGTCAAATCCCTTCAGAGGCATTTCAAACCGCGTCGCCGAAAGGCCTTTCTCCGGATCGCCCAAAAGCTCGCGCACCTCGGGATCGGAATAGACTGCAGTTGAGATAACCACATCGTCCCCGGTCGATTGTCCTTCTAAACGCGCAGCCAGATTGACCGTCGATCCGAAATAGTCCAGCCGGTCGTTCAAAGTCACCGCAATACAGGGCCCTGTGTGCACGCCGGCCTTAAGAGTGAGCGGCGACATTCCCTCCGGCGGAGAGCCGAGCCGCTGTTGCGCGTGGAGCATGGCACGCACCGCGCCCGCAGGAGAACGGAAGACCGCCATGACTGCATCGCCGATCGTCTTCACCAGCGCGCCATCTTCGTCGGCGATTATCTGTTTCAAAACGTCAAAGTGATTCATCACCCGTCCGAACGCCGTCGCGTCCCCAATCTCCCGATACATGCGGGTTGAGTTTCTCAAATCTGTAAACAACACCGTCAGCGTGCCGACGGAAATCTGTTCGCCGGGTCGCAGTGCTTCACTCGCGAATAGATCGCG
>JBGPWS010000389.1:0-3649 GCA_041492345.1 Pyrinomonadaceae bacterium | reverse complement strand
TTGGCCAGCGGCGCCGCGCGATTGGCCATGGGCGCATAGAAAGCCCGAAAGATGTGCGACATCGAGTCGATGAGAAAGACTCGTTCAGCCGGCTCAGTCCCGGCAGGGGGCCTCTTCTGTGGCATTATGCCGTCGATCATAGGGTTGTGCTTTCAGTAACGCAAGCTGTTAGCTGGCGCGCAAACTAACAGTTTGCCGTCACGAGATCTCGTGGCAGCTCTGCCGCGCTGTGGGCCCAAGGTCGTGGCGGCTCCGCCACAAGGGCGATCACAACGGTGTGCTTTTTCTATTAATCCGGAAGGGCATGAAGCTTGCACTAACAGTTTCGCTCAGTTCCAGTTCTACCAATGAAACCAACGAAACCATCGAGCGCACGGCAAACCACATTGGCCTCGGCCGTAGAAGCAAAAGGCATCGGTCTGCACACAGCGGTCCCGGTCCAGGTGCGGCTGATGCCGGCTCCGCCGGACACCGGATATGTTTTCCGTCGAACGGATCTCGGAGGCTTCGAAATCCCGGCTACGGTTGAATCAGTCGCGCATTGCAGTTACGCGACGACGCTGATGCGAACCGGCGTGATGCTCTCTACCGTTGAGCATTTACTGTCGGCGTTGCGCGGATGCGGCGTCGACAACGCCTACATTGAAGTCGATAACCTGGAAGTGCCGATCATGGACGGCTCGGCGGAAGCCTTCGCCGAGATGATCGAAAGCGCGGGCCTCGCAGACCAGCCCACGGCCCGCCGGGCCCTGCTAGTGCGAGAAAGAGTATCAGCCGTATCTGGCAACCGGCGTATCAGCATCGAGCCCGCCGATGCTTACGAGATCGATTGCCTAATTGACTTCCCGCATCCGCTCATCGGTGTGCAGCATCGCTCGGTCACTCTGGATAACGGTTCCTTTGCGCGTGATATAGCGTCCGCCCGCACGTTTGGTTTTATCGAAGAAGTCGAAGCCTTGCGGCGTGCGAATTTGATTCGCGGCGGTTCGCTCGATAATGCGATCGTGTTGACTAAGCACGGCATGTTGAATGAAACGGGTTTGCGCTTTTCTGATGAGTTCGTGCGTCACAAGATTCTGGACATCATTGGTGACCTCGCGCTGCTGGGGATGCCGCTGCTGGGCCGGGTGACGGCAGAGCGCAGCGGACACCTGCTACACGCCGCGCTGATGGCCACCCTGCTCCGGAATCGCGCCGCCTGGGAGATAGTTGATTTGCCTGCACCTGACGAAGCGATGACATCAGTCTCGGTTCAGTCGTCGCAACCGCTGTCTACCGCGTAACGGGTCAGTGCAGGCAATTCTTTGTCATTAGCACCTCGCTTCAGCGAGGTGAACGCGAACAATACCCAACGCACGAACGGATCCGCGACTAATCTCCAGTCTCCAGTCACCTCGCTAAAGCGAGGTGCTAATGAGATTTCGAACCAGTCGTCCACGGCTTTCACGCTTCTGAACTCGCGAGCCTCTCTGCTAAAATCAAATCCGACAAACGCTCCACGGGATATTGGCATCCAAGGCTGCGATTACTTTTTTGGAGGCATTTTGATTTGATGAAACATCGCGTAACGCTCGCCCTGCTTTTCGGCCTGGTTTTGGCATTTTCAGCAGCCACGCGCCTGCAGGCCCAACCGAGAAACGGCACTGCGGTCCAGGAAACTGACGATGAGTTTAAAGTCACGACCTACAAGCGATTTGTTGATAATCGCGAGCCGAATCCAGGAGTCGCGTACCAGGCCGCAAAAGACTACATGGTGCGCTACGGTAAAGAAGATGATCAGTACACGCGTTATTTGAAACAATGGATTGCCGCGTTCGAAAAAGACGAGCGTCAGGATGCGCTGTTGCGGGCGATCTATGGCGAGAAAAACTATGTCGCCGGTTTCGGAATGGCCAAACAAGTCCTGGCGGACGATCCCGAAGACGTCAAAGCGCTGATTGCGCTTGGCTATGGCGGTTATCTCGCCACCACGAACGCCAGGAACGAGACGTTCAATGCCGACTCAGAGCGCTACGCTCAGAAAGCGATTCAGTTGATCGAGGGCGGCAAGGCCCCGGATGCGTGGGAGCCATTCAAGAATAAAGAGGACGCGCTCGCTTCTCTCAATATGGCAATCGGCTTTCTCGAACTGAAGGCCCGACCGGAGGAATCGATCGGGCGTTTCATCAAGGTCAGCCAGATTGATAGCGATCTAAAGAAAACTCCGTCGACTTACTATTTGCTCGCCGCCGCTTACGAGCAGGGGCCGTATAAGAGACTTTCCGCGGACTATACGAAGCGCTTCGCGGATCAACCTGAAACTCCAGAGGGCAAAGCGGCGCTCGACAATATCAATAAGGCAACGGATCGCATCATCGATGCCTATGCGCGCGCGGTGGCGTTAGCCGGCAGCGATCCGCAATACCAGACGAAGAAGGCCGAATGGACGAAGCGGCTAACCGACCTCTACAAGTTTCGGCATGACGGCTCAGACGCCGGACTGAACGAGTTCATCGCGGGTGTGTTGGCGAAGCCGCTCCCGCAACCATAAGCGATTTCAGGTTGATTAGCGGTGTACAGAGTACCGACTTCAGTCGGGCTTTATTGAGCGACAAAGAACCCAACTGAAGTTGGTACTCTAAACACCTGTAAACCCGGGACACACGCTGCCTTGACAAGCAATCTCTATTAGTTAGAATCGAATCTCTTTGAAAAGCGGGAGTAGCTCAGTGGTAGAGCATCGCCTTGCCAAGGCGAGGGTCGCGAGTTCAAGTCTCGTCTCCCGCTCCAATCTCAGGAATGAGTGCGGAACGATAAGGCCGAAGCGAAGGCAAAAGGGGAAGGCTGACTCAGACTTTTTCCTTTTATCTTTTGCTGTTTGAGCTTCATCCTTCCGCCTTTTTCCTTTATGCTCACAGATGGCGGCGTAGCCAAGTGGTAAGGCAGAGGTCTGCAAAACCTTTATTCATCGGTTCGATTCCGATCGCCGCCTCCAATCTTCACTAACAAACTCAGCGACTTACTTTGAACCGTTCATCTGGGTTCGTTGAAACTCGAATGGTTCATTACAGCCTCTTTTGGGTTCAAAATTGTAAAGGACCCACGACCACAGATCGGGCGTGTCCTAATTTGCGTCTTTCTTCCGCATCATCTTCTGACGGATCTTCTGACGGATCGTTGACTTGCCGGCTGATACGAGGTAGAAGTGCCCCATGCTTTTCTGAATGCCTCGCAAGTCACACGGCGCGCGTCCTGTCCGAATTCAGGATGTTTGAGCCACAGGAGGAAGATTATGAGCAGGATTCGCATTATGGCAGTGCTGGTCTTGATTTTGCTCGCGCTTGCGGCCGCAGCGGGCCAGAAGCAGAAAGAGCCCCCGCCAGACTATTTTCCACTCCGAGTCGGAGACTGGTGGAAGTACCAGTCCACCACCGCCGATGGCAAGCAGTCGGAGTTCACTATGAAAGTTCTTAGCGACGAGAAGCAGACTGACGGTAGCGCTCTGTACCTAATGGAGATTCAGTCGACGTTCAAGCCGATCCACGAGTGGTACTCCAAGCCAACGGGCTGGGTTCTCTGGCATCGAGAAGCCTACACGTCGAACGAGTCGATGAAAGTCACCTTTGAGCCTGTCAGGCAGTACTTGAAGAACCCGCCTACCACGGGCGCA
>JBGPWS010000296.1:0-5743 GCA_041492345.1 Pyrinomonadaceae bacterium | reverse complement strand
TTTCTGCCGGGCCACCGGATCATGGTCCAAATCCAATCGAGCTGGTTCCCGCTCTACGATCGCAATCCGCAGACCTTTGTGCCCAATATCTTCTGGGCCAAGCCCGGAGATTATCGAAAGGCAACGCAACGGATCTATCACGCGCCCGGGCAGGCGAGCTTTGTTGAATTGCCCCTGGTCACGATGCGTTGAAATTGTGAAAGGAGGTTTATGATTTCTCGATTTCAGCAAGCTCGGAAAAAGCGGCGCTTGACGCCCGGAAGGTCGACGACTTTTCTGCTGGTGACCATTATGAGCTTTGCCATGGCCGTGGGCGGCGCTACGAAACCTCGTCGGGCTCGACCGCAAGAGCCGGTCTTATCACCGTCTCAGAAATCAACTTTGCAGGACATCATCGCCGTGGCGAGAGAGAATCGCGGATCAAAGAAAGTTACCGGAATCGGCGTGCTGTTCACCTGCGCAGACCGCAAAGGAAAGACGTTGGCAGCCGAAGTGTTGGCGAAGGAGTCGGGACGCGATCTTTATCGCGTCGACTTAAGCAAGATAGTAAGCAGGTACATTGGCGAGACAGAAAAGAATCTGCGGCGGGTCTTTGCGACGGCCGAGTCGCGTCGCGCAATTCTCCTCTTTGATGAAGCTGACGCGCTGTTCGGTAAACGTAGCGAAGTCAAAGACAGCCACGACCGCTACGCAAATATTGAAATCAATTATCTGCTCCAGCAAATCGAACGGTTTGACGGCATCGCGATCCTCATCACCAATCAGCCGGATGAGATCGACAAGGCTTTCATGTACCGGTTTCGATTTGTGCTGGAGTTTTGTTAACGATATGTCCTGGCTGCCCAAAGATAAATTGAAATCGTCTGCCGGAACGTCCAGTCTTGAAAGACCGGGCTGAACTCATCACGACGCTATGCAAAGGGTCAGGGAGTCCTAAAATGAAACTTCACCTTCTGTTCATCACAGCATTGTTGTTCCTTTCCTTCACGTCCGCAGCCGCCAAAGACGACATCACTAAAGAGCTGATCACTTCGAAAGGGAAGACGCGAGCTTATTACCTGTACGTGCCGTCGACCATCAAGCCTTCATCTCCGGCGCCGTTGATTATCATGCTTCATGGTTCGGGTCGCGTCGGGATGTCGCTGGTTGAGAAGTGGAAAGACCTGGCGAAGCAGGAAGGAATCATCATTGCCGGACCTGACTCTTCGGACACGCGCTGGTGGGGAATGCCTCAGGATGGACCCGATTATCTGCACGATCTGGTCGAAGAACTCAAAGCGAAATACCCGGTCAATCCTCGTCGAGTCTATCTGTTTGGCCATTCGGGTGGGGCCACATTCGCGCTCGAAATGTCCCTGATGGAGTCGCAGTATTTTGCGGCCACCGCGATACACGCCGGGGCACTGCCGCCGAACGACAGCGATTTGATTGAATCGGCGAAGCGGAAGATCCCGATCTTCATCCAGGTGGGAGACAGCGACCAATCCTTCCCGCTCAAGGTGGTGAGAGCTACCAGGGACCTTTTGAACTCGAAAGGGTTTTCAGTGGAACTCACTGAATTGCCGGGCCATGATCACTGGTACTATGACCTGGCGCCGAAGATCAACCGCACTGCCTGGGATTTCTTAAAGAAGTACGAACTTGAAACCGATCCGGTCTACCGGAAATTTCAATTCAATAACTGATCAGGTGGACGTCTCAACTTTGGTTGAGCGGGGCCTTCACATCTCTACCTGACGATAGTTATCAATGACAAATGCAAAATGCGCTGAAATCCGGGTAATCTGCGGCCTTGTGCCCGGCGAGCCGTAACCTTTCCGCTCGCGCACAGTTTATATACATTGAAGAGTGATGGCCGGCAGTGAATCTGAACAGGAAGGTCGCCCCAATAAGGGTAGGGAGGCGGAAGAGCGACGCTTGGTCGAAGCGGCGCAACGCGACCCCGCGCGCTTTGCCGGCGTGTACGAAAATTACTTCGAACTGGTTTACGCGTATGTCGCGCGGCGGGTGCGCAGTCGTCATGAAGCTGAGGACTTAACTGCCGAAGTGTTTCATAAGGCGCTCCGGAGTTTGCCACGATTCAAATGGACGGGCGCGCCTTTTGCTGCCTGGCTCTTCAGAATTGCCTCGAACATGATTGCGGACAGAGCGAAGCGCGCGGCGAGAGAGCAGAGCGTGGCGCTTGATGAAGACCTTGCGACTGCCGCGGCCGGGGAACCGCAAACGAATGTTGAAGAAGTCGAGCGACAGACGCACATGTTTCGCCTGGTTGACGAACTGGCGGAGGACCAACGCCGGGTCGTGGTAATGCGTTTCGCGGAAGAGAAGAGCATTCGCGAGATTGCGCAGACGTTGGGGCGCAGCGAAGGCGCGGTCAAGCAATTACAGTTTCGAGCATTACAGAATTTGCGTGCGAAGCTGGCCGGTAATGAGTGATGAGTTATGAGTGAAGTCGTCTTAACAGAGCAACTCGATCAGGCAATTGAAGCGACGTTCCGGAATCCGGAGGCGCCGCTTGCGGGTACTGATCCACAAGTTGCTGAACTGCTCGGCATCGCGGCTGAGTTGCGCGCCCTGCCGCGTGCGGAGTTTAAAGCACGCCTGAGGAGTGAATTGGAAACGGAGGCATTGATGACTACTACTGCGGTTACTGAATCAAAAGCTAATCCGGTCCGCGAGGGCTTTCGTACTGTGACGCCGTACATTACGGTGGCGAACGTGCAGGCAGAGATTGAGTTCCTGACCAGGACGTTTGGGGCCGAAGGACAGATCTATGGCCTGGGATCGGCCGGCGGGTTTCATTCGGAATTCAAGATCGGAGACTCGATGATCATGATTGGTGGCGGCGGTGAGGGCTCGACCTGGAAAGGCCCGCCGATGCCCGGGTCGCTGCACCTATATGTTGCCGATGTGGACGCCGTTTACGAACGCGCCATGCAAGCCGGCGCGACTTCACTGATGGCCCCAACGGATCAGGAGTATGCCGACCGGGATGCGGCAATCAAAGACGTTGGCGGCAATCACTGGTACATCGGCACGCACAAGGGCGCAGCTTACAAACCCGAAGGGGTCAGCGACTTGATGCCTTACCTGCATCCGACAGGCGCGCCGAAGATGATCAACTTTCTAAAGCAGGCTTTCGGGGCGGAAGAAATCTTCGTCTATCAATCGCCTGATGGGATCGTTCATCACGCGAAGGTCGGAATTGGCAACTCGATCGTCGAGATGGGCGAAGCGCATGCGCAGTGGGTACCGATGCCGATGACCTTCATGCTGTATGTCGAAGACGCCGATGAATGGTATGCCCGCGCAATGAAAGCTGAGGGCGCGATTTCACTGGGTGAGCCTGCCGATCAGCCTTACGGCGCTCGCGTCGGAACAGTGAAGGATCCGTTTGGAAACACCTGGTACATCTCCACGCACATCAAAGATTTAATGTAGGAAGCGGATCTTGAGAGAGAAACCGCGACTTGAGTCTGCGAAGCGGACGAACGAAAATAGCCCAGCGATTCATCGCTGGGTAGATGCGAGTGGTTTCGGATTCCAAGTCCGCGAAGCGGACTGCAGAGATGGTTCGGTACAGAACCGCGAGTGGTAGCGAGCGGATGCCAGCATTTAACTCACGAATGAATGGCTATGTTGAGTGTCTGCATCCGGTCGCTACCGCTCTCGGGTTCCGTAACCCTCTGCCGCCCGTTTCACGGGCTCTTATTCATTCACGATTAGCCTTCCCAGCACTGAAGTGCTGGGCTATTATCGACGGTCCGCTTCGCAGACTTTACCAAAGGAGACCTAATCATGGCAGTCAAAACAATTCCCGATGGTTATCACTCAGTCACGCCTTATCTGATCATTACGGGGGCGGCAGAGGCAATTGACTATTACAAGAAGGCCTTTGGCGCAACTGAGCTATTACGAATGCCGGCGCCTGATGGAAAGATCGGCCATGCTGAGATCAAGATCGGCGATTCACCTATTATGCTCGCCGATGAGTTCCCGGAGATGGGCTATAAAAGTCCGCAGACGCTCGGCGGCTCGCCGGTAAGTATTATGATTTACGTTGAAGACGTCGACACGGTCTTCGACCAAGCCGTCGCTGCCGGTGGAAAAGTACAGCGTCCGGTCAAGGACCAATTCTATGGCGATCGCTCAGGGACTTTGGAAGATCCGTTCGGTCACGTGTGGCATGTCACAACGCACAAAGAAGATGTATCGGTTGAGGAAATGGAGCGACGCGCGAAGTCTGCCAGCGCGGCTGCGTCAGGCGGCGAGCAGTGACCCTGGCCCGTGCATACCGCGGGTGGATCTATGGCCAGAGTCCTGTGCCACTCTCGATCGCAACCGCCGGATTGTGGTTTTGCGTCACGCGCGCCGACGTTGTAGAGTTCCCGCGAGGCTTCAGTACACTATGACAAAGTTAATAACGTGCGCCGGTATCCTGCTGGCGGGTTTGCTCGCATCCTCGGCCTGCGGAGGGAAGGGTGCGACCTACGTCTCCAATTCGCAGTCGAACTCGGCTCAATCCCCGGCCAACACATCGGGTGAGTTGCACTACAAAGCTCCCGATGGCTGGGTAAAGGAACCAACTTCATCGGCGATGCGGGTGGCGCAATACAAGTTGCCGAAAGCTGAAGGTGACCCTGAAGATGCCGCGCTGGTGGTTTATTTCTTCGGCGCGACTCAGGGCGGCGCGGTACAGGCGAACATCGATCGCTGGATCTCGCAGATTCAACAACCCGACGGGAGTTCTTCGAAGGACAAAGCAAAAACCGAAACAACCACCATCAATGGCTTGAAGGTAACGACTATTGATGTGGCCGGGACCTACACCGCTGAGATGGCGCCCGGCACCGGCAATCAGCGCAATGACGCAAACTATCGCTTGCGCGCGGCGGTGATCGAAACACCTAAGGGCAACTACTTTCTCAAGCTCGCCGGCCCGGCCAAGACCATGGGCCGTTGGGAGCAGTCATTCACGGACTTTGTAAAATCGTTTGAGTTCAAGTAATTGGTTCGAGGTTTTGAAGGTGTTGGCTCCGCTAGGAGCCGGATGTTTATAGCTCCGCGATCAGAATAATTTGGTCAAGCTCCTTTAGGAGCGGCATAGATCGCGCTCCTAAAGGAGAGTCAAAAAATTGGTTAGCTATGCCGGCTATAAATATTGCGCGGCTAACGCGCGGTTTTCCAAGCCGTTGAAACGGCTCACCGATCATTCGTTTGACTTCAGACACCTCGCTGAAGCGATGTGCTAATGACAAGCGCCAACTGACCCGAGTAGCAAACCTATGTCGGCCGTTCTTAAAACATCAACCATCCGCGATCAGGTTTCAGCCGAGGAATGGCAGACGCGCGTCGATCTCGCCGCGGCGTATCGCCTGGTTGCGCTTTACGGCTGGGATGATTTGATCTTCACCCACATTTCAGCGCGGGTGCCGGGAGGCGAGCATCACTTTCTGCTGAATCCCTACGGCATGATGTTCGACGAAGTGACGGCGTCGAGTCTGGTGAAGGTCGATCTCGCCGGCAACAAAGTCACAGAGTCTCCTTACTTTATCAATCCGGCCGGCTTTACGATTCACAGCGCCGTGCACGCCGCGCGCGCAGACGCGCTGTGCGTGATGCATCTGCACACTGACTATGGCATCGCTGTCTCTGCCCAGCAGGACGGTCTGCTGCCGATTTCGCAACAAGCAATGTTGGCGCTGGCCTCGCTGGCTTATCACGACTATGAAGGATTGGCGCT
>JBGPWS010000308.1:0-5454 GCA_041492345.1 Pyrinomonadaceae bacterium | reverse complement strand
GGAACAAACGTCGAGAACCGAAACTTTGACAGTTGGAAGCGTAACTGCACAAGCAGTACACAGGAACAAAATAATCGTGGCTATTGAAGAAAAAGATAGGGATGACGTGATGGATCGACTGCTGCAATTGGGCGGAGACAAAAAATTTCTGTCTTACGACGACTTGAATCGCGAACTGCCGGAAAATGTAGTTTCACCGGACGATATCGAAGATGTGCTCCAGAAGCTGGACGCGTCGAACATTCATGTGGCGGATTCCGACGAACGCTTGATCGAGCAGGCGGCGGCAATTGCCACCGATGATGAAGAGTCAGACGGTGAAGACCTCGAGCTGGATCTTTCCGCCGGCGCGCTGGAGAAAACCAACGACCCGGTGCGGCTTTACCTGCGAGAGATGGGCGTGGTGCCCCTCCTGACCCGCGAAGGTGAAGTAGCGATTGCCAAACGCATCGAGCGCGGCCAAATCAAAACTCAAAAAGCTATCGCGCGCTCGCCCATTGCCGTGGGTGAGCTGCTCAAGATCGGTGACGAACTGGCCGCGGGAAATATCAACATCCGCGAAGTCGTTAACTTCTCTGAACAGGCTGAACTCGCCGGCGAAGAAGATAAGGCCGATGAGTATCGCGAGTGGACCATCGAGGGGATCGAGAACATTCGCCGGCTGTTCAAGAACGCGCTGAAAGAGTGGGTCAAGCTGCGCACGGAACAGAAAGTCACTCGCGGCAAGAAGACCAGGAAGCTGCTGCGCCTGCGCCGGAAAGTGGCCCGGCTGCGCATCGAGATCGCTGACGAAATCGGCCGGCTGAATATGACCGAGCGCTCGCGGCAGCGCCTGATCAACTCGATTCGCAACGTGCAGAAAGAAGTGCGTTCAGCCGAACGTGAGGTCGATACTTACACCGACAGGCTGACCAAGAAGCGCCTCAAAGCCGACGACATGAAAGCGTATAAGAAGCACGTTTCAAACGGAAAGAAACGTTTGCAGGTCGTCGAACAGGAACATCACATCTCGCCGGTCGAGATCAAACGTTCGCTGCAGTCAATCGTCACCGGCGAACATCAGACCGGCCAGGCTAAGCGCGAACTGGTCGAGGCCAACCTGCGGCTCGTCGTTTCGATCGCGAAGAAATATACCAACCGTGGTTTGCAGTTCCTCGACCTGATCCAGGAAGGCAATATCGGTTTGATGAAAGCGGTGGACAAGTTTGAATGGCGGAGGGGTTATAAATTCTCGACCTACGCAACCTGGTGGATTCGCCAGGCCATCACCCGGGCCATTGCCGATCAGGCCCGCACGATTCGTATTCCCGTGCACATGATCGAAACGATCAATAAGCTGATCCGCACTTCGCGCGCGCTGGTGCAGGAATTGGGCCGCGAACCGACCAGCGAAGAGATCGCCAAAAAGATGGACATTCCGGTTTCAAAGGTGCGCAAGGTGCTGAAGATTGCGCAGGAACCGATCTCGCTCGAGACTCCGATTGGCGAAGAGGAAGATTCGCACCTCGGCGATTTCATCGAAGACAAGTCTATTCTGAATCCTTCGGATGCGGTGGTCGCGTCGAACCTGCGAGAGATCACCGACGAAGTTCTCGCCACGCTAACGCCGCGCGAAGAAAAAGTGATCAAGATGCGTTTTGGCCTGGGCACGACAGGATCAGAGCACACACTAGAGGAAGTCGGACAACACTTTGCAGTTACCCGCGAACGTATTCGTCAAATCGAAGCCAAGGCACTGCGCAAGCTCCGTCATCCCTCGCGGTCGCGTAAGCTCAAGGCGTTTCTGGAAACTGTCCAGCACGGATAGCCTTGGTTAGTCAGTTGTTAGTGGTCAGTTGTCAGTTGCAGACAACGACTTTTGTCGATCCGAAGCGATGCAACTAACTACTGACAACTAACGACTGACCATTAATGAAAAAAATCATCGAAAGCTACAAGCGGAAGCTGGCCGGCGAAGAAGGCTGGTTGCTAAAGCGTGGCGCAGACTTGCGCATCGCGCTTTGCTATCCGAACGTCTACAGCATCGGCATGGCCAACCTTGGCTTTCAGGCGATGTATGAAATCTTCAATAACATTCCTGAAGTTTCCTGCGAACGAGTCTTCCTGCCGGACGCGCAGGAGATGCAGGAGTACGAGCGCACCCGCACATCACTGCTCTCACTGGAATCACAGACAAAGCTGCGCGACTTTGATGTGATCTCGTTCTCGATCTCTTTTGAAACCGACTATGTGAACCTGGCGCGGATGCTGCAAATGAGCGGCGTGCCGGTTTGGGCAAAGGACCGGACCGCTCATGATCCGCTAATCGTGATGGGCGGCGCGGCGTCGTTCTTGAATCCCGAACCGATTGCCGAATTCACCGACGTCATTGGCGTGGGCGAAGGCGAAATCCTCGGGCCGAAACTGATCGACACGCTGCTGGAAAATGGAACGAAGGAAGAAACGCTGCTGGCTTTGGCGCGGCAAGGGCGCGGATTCTATGTGCCTTCGCTCTATCACGTGAGCTACCACGACGACGGGACTGTTGCGGCCTACACGCCGCTTGACGAGGGCGTTCCGCTGCGCGTCGGTCGTGCCGTGTCGGCTGAGAATCCGAAAGAAGGCAGCCTCCGTCGCGCAATTCGGCGCGGACAAACCGAGATCGTGGCACAACTGAAACGCGATGAAGTCTTCGCGCCCTCGACAACTATCTGGGCGCCGCAAGCCGAGATGGGCGATCGCTTTTTGATCGAGATCTCGCGTGGTTGTTCGCAGGGTTGCCGTTTCTGTTGGGCTGGTTACAACTACTGGCCGCCGCGAGTCGTGCCGGCGCGGGACATCCTGGCCAAGGCGGCCCAATGGCGCGGGAAAACCGACAAGATCGGTTTGGTTTCAACCGCGGTGTGCGATCACCCTGAGATCAGCGAAATTCTGCAAGGCCTGCGCGCGATGGACTATCGTATCTCGGTTTCGTCCCTGCGCCTCGATCAAATTTCCGAAGAGCTTTTGGATGCGCTGGTCGAATCACGCGATCAGCAAATCGCCGTCGCGCCTGAAACCGGATCAGATCGCCTGCGTCGCGTCATTAACAAAAACCTGACCAACGACGAGATCGTCGAGATCTGCGGCTCAGTTTTCGATCGCGGTATGTTGACGGTGAAGCTTTACATGATGGTTGGCTTGCCGACTGAAACCGACGAAGATCTGGCCGAGATGATTACGCTGGTCGAGCGAATCAAGGATCGCATGCTGGAAGCCGGCAAGCGCTTCGGCAGAGCCGGCAAGATCATTCCGTCGCTCAACGGCCTGGTGCCAAAGCCAAACACGCCTTTTCAGTGGGAACCGATTTGCGGCGAAAAGGAATTGAAGCGTCGTTTGAAATGGGTTTCCAAGAACCTGTCGCGCATTCCCAACGTCGAGGTCCGCGCCATGTCGGCGCGCATTGCGCACGAACAAGCGCTGTTCTCTTCCGGCGATCGACGGATCGCGCGGGTCATCGAAGCTACGGCGCGTTTGAAAGGCGATCTGAATGCCGCGCTGCGCGAAACGCAAATCGATGCCGCGTTCCACACCAGCCGCCGGCGCAGTTACGACGAAATTCTTCCCTGGGAGATAGTTAATTCCGGGCTGTCGCGCGAGTTCATGCAGCGCGAAGACGAACGGGCCCACGAAGCCCGCTCAACTGCCCCCTGTCCTTCCGTAAATCAATGCACGCGCTGCGGAGTCTGTCCGACTACGTGGCTGGGTGAGGCCCCGGCCGCGCTCGTGCAATTGCCGGCGTACGCGACTCATCCCGCCGCGAAAGCCGCGCTTCTTATTTGATCGTCAGAAAAGTTGTGCTCTTGGCCGTGTAGTCGAATTCGTAGTTGTAGGTAAAGCCCGGGAATGAAATTGGCCGGGTGAATTGCACGCGCACTTCGATCCGGTTGTCGTTGCGGGCCGGGGTAATGATCGCATTCTCAGGAACGTGATACTCCGACCTGCTTTTGACGAGTTGATCCGTGACCCAGGAAGTTTCGAAGCCCTGAGTAGCCGCCATATCCACCTTGTTTTGCATCACGTCTTTGAAATAGTAAGCGTCATACGCGACCGGAATATAAAGGTAACCCACGTAAACTACTACGGCGAAAACCGCGACTGCGATTATGAATTTAAGTCGCGCTCCGCCGCGCTCGCCCGCTCTCGTTAGAAAAACATTTTTGTCCATTTCGGTTTCTGCCTTAATTGAGTGCCTGCAAGCCTGCGCGCACAGAGGATCGCAGGGTTCGCTTGTCGATTTGGTTTCCCGCAACGATGCGCGCCCGTCCGATTCGCTCCAGCAGGACCCACCTGGTTACGCCGCCGACGGATTTCTTGTCGCCCTTCATCGCTGCGGTGATCTCATCAATTGAAAGATCATGAGCGCGTGGTAGTGGCCCGCAGAGCCGCACTGCCTCGCGTAACGATTCTAACTCGCCAGAGGCGAGCATGCCTACATTTTTTGATATTTCGCCGGCGACCAGCATCCCATAGCCCACCGCCTCGCCGTGGCGGAAGCGCCGGTAACCTGTCAGTTTCTCGAGCGCGTGGGCGGTCGTATGGCCAAAATTGAGTATGCGCCGTGAGCGGTGATCGGCGCGGCTAATCTCCTCCTGCTCGTCGCCGGCTACAATTGAAGCTTTGAAACGGCAGTGCGCAGCAATCGTCGCACAGACTTCAGTCTGTGTGTGTTCATTTTGGAACCACAGACTAAAGTCTGTGCCACTGCGGCGCAGCAGACGACAAGTCTGTCCAAACAACTTACGACTGCCCACCGCGCCCTGCTTCACCGCCTCGCACCACCCCGACGTCAATTCCCGTTGCGGCAGAGTCTGCAATGTCTCGGTGTCGATCAAGACGACGTGCGGTTGATGAAAAGCACCAACAAAATTCTTGCCGGCCGCCAGGTTCACACCGGTCTTTCCGCCAACTGAAGCATCAATCTGCGCGAGCAAAGTCGTCGGCACTTGCACGAAAGCGATCCCGCGCAGGTAAGTCGCGGCGGCAAAGCCCCCCAGATCCCCAACCACTCCGCCGCCCAGCGCCACCACCGCATCGCCTCTCTCAAGGCCGGATGCGGTTAAGAACTCGAGCGCCTGTTCCCAGGACCTCAGCGACTTGTGCCGCTCGCCCTCCGGCATCAACCAGTGTGTGGTCTTGAAATTCTCCGCTCTGAGACTTTGGAGAGCAAGCTTTCCGTAGTGCTCGAAAACGATCGGGTTTGAGATCAAGGCGGCGCGAAGTGAAGTTGGTCCAAGCACGGCGCGAACTTCGCGGCCCAACTCTGACAGCAGGCCCGCGCCAATCTTGATTTCGTAATTTGTTTGTCGCGCCGGCAAGCGCACGTGGATTCGCGGCATTACTAGACTTTACAGCGAGTAGTGCCGGGCGGGTCAAGCTCCTGGTTCGGAAACGTGCTCGAATGGTCCGTAGAGCTGCCCATTACCAGTTGTGTAG
>JBGPWS010000164.1:0-9812 GCA_041492345.1 Pyrinomonadaceae bacterium | reverse complement strand
TTCGCGGGCGGAACTTTCGATGAATTCGACCAGCGTTCGCACGGCGACACCCGTGGGGCCCTTGGAGCGATAAGGCTGAGCGGTGTCGCCCCAGGCCGTGCCGGCAATATCAAGATGGGCCCATGACGTGTCATCGGCGAATTCTTTTAGGAAGGCAGCCGCGGTAATTGTGCCGGCTTTCTTCCCGCCAACGTTCTTGATGTCGGCAATGTCACTCTTAATCTGGTTCGTATACTCTTTGTCGAGCGGCAACTGCCAGAACTTCTCACCGACTTCCTTGCCGGCTCCGATCACTTTGTCGATTAGAGCCTGGTCAGTGCCGAGGATCGCAGTATTGACATCTCCGAGAGCAATCGAAACCGCGCCCGTCAGCGTCGCCATGTCAATGATCTGCGTGGCACCGAGTTTCTTCGCGTAAGCAATCGCATCAGCGAGTACCAGGCGGCCCTCGGCGTCGGTGTTGATGACTTCAATCGTCTTACCCGTCATCGCTTTCAAGATATCTCCCGGCTTGGTCGCCTTTCCCGAAGGCAGATTCTCAGAGCACGGGGCCACTCCGAGGACCGGAATCGACGGCTTCAACTGAGCGATCGCTTGCATCGCCCCAATAACCGTGGCGGCGCCGGTCATGTCGTACTTCATCAACTCCATATTCTCGCCCGGCTTCAGGGAAATTCCGCCCGAGTCAAATGTGATTCCCTTCCCGACCAGCGCCAACAATCCATTCTGACCGCGCTTGGCTTTGCGAGGTTCGTACTTCATTACGATCAGCTTTGGTGGCTCATCTGAACCGCGAGAAACGCCGAGCAGCGAACCCATTCCCAGTTTTTCCATCCGCCTTTGATCCAGCAAATCGATACTGAGTCCAAACTTCTTCGCGACTTTCTGCGCTCGTTGCGCCAGGATCGTCGGCGTCAGGTAACCGCCGGGCTCGTTCGCGAGATCGCGGGTGAAGTTAACCGCCTCGCCGATGATGCGACCGCGTTCAGCACCACGTTGTAGGGCTTTCTTGTCCGCGCCCTCGACCACCACGGCGATTCGATCCAGTTTGCGTTCCTCTTTATCTTTGGTTCGATACTTGTCGGGCTCAAACAATCCCATGATTGCGCCCACGATAACGGTTTGCGCAATTTTCTCGACCTCGCCATCCGCGCGCGGCGCGATCGCAATCGACTTGGCGTTCTTGCCTCTGAGAAAACGCGACGCGGTTCCGCCCATCTGTGTTATCTGCGCTGCCTTGTAGTCGTCGCGCTCGCCACAACCGATCAAGAGCAGGCGGCGGGCCTTCAGTCCACTACCCGAAACATGAAAATAAGCAGTCTCGCCCGCTTTCCCGGCGAATTCTTCGGTTTGAATCACGCTGCTAATCAGGCCGCCTATGGCTTCGTCCAGGGTCTTCAACAGTCCTTCGTCTGCCTTTTCATCTTTGAAAACCGCCACGGCCAGCGCTTGTGCGTCAATCTGTTTACATGATTGAGAACTTCCGATTACTTCCATTCGTGCCTTCTCCTCGAAATTGTCCGACAAGTTTCATTGCTAACTGCCAAACAGTTTTTGAAATATCGCGACAAACTGAAAGGTTGGTCGACTAAATACTATCGATTCCGTTCCTTCAGTTGTGCTTGTGTCTCGCGATCGACGATGCGACGCAGTTCGGTTTCGCGCTTATCGTACAACTTCTTGCCCTTGGCGATGCCTACTTCGAACTTGATCTTCCGACTTTTCAGATATACACGCGTGACGACCAGGGTCATTCCCTGCGTCGATGCGGCTTCATCGAGCTTTTCAATCTCGCGACGATGAAGCAGCAGCTTGCGGGTGCGCAAGGGTTCGTGATTCGCAAGGTTGCCGAACGTATAGGGCGAGATATGGGCATTGAACAGCCACGCCTCGCCATCACGAACTCCCACGTATGACTCTTTCAACTGGATGCGACCGTCGAGGACACTCTTCACTTCAGTCCCCAGCAGCGCCGCCCCAGCCTCGTACTTCGCCGAAATGTGATAGTTGTGAAACGCCGCGCGGTTCGTCGCCAGGACCTTTTCTTGCGTCGCCGCTGCCATTATCAAGTTGTACTAGAACGAAGTTTGACTATAACAAGCAAGTGAACCGGGAACAAGTGAGCGATCACTTCGGTAAGCGTTCAGTTTCAAACCAAGAGGCCGCATCCGCGGGTGGTGTCCTGATTTAACGGCGTTTAGAGTACCAACTTCAGTTGGGTTCTTTCTTGCTTAACAAAAACCCGACTAAAGTCGGTACTCTGAACACCGCTTATCAAAGTAGGACATTACCCATCCGCGCTCTCACTTCGGGCGGGTCTGGTTTTGCTGGTATTCTCAAGGCCCTTGATCGAAATGCGCACTCCAACAAATCCTCGAACTCTCTGGCCGACACTAGTTCTCGCTTCAGGAATCCCGCGAATTGTCGGAGCTTTCCTCCTCCCCAACGCGTTCGGCGACGCCTACGTTTACATTCGCGACATCGGCACGATGAGCACGAAGATTTCGAGGGGAACGTTTGCGTTGACTGACCTCTACGGATTCTGGCTGCCGCTGTACCAGTTTATGTCCGCCCTGATCAACGTCTTCCTACGCAACGGCTTCTATGCGGGAAAGCTCGTTTCGGCGATCTTCGGAGTTGGGGCCTCTCTGCTTATTTACAGCATTACTCTACGGCTGACGGCGAGTCACACGGCGGCGCTCCTGGGGTTCTTGCTCATCGCGTTGAATCCTCTGCACATCACCTACTCGGCCTCAGCGATGACCGACGTGCCCCATGCGTTTTTCGTCCTGGCCAGTCTGTATTTTGTTTTGCAGAGAGGTTGGGTGTTCGCCGCAGTTTTTGCCGCTCTCGCAGGTCTAACGCGCGTCGAAAGCTGGATGTTAATTGCCGTGATTCCGTTAATTCAGCTCATCAAAGAGCGCCGCATTTCGATCACAACCCTGCTCATACTCGTTATTCCGCCACTGTTCTGGTTCTACGTTTCATGGAAAGCGACTGGTAACTGGCTCCAGTGTCTTGAGACGCGTCAGCAATATCACGACTGGCTGCTGGTTATGAATCCGACTCTGGCCCACTTCTCCGTATCGAACGTTCTTCGTGACGGCGCCATTTTGATCATTTCCACCGACATCGCTGTGCTGATCGCGTCGTTCGTCGCTGGATGGCTGGTTGCGAGACGGCTTCCGCAAGGCTTTACCAGCAAAGGCCTGCCGGAAGATCTGCGCGGTATTCTGGCGCCAGTTGTTTTCTTCTTCGCTTTTCTCGCGCTGCTGGTTACGGCTTATCTGACGCATCAGCAGCCAATGATTTTTCCGCGCTACGGTCTGATTCTCTTCAGCCTGGGCATTCCGATCCTGGCGTGGACATTTCTGAGAGTAAGACACCAGAAGCCGCAGTGGGCACGGCGCGTTCTGGTAGCCGTGATCGCGCTCTGCGTTTTCGATGCGAGCATTCAGCTTGTCGGTTCAGTTGGCTCGCTTAACCAGACATCCGCGCAGCGCGCCGTCGCCGATTACCTTCAAGCTCACTTCGATCCCAATTCGAATGCTCGCATCTTTAGCGACGAAGGCACCGTGTCAGTCATGTCCGGCATTCCGGAAGAGAAGTTTCTGACTTCATCCGACACGCCGAGGGATCGCGAAGCGTTCCTCGCTTTTCTTAAAGAGAAGAACGTCGAGTATCTGGTGTTTGTAAGCAAGGGGGATTCAACGCCGGCGAAGCTCTTTCCTGAATTGAAGGATGGCAATCACGTTGAGCCGTTTGAGCCTGTGATGTATAGCAAATCACGGTTTCTTCGAATGGACATCTGGCTGTATCGTGTACGAGACGGGGCAGTAGCCCGACCGTGAGGGAGGGCGTAATGTCAGCCGGCGAGTCATCACGCTGAAAGCGTGAAATAAGATAGCCTGGGGCAGAGCGCGAAGCGCGCCAGCGAATCAATTCTCGATCGCTAGGCAGAACGAAACGCTTATGCTCTGTGTGTCCGTCGGCGGCGAGGTGATGTAAATCAAGCCAGTCATTCATCGCTTGATTCTGTCGAACCAATAGCCTGGCCTGCGATGCAGATGCGCGACCGCAACGACCAGGATTTCGGATTCCAGGATTTGGTATGCAACACCGTAAGGGAACCGCCGCGTTTGGCACCGACGGCTGTTCTCGGTGTAAGGATGCCAAGCGTTCGGAAACTGCCTAACGCGTTCAAGCGTACTGAGCACTTCCAGTAAAAACTCGTCGCCTAACCCCGGCGCTTGTGCGTTGTAATATTAGACCGCTTCCTCAAACTCTTCTTGCGCGACGTCAAGGAAGCGGATGTCCATTTACTTTCGGTATTTTGCGAGGACCTCTTCGAGTGAAACAGACCGCAGCTTGCCAGAGTTGTACGCCTCGATACGATCTTCCACTTCTTTTCGCCACAAAGCGTCAATCGCTTCATCCGGCTCATTCAGGCTTGAGAGGAGTTCGTCGACGATGCGAGCTTTTTCTTCAACGGGAAGCTCGAGAGCGCGATCAATAATCTCTTGCGTTTCCACACTCATGACTTTCCACTTCCTTTCTCTGTGGGCTTCGCCGCTGGCATCAAGTCAAAACTATCTCAAATCAACCGCCGCCGCAACATATCCAACGCCGCCTGCGAAGCGCGCCAGCGAACCAGCTCGCGATCGCCGGGCAGAGTCAATTTCTTATGTTCAGTGTGGGCGTCGTCGGCGAGCGCGATGTAGATCAAACCGACCGGCTTCTCTTCAGTGCCGCCATCCGGGCCGGCGATTCCGGTGACTGCCAATCCGAAATCAGTCTTGGCGCGATGACGGACGCCGCGGGCCATGTCTCGCGCTACCTGCTGGCTGACCGCACCGAATTCGCGAATCAGTTTCTTGTCGACGCCGAGCAGGCGTGTCTTTGATTCGTTCGAATAAGTAACCAGGCCTTCGATGAAATACTTTGAACAGCCGGGGACGTTGGTCAGACGCTCAGCGATCAAACCGCCAGTGCAACTTTCGGCCACGGCGAGCGTGAAACCGGTGATTGCCAGCCGGCGCCCGACAACTTCTTCCATCTTCTCGCCGCGGAAGGAAAAGACCGCGTTGCCTAATTGCTTTTCAATTTTCAATGACACATCGTCGAGCAACGCCTCGGCGTCTGCTTCCGTCCGTCCGTGTGCGCGGAGATGAACTTCGATTTCGCTGCTGTTGAAAAGAATCGTCGTCTGCGGGTTTTCGTACTTCGTATAGATCGGCGCGATCTTTTCATCGACGGCCGATTCACCCATGCCCGCCACGCGCAAAACTCGCCGCGCAAAGCGGATGTCGCCGGCCAGCTTTTCCAGGCGCGACTGCACGTGATTCTCGAACATCGGCTTCATCTCACGCGGTGGGCCCGGGAACAAAGCAACCGCACAGCCTTCGTGCTCGAGATAGAGTCCGGGCGCACTGCCGTTAGGATTCGGCAGCACCTCGGCGCCGTCGATCACCATCGCCTGACGCGAGTTTCTTTCAGGCATGTTCATACCGAAGCTTTGGAACCGCGCGCGAATTTCCTCGAGCACCGGCTCGTTAAGCGACAGCCGGCGTTTCAGTGCACGGGCGACGACTTTGCGCGTGATGTCATCTTCGGTTGGGCCGAGCCCGCCCGTAGTGATGACCACGCGTGAACGCTTCACTGCATCTTTGACTACCTCTTCGAGGCGCGCATCATCGTCGCCGACCACGGTCTTGAGCTTCACGTCGATGCCCATGCGATTAAGTTGTTCGGTGAGCCAGAGACTGTTGGTGTCAGTACGATCCGCGGCGAGGAGTTCAGAACCGATGGCGATGATTTCAGCTGATAGCATTTTTGTTCGGTTTCGTGTGATTTCGTGGATCGTTCTCGGGCGCGGAATACGATCCACTAAAACACACGAAGAGTCACGAAGAGTTCTGTTCTGAAGCAAAAAGCATATTATGACGTTCTTGTCGATTCTTCGCCAAGTCGCTTATAGTCAACCTTCTTCGAACAGGAACAATGCCGCCGAAACAATCCTATGACATCGTAGCACTGCCGGGTGATGGAATCGGGCCTGAGGTCTTGTCGTGCGCCCTTAAAGTCTTGAGCACCGCGAGCCAGTTATTTCGCATCGATTTCCAGGTCGAAGAGATTCCGTGTGGAGGCCATTACTACGTCGAGCACGAGACCGAATGGCCCGAGGGTTCTTTTGAAAAGTGCGAGACGGCCGACGCGATCTTGCTGGGGGCAGTTGGACATGAGGTTGATGGCAAGACGGTTTTCACCAAGCCAGGCAAGCCCTATCCTGAACCACAGTTGGCAGGGTTCGCTCAGGTGATTCTCAATAGACAGAAACTCGGTCTATACGCCAATGTCCGCCCGGTGAAGTTGTACCCTGGCGTCAAGCACAAGATTCATGGCGTATTGAAACAGGTTTGGGACCCGGACAAAGTCGACTATGTCGTGGTGCGCGAGAATACCGAGGATGCTTACACGGGCGAGACCAATTCGATTGCCGACGGTCAAGTCACGCCGATACGAATCACGCGCCAGGCGACCGAACGCGTCGTACGTTACGCCTTCAATCTGGCGCGGCGCCGCGGCAAGCAGCACAAGGTGACGTGCGTGGACAAGTCAAATATCATTGGCGCACATCGCTTCTTTCGCGATGTGTTCCGCGAAGTCGGTGAGCGCGAGTTCCCGGACCTTGCGCTCGACTATGCTTATGTGGATGCCTTCTGTCAGTGGCAGATTCGCAACCCCGAATGGTACGACGTGGTCGTTGCTCCGAATCTTGTGGGGGACATCATCAGCGACAACGGAGCGACGACGGCGGGTGGACTGGGGCTGGCGGCCGGCGGCAATATCGGTGATGAACACGCGATGTTTGAGCCGATTCATGGCAGCGCGCCCAAACACGCTGGAAAGGACAAGGCGAATCCTCTGGCGGCAATTCTGGCGGTGCAGATGATGCTGGACTGGCTGGGCACCCGACACGAAGATTCGCGGTTGCACCGGGCAGCGCAGCAAGTCGAAGCTGCGGTGGCGGCACTCCTCAGCGAGGGTAAAACATTAACCTACGACTTGATCGGAGAGGCGAAGGCGGCCCGCTGCAGCGAAGTAGGCGCCGCAGTCGAAGAGAAGCTGCGGACGATGGCGTGAAGTGAAGATGCGGCTTTGCCGCCCGATGTGCGGAAAGGCTCGGCCTTTCCGATGCGAGCCATGTTACGATTGTCGCTTTGGCGAGGCTGAGCCTCGCCAAAGCGAGTTGATGACAAAACCCATTGACGGAAAGCCAGAGGCCTTCCGCACATCAAGCGGCAAAGCCGCAGCGCTATTTGGGCTTACTACCCAACCTCTCTTCAATCTTCGGCAAGCTCACGATCACGGCATCCCCGACGATTTTTAAACTCTTAGCCGAGATCTTATCCAATGTGTCTTCTTTCGTGTGCCAGTAATCGGTTCCATCTGATCTGTACGTGCTCAACTGAATGATGTCCAGCGCGTCGACGCCCGCGCGCAGGAATGGTGCGTGATCATCGTCGCCGACACCCTCGCGAGCATCCACAAACTGAGCGCCATAGCCAAGCTGTTTCGCAGTCTGCCACACCGTATCAAGCAGCCAGGTCGTACTCATTTCGTCACGACCCAACCGCAGGTTCTTGTAACCCATCATGTCGAACAGAATCATCGCGCGCACGCGCTTTAACTCACTCTTCTCGATCAACTGGGCAACGTATCGACGGCTGCCATAGGTGTTATCGGGAAGCGGCGTTTTCGGATCGGCCGGGTTCGGGTTGTGGCACTGGTCCCAATCGAAGCAAAAGGCTTCTTCGCCATCGAAGAAGACAAACCAGTAAGTCAGGCGCGGCTTCGTTTTGTTCGCAACCATCACGCGGGCCAGCTCGATTAACGCGCCGGTCGAAGCGCCGGCGTCGTTCGCGCCCACAAACTTGAAGTCCTTGATCAGTTTCGTGTCGTAATGGCTGGAGATGATAATCACGTCGCTGGATTCGCCTGGCAGCTCAGCCGTGACGTTGACCATCTTTCGCTCACCGACCGGCGTGGTCGCTTGAAACTCGTCGGTCGTGACTTTCAACCCGTACGATTTCAATTGATCGATAATGTAGCCGCGCGTTTTCTCCAGCTCCGGCGAGCCAGGTGGTCTCGGTCCGAACTCAACCTGCTTGCGCACGTGCTCGAATGCCCGATCACCATCAAAGTCGGACTTTGCCGCAGACGCAGGCGGTGTCGATGAACCGTCAGCAGGCTTGTTAGTACTGCTGGGACAGCCGAGCAGCAGGAACAGAAACGTCAGCACAAATGCCAGGGCTAAAAAGCGGGACGGGTTCTTGAGCGAGTCGTTTTTGGAAGGCCTTTGGTCAGTAGTCATAGTCTGTGAATCAGAGTTCAAACTGTCTTTTCCTTTTCCGGCGCGCCGCTCTGATTCTCCGGCGCCGAGTCAGACGCCAGGACACTGTCGAAAATCTTCTTGCCCAGCGAAACAGAGGCGTCCGTGATCTTGTCGAAGGCCTGCGTCACTGCGATGGTTTCCAACTGCATCAGGGTTGCAATCTTACGATCGAAAGGCAGCTCGCTGAATTCGTTGCGCAGGTCGCGCGTCTTCTCTTCAGCAGTGCGAGTGCGCTCAGTTTGCGCCACCAGCATGATGACGAGTTCCCCGCCGCGCTCTGCCTTGCACTGACAAGCAAGGCGCTCGCCTCCGGCCAGGCGTTCAGGGCTTAGCTGTTTACGTTCGGCGTCGGTCAAAGCAGAAAGCAACGTCGCGCCGGTGACGATCCTGACGGCACAGGTAGTATCGCACTCTCCGCAGTCCGGAATCTGAAAGCCGAGACGCCGGGCCGCATCCAGCACCGACGTGCCTTCGGCAACCAGACCGCTCGGTCCATTGGGCTCAAATTTGATCTCAACGCTCATCGTAATCCTCCCGTGTCAACGGCGCGCCCCGCGTGCAGCGGCCCGCGCTTCCGGCCGCTTTGCGCTGGCCCGTTTTTGCTCGCGTTCCTGGCGGCGACAGTCAGCGCATATTCCAATCATCCGCAACAGGTGCGAAGTAAGTTCAAACTTATGCTGCGCGGCCATGGCGTCCTGAATAGCTTCTAACTCAGGCGAATAGAACTCGATGATCTTCCCGCATTCCGAGCAGATCATATGATCGTGATGTTCATGTTTGTAATTGTGTTCGTAGTGCGCGCGTCCATCGCCGAAGCGCACCTCGCGGGCCAGGCCGGCATCAGTCAGGAGTCTGAGCGTGCGATAGACGGTCGTTTGGCCCACAGTCGGATCCTGCTCACGCGCCAAACGATAAAGGTCCTCGCCAGAGACATGGCCTTCGGTGCGCAGGAAAACGTCGAGAATAAGCTCACGCTGCGCCGTGCGCTTCAGACCTTGCTTCTGAATGTGCTTGAGGAAAACTTCCTGCTCTTCGGTCATCATATTCGGTCAGGCGGCAGATTTATCGAGAAGACGACGGCATTCTACACCCTGCTTAACTTTCAAAGAAATGAGGGCAAAGAAATGAGGTTTGTTTGATCTCAACGCGCGGGTTCTGGCGCGCGTTAGGTTGCTGGTGCTTGCTGCTCACCGATCACTGCTCACTGCTGACTGCTTTATGTTATCTTTTGACGAAATGCCGGGGTGGCGAAATGGCAGACGCTACGGACTTAAAATCCGTTGACCGCAAGGTCGTGTGGGTTCGACTCCCACCCTCGGCACCAATCTTTTCAATAATTTACAAATGCTCATTCTTTGAAACTGAAACCTCACTACGGAGTTAACTCCGTTGCGCAGCGCATTTGATTCGATTTCAC
>JBGPWS010000288.1:0-5892 GCA_041492345.1 Pyrinomonadaceae bacterium | reverse complement strand
TGGAGAAGGTGCTCTACTTCGAATCCTACATCGTCATCGATCCCGGCGAGGTGAAGGAACTGAAAGAGCGGGAGCTCCTGAGTGACGAGCGCTATCGCGAACTGGCGCGTGATTATCCGGCGCAGTTCGTCGCCAAGATGGGCGCCGAAGCGATCAAAGAGCTGCTGACGATGGTCAACGTCGAAGAACTCGCCGTAGAGCTGCGGCGCAAAATGCGCGAAGAAACCTCGCAGCAGAAAAAGCTGAAGTATTCCAAGCGACTGAAGGTTACGACTTCATTTCTCAAGTCCGGCAATCATCCCGAGTGGATGATTCTCGACGTGATTCCGGTGATTCCGCCCGAGTTGCGTCCGCTGGTGCCACTCGATGGCGGCCGCTTTGCGACATCGGATCTGAACGATCTGTATCGCCGCGTCATCAATCGCAACAACCGTCTGAAGAAGTTGATGGAGTTGCGGGCGCCGGAAGTGATCGTACGCAACGAGAAGCGCATGCTCCAGGAAGCTGTCGATGCGCTATTCGACAACGGCCGTCGCGGTCGCGTGTTGCGCGGCGTGAACAATCGTCCGCTCAAGTCCCTTTCCGGAACTTTGAAAGGTAAGCAGGGACGTTTTCGGCAGAACCTGCTGGGCAAACGCGTCGATTACTCGGGACGATCAGTAATTGTAGTCGGGCCGGAGTTGAAGCTGCACCAGTGCGGTTTGCCAAAGAAGATGGCTTTGGAGTTGTTCAAGCCATTCATCTATAACCAGCTCGAAAAACAAGGGCATGCCGCCACAATCAAACAAGCGCGCGAAATGGTCGAGCGGCAAGAGCCGGTCGTCTGGGACATCCTTGAGGAAGTCATTCGCGAGCATCCGGTGCTTTTGAATCGCGCGCCGACCCTGCACCGCCTCGGCATACAGGCTTTCGAGCCCGTGCTGGTGGAAGGCAAAGCCATCAAGATCCACCCGCTGGTCTGCACGGCTTTCAACGCCGACTTTGACGGAGATCAGATGGCCGTCCATATTCCGCTTTCACCGGAAGCGCAGATCGAAGCGGCCGTGCTGATGCTTTCTTCGAACAACATTCTCAGTCCGGCGAGCGGCCAGCCGATTGCCGTGCCTTCGCAGGACATCGTGCTCGGCATTTACTACCTGACCCGTGACAAAGAAGGCGCGAAGGGTGAAGGCCGCGTGTTCGCTTCGGGCGAAGAGGTCCTGCTGGCGCTCGATGCCAAGGAAGTGACGACGCAGACGCCGATCAAACTTCGCATCAGCGGCGACTTGATCGATCTGACGCAGGAGCACGACTCGCAGGACATTCTGCGCGCCACCGCCCAGGAAAACATTCGCCGGGTCATCAACACGACTGTCGGTCGCGTGATCTTCAATGACTCGATTCCCGCGGGGCTGCCTTACTTCAACGGCACGCTGCGCAAGAAGGGCCTGCAGTCGCTGGTCAACTATTCGCACATTCGTCTCGGTCACGAGATGACCGTGAAGATGCTTGACGATCTCAAAACCCTTGGTTTCCTTTACGCGACCAAGGCCGGCATCTCGATCGGCATTGACGATCTGGTGACGCCGCCCTCCAAGCCAGAGATTGTCGGCAAGGCCGAGAAAGACGTAATTACCGTCGAGCAGCAGTATCGCGACGGCGTGATCACCAACGGCGAGCGCTATAACAAGGTCATTGCGATCTGGTCGGAAGCGACCGACAAAGTCGCGAAAGAGATGTTCAAGGCCATGGACGATCGCGAAAAAGCGACCAAGGAGATGAACCCGATCCTGATCATGTCGGATTCCGGCGCCCGCGGTTCGGCGCAGCAGATTCGCCAATTGGCGGGCATGCGCGGATTGATGGCGCGGCCGTCAGGTGAAATTATCGAGACGCCGATCCAGTCAAACTTCCGCGAAGGCCTGAACGTGTTGCAGTATTTCATCTCAACCCACGGCGCGCGCAAAGGTCTGGCGGACACGGCGCTGAAGACGGCCGACTCGGGCTATCTGACTCGCCGGCTGGTTGACGTGGCGCAGGACGTAATCATCAGTGAACAGGACTGCGGCACTTTGAAGGGAATCTCCTCAGCAGCGATCGTCGAAGGCGGCGAGGAGATCGAGAGCTTGCGCGACCGCATCGTCGGCCGCACGGCGCTCGAAGATGTAATCGATCCGGTTGAAGGCACGGTCATCGTCGAATCCAATCAGGAGATTGACGAAGACCTGGCCGCTGAAATTCAACGTTCAGGCGTGCAGCGCGTGCGCATTCGTTCAGTGCTGACCTGCGAATCGCGGCGCGGTTGCTGCATCAAGTGCTATGGCCGCAACCTGGCCACGGGCCGTCCCGTGGATATCGGCGAAGCGGTCGGCGTGATTGCCGCGCAGTCGATCGGCGAGCCGGGCACGCAGCTCACCATGCGCACGTTCCACATCGGCGGCACGGCGCGACTGGAAGAGTCTTCCAAGCACGAAGCTCGCGTCGAAGGCAAGGTCAAGTACATCGATCTGCAAACCGTCAAGAGCCGCAAGGGCGAGCGCGTAGCAATGAATCGCAACGGTGCTTTGACGATCACCGACGAGCGCAGCCGCGAAGTCGCACGTTATCAAATCGTGTATGGCGCCCACATCCTGGTTGAAGACGGCGACCTCGTCGCCCAGGACCAGTTGCTGGCGACCTGGGATCCGTTCACCTTCGCGATCCTTACCGAAGTCGGCGGACGTGTGAAGTTCCAGGATTTGAAGGAAGGCGTTACGTTTGAAGAAGAAACCGATCAGGTCACTGGTCTGTCGCACATGGTGGTCAAGGACTCGCCGGACGAGAAGAAACAGCCGCGTCTGGAGATTCGCAACACCAGCAACAAGGTGCTGAAGACTTACCAGATGCCGGTGCGCGCGAACCTGATGGTCAACGACGGCGAGGAAGTCGAGCCGGGCGATGTGATCGCGAAGATTCCGCGCGAAACGACCAAGACCAAGGACATAACCGGTGGTCTGCCGCGCGTCGTTGAGCTGTTCGAAGCTCGCCGGCCCGCTGAAGCCGCGGTCATGTCGGAAATCGACGGCACGGTCAAGCTGGGTCCGATCTCAAAGGGCAAGCGCAAATTGATCATCGTCGGCGACGACCTTGAAGAGCGCGAGTATGACATTCCGCGCGGTACGCACATCAACGTGCAGGAAGGGGATCGCGTCCGCGCCGGCGAGGCGTTGCAGGACGGACCGCTGAACCCGCACGACATTCTGCGCGTGCTCGGCATGAACCGTCTGCAGGAGTATCTGACCAACGAAATTCAGGAGGTCTATCGCCTGCAGGGCGTGAACATCAACGATAAGCACATCGAAGTAATTGTGCGTCAGATGTTGCGCTGGGTGAAGATCAAGGAAGTCGGCGACACCGAGTTCCTGCTGGAAGAGCAGGTCGATCGCTTCCGCTTCCAGGACGAGAACGAACGAGTGCGCAGCTTGAAGCGTGAAGTCTCGTCGGCTGAACCTTTGCTGCTGGGCATCACCAAGGCTTCGCTCTCAACCGATTCGTTCATCTCGGCGGCATCGTTCCAGGAAACGACGCGCGTGCTCACGGAGGCAGCCATTTCGGGACGCATAGATTATCTGCGCGGTCTGAAAGAGAACGTGATCATGGGCCGTTTGATTCCCGCCGGTACCGGCATGGAGTACTACCGCAACGTCGATATCGAGCGGGACGAAACGATTGGCGAATCTCAGCGCGAAGAGATAGACGACCTGCCGGAAATCCTTGGTGGCGCCGAGTCGCCGATGCCTGAGCCCCACGCCGTGGCGGTTACAGTAGGCGACGATGCCGACGCTGAAGATGAGCTCGAGGTCGCCGAGGTCGCGGACGAATAAGCCCTGCCTCAGCTTCATTCGAACGTAATTCGTGAAACACCCGCTGCGCCGGCGGGTGTTTTGCTTTTGTTCTTCGCCTTTTTGTTTGCCATGCCCTGGAGCATAGACGCACTCACCTGAATGCTGGGAGCGCGGACGTCCCGTCCGCACAGCGAACGAAGTTCGCTCACATCTTTTGAGCCACATCAGCCATTACCTGAAACAAAAAGCCATTCGCACTTCGCGCTCCCAGCGAAGCGGAGACTGCCTCCTGAATTGAATCGGCACCCGCGCGGCCCCACGACAAACTCAAGATTCCTCTTCCCAACCAACCAACCTTACGCTAATATGCCCCGCGAGGCCGGCGCCCCCGGCTAGCCTCCTCGAGAGTCTTCCCGACCGTCGCGCTGCTATCGCGAGCAGCGCTGAAAACTTCAGACAATCCGGCAAGGAGCAGTTGATCAGTTTGAGAGTGGCACTGGCTTTTGAGCTGTGATTCACGCGCAAGATGCGCGTGCCACCTTCGCTCACTTCAGTCTTAATTGCGTTAGAAGCAGGAGGTCGCCTTGAAAAGAAGTATCCCCCGTCTCGTACTTGCCTTATTTGTACTTACCTTTGCCCTTATCACTCTTGCCCAGGTCGCTCGGGCGCAGGACTCGACTTCCGACCTAACCAGGAACGACAAACTGAAGTTTGTCGGACAGCAGGAGTCACTTCCGGATCTCGTTCGTCGCGTCAAGCCTTCAGTCGTGTCCGTGCTGACTTACGACGCGAAGGGAGAGCCGCTGATTAGCGGTAGCGGGTTCTTTATTCGTGCGGGCGAAGTCGTTACGAATATGCACGTCATTCGTGGCGCGAACCGCGTTGAAATTCACACGCTCGAAGGAAAAGGCCGGACCTACCCGGTAGCCGGCGCACTCGCTGTTGACGAGGAAGCCGACCTGGCATTGCTAAGTGTCAACTTGCCCGCAGAGCGTTCGCGACCGCTGACTTTCACCAACACTTTGCCCGATGAAGGCGAGCAGGTTTTTGTGATTGGAAATCCTTTGCGTTTGGAAGGGTCCGTTAGCGACGGGATTGTCTCTGCCGTGCGTGAAGTGCCCGACCTCGGCCGCATCATTCAAATCACCGCGCCCGTTTCACACGGGAACAGTGGCAGTCCGCTGCTGAACATGCGCGGCCAGGTCATCGGCATCGTCACGGTCAAAGTCACGAATGGCCAGAACATCAACCTCGCTCTGGGAACAGCGCGCATCGCGTCGCTATCCAGAGGACCTTTAATGACTTTCGACCAGATCGCTTCCCGCAACAAGTCAGTTACGCAGCCCGAGCTGCTGGCTGAGTTGTGGTATCGCGGCGGAATCGATTCGTTGTGGTTGGGAAACTATGACAGTGCGCTCAACTATTTCGAGACTGCCGCCAATCGCAATCCCCGCCGGCCCGAGACGTGGATTCAGATCGGTTATTGCAAGGTCAAACAGGGCCGTAACGATGAAGCGATTCGGGCTTACAAACGAGCGCTGCAACTGAAGCCGACTTCAGCCGACGCTTATAACAAGTTGGGCGATGCTTATTTCTACGCGGCGCATTTTAATGAAGCCATCGATGCTTACAAGCAAGCCGCGCGTCTGCGGCCGGACCAACCCGAAGCCTATTACAACCTCGGTCTCGCCTATCTCGAAATAGGTGATCGAGAATCGGCCCGGGCCCAAAGCCGCCTGCTCGAAGGGATCGATGCCGAGCTGAATAAGAAACTGCTGGCTGAAATGCAGCGATGAACAGATCATTTTCCATTTGTCATTCGATATAATTCGATATTTTTCATGATTTTTCATTTGCCATTGCCATTGCCATTGCCATTGCCATGCGGCGGGGGCTTTCTGCGGACACTTTGAGTGACCCGAACTCGGGCACCAAAGATGGCAAATAGCAAATGGAAAATGCTTTAAGTCCTGGCAGTCCTCTGCTCGTTTTGTCCCGGATTTTCCGGCCTTAAAGAAAACTCTAGCGCTCATGTGAACCTTTTCGGTAGAATACTCTCGGCGAGCAGGGTTTCGCCCTCCTCCTTCTC
>JBGPWS010000380.1:0-3795 GCA_041492345.1 Pyrinomonadaceae bacterium | reverse complement strand
TTGTGGTCGCTCGACGATCAGCCGATCAATCTCGACGACGTGCCTCCGACTGCCTTCGATTCGGCGGACGAAAAAGCCCGCGTAGAAGCGTTGTTGGATAAGTACAACCATCCGCCAGGCTCGAACGCAGCTAATCCGGCTCAGTTGCAACCAAGCTCAACGCCAGCACCGCAAGCTTCACCGACTGAAGCGCCGGCGAATCCAAAACCATCAATGGGCAAAGCGAAGCCGAGCCCAGCAGGTACGCCGCAGAAGAATACGAACGCGAACTCAAACGCGAACAGTAACGAGGAAGACAGCGGTGATGAGGGCGATCAAAACGACAACAGCGGTGATCAAAACGATAACAGCAGCGATCAAGGCGACGAGGGCGATAACACGGACGAGTCGGATCATTCATCGCCGGAAGAACACGGGCCTGTCGAGATGACACCGGAGATCGACGCGGGCTTTGCTCAGATTGCCCGCGAACGCATCGCGCGTCATCCGTTTCGTTACTACGTCTGGCTGCCTTTAAAACGCGCCCACACGATGTGGTTCGACACGCATTCGCAGTACTGGCCGTTTGAAGGCACGCTGTTGCCGCTCGAAGATCTCGATTATGAACATCACCAACAAATCTGGTTGCCGCTGTTTGCGGCCTTGACTGGGATCTACACGCTGCTGGGTTTGGCGGGTGGTTGGTTGCTTTGGAATTCGCGCAAGTCCGGCGCGCGTCGATGGCTGCTACTTGTCTCGCTGGCGATTGTTTTGCGATTGATTCTGTTTTCGTCGCTTGAGAACCCAGAACCCCGCTACCTGGTCGAGTTCTTTCCGTTCCTCGCCGTTTTGGGAGGGATTGCGATAGCACGAATCCCCAAACTTATTAATAAGCCACAGATGAACACGGATTCTCACTGATACGGTCTAAACCAGCAGTCCTGCCTATCCGTGTGAATCCGTGTTTATCTGTGGCTGTGATCGTTTCGAGGCAGACCTTATGGTGTCGACTTCGAAGCAGGCGGCGGCGTCTGCTCGGATGCCGGGATGCGCGAAGGATCCGGCCTGTCAGGCGAGGTGTGCAAATGAATTGCCTTCCAGTCCTTTCCTACTTTGCGGAACACGATGGTCATGCGGCCGCTGTCGGTTTCGGGCGTCCCCCGGAATGTCATTGATTGAGTCCACTGACAGGTAATCAACGCCGCGTCGCGACCCAGCATGGTTACGCGAAGATCTCTGACATCAAGCTTGACGTCTTTCATATCCGCGTAGGACGCTTCGCGGTTCTGCTTTAACTGATCCCAGCCTCTGGTTACGGTGCCGTTGTAGTTGAAGAGCACAAGGCGTGGCGTGTTTTGGTAGGCGCCGGTCGCCGCCTTCACATCCGCGTGCCGAATGCCGTCGAGCAGGTTATTGAAAGCTGCCAGCACCGCACTCGACGGCGCCACCTGGCCGGCGGCCTGTGTCCGCTTCTGAGTTGCCGTTGCAGCGTCGGGTTCGGTGGACTTCGTCAACGTCTTTGGCGTGGGTGAAGGCTTCGGCGCAACGGTGCGCGTGCGCGTCGACTGCGTCGTTGACGAATTAGTGTTCTGCGCCCAGGCCAGAGTGGCGCCGGCGAGCACAACTGAAACGATCACGAGAAATCTTTTCACCATAGTTAGCTCCTCAAAACTAGCCACAGAGACACAGAGGCACAGAGAAGGGAAAGGCAAAAGAAACTACTCCTTGCTTCCTTTATTGTTTTCTCTGTGTCTCCGTGTCTCCGTGGCAATCTCCTAACTAAATTCGTGCCACGGGCGCTGGCTGCGCAGACGCATCACCGAACGCTCGCGGCCTATTATCTCAAAGACCTCAAACATTGACGGTCCCACTGCCTGTCCGGTCAACATGGTGCGCGAAGCATTGATCAAAAGTCCAGCTTTCAAGCCCGCTTCATCGCTGAAGGTGCGCAGCGCTGCTTCCGCCTGGGCGGCAGTCAAAGGCTCGACCGCTTCCAGACGATCAGCCAGTGCGGGCAAAAATTCTCTTAGCCTTGGCTCTTTTAGAATGTTCTTGCGTACGGCCGCTTCCTCGAAATCGAAATCTTCCGAAAAGTAAGCGCGGCCCTGCGACGAAAAATCTTTCAAAGTGAAGAAGCGCTGCCGGATCAGATCGACGACTTTCTCGAACCATTCGCTTTCATCCTCGTCGTATTCTTCGCGCCAGAGTTTCTCAGCTCGTAGTTCTGCTTTCACCATTGGCAGCAACTCAGCCAGCGGCATCGTGCGGATGTACTCAGCATTCATCCACAGGGCTTTGTCGTCGGTCCAATGGCGCGGATCGTTTTCATGAAAGTTGAAAACCGCGTTCGCCCTGCCGATCCCTTCGAGGGAAAACTCTTTGACCAATTCATCGCGTGACAAAAGCTCTTTGCCTTCAGGAGGCGACCAGCCGAGCAACGCCAGAAAATTTCGAAACGCGGCCGGTACAAATCCGCGATCGCGGTAAGTAGTTAACGAAACAACTTCGCCGTGTTTGCGCTTGGAAAGCTTGGCTTTGTTCGGCGCAAGAATCAGCGGCAGGTGCGCGAATTGTGGAATCTCGGCGCCAAGGGCCTGGTAAAGCAGAACCTGTTTGTGTGTGTTCGTCAGGTGATCCTGACCGCGAATGACGTGCGTGATGCCCATCTCGATGTCATCGAGCACCACCGACAGGTTGTAGAGCGGGTGCCCGTCTGAGCGCAACAGCACCAGGTCTTCAATCTCGGAAAAGGCACGCTCCTGATCGCCGTAAACGATGTCGGCGAAGCGCGACACACCTTCGCGCGCAACTTTCAAACGGATGGCAAAGGGTTCTCCGGCGGCCGCACGTCGGTCGGATTCTTCCCTTGATAGTTCGCGATATTGATTGCTGCGATGATCGATGCCTTCGGCGGCATGCGCGCGCGCCCGATCGACGATGCCCTGCTTAACGGATTTGTCTTCGCGTTCCTCCTTCGGCGTAAAGTCGCGATAGGCTTTGCCTTCGTCGACCAGTTGGCGGGCGGCAGCGCGATGCTCTCCGGCGTTGTCGGACTGAAAGACCAGCTCTTCGTCATAGTCGAGTTCCAGCCATTCCAGGCCTTCGATGATCGAGTGCGTTGATTCATCGGTGGAACGCTGCAGATCGGTGTCTTCGATGCGCAGCAGGAACTTGCCGCCCATCTTGCGCGCGAACAGCCAGTTAAAAAGCGCCGAGCGCGCTGCGCCTATGTGTAGATAGCCGGTGGGTGATGGAGCGAAACGAACGCGAGCAGTCATAGTCAGTGGTTAGTAGTCAGTAGTTAGTCGTCCGCTGCCGAGTCTTGAGGGATATCACAAAAATAGTCAGCAGGCAGTAATCAGAATTCAGCAACAAAGCGTTCCACTGACTACTGACCACTGACTACTGACTATTGAAAAATGGCGGAGATGACAGGATTCGAACCTGTGAAGGGCTTTTGACCCTTAACGGTTTAGCAAACCGCCGCCTTCAGCCACTCGGCCACATCTCCGCGGCGGTGTCGAGAAGTTATTCTAAGCTGCGAGACTCGATTGTCAAGGCAGGTGTAGCGCAAGTTGTTAATTTGCGGCCATCCGTCAGCACTCTCAGAAAAGCGCACGTTAACAACTTGCGCCACTACGCCGCCAGTCCCAGTGGGCGTGGGGCGCGCCGCAATTGCACAGGTAGCTGGACCGCGCAGCAAACCTTCGTCAATTTTTCGCGGTCACGCTGAAATTCGGGATGCTCAGCCAGCGACGCGCGCACCTCGCGAAAGATGCGCGCCACATGTTCGTCTGGTGGTTCGGCGAGACGATA
>JBGPWS010000295.1:0-5773 GCA_041492345.1 Pyrinomonadaceae bacterium | reverse complement strand
GCGTAAAGACCTGCACATCGACCACCGTGCCGTCGATACCCGGAGGTGAAACCAGCGAAGCGTCTTTATCGTCGGCGGCCTTCTCGCCAAAGATTGCCCGCAGCAACTTTTCTTCAGCGGTCAACTGCGTCTCGCCCTTGGGCGTGACTTTGCCGACCAGAATCGAACCGGGTTTGACCTGAGCCCCGATGCGAATGATGCCGCTTTCATCCAGGTCACGCAGCATGTTCTCTCCGACGTTGGGAATGTCGCGGGTGATCTCTTCGGGACCGAGCTTCGTATCGCGGGCTTCGATCTCAAGTTCTTCGATGTGAATCGAGGTGTAGTAGTCCTCTTTCACCAGCCGCTCGGAAACCAGAATCGCGTCTTCAAAGTTGTACCCACGCCATGGCATGAACGCGACCAGAACGTTGCGACCGAGGGCCAGCTCGCCCCTGTCAGTACAAGGACCGTCGGCGATCACTTGGCCCTTGGCCACCCGCTCGCCCACATGCACGATCGGGCGCTGATTGATGCAAGTGTTCTGGTTCGAACGCTTGAATTTGATCAGCGTGTAAATGTCGGCGGTCACTTCGCGCGAGATGGTGCCGTCCACGTTGTGATCGGCTTTGACGATGATGCGCTCGGAATCGGTGTAATCGACCACGCCATCGCGCTTGGCGATAACCACGGCGCCTGAGTCGCGAGCGGTCACGTCTTCCATTCCCGTGCCGATGTAAGGCGCTTCGGCGCGCAGCAACGGCACCGACTGGCGCTGCATGTTCGAACCCATCAGGGCGCGGTTCGCGTCGTCGTTTTCGAGGAAAGGAATTAGCGAAGCGGCCACCGAAACCAACTGCTTCGGCGACACGTCCACGAATTCGATCTCGTCACGCTGGGCCAGAATAAACTCGCCGGCCTTACGCGCTGCGTTACGGTCGTTGACGATGTAGCTGTTTTCGTCGAGAGCGATATTGGCCTGACCGACTACGTGCTTGTCTTCTTCCCAGGCGGTTAAATAAAACGGAAAAGGTTCGCAGATCGCCTTTTCGCCGGAGCCGACGCGCTTGTTGGCTCTATCCACGTCATCCTGTGGCACATGGTCGTTGGGCTTGAACTTCGTATCACCACCGTTGATGACCCGCACAAACTCAACCACGTTGCCGCCGACAACTTTCCGATAAGGCGATTCAATGAAACCGAATTCATTGATGCGCGCATAGCACGACAGCGACGAAATCAACCCGATGTTCGGACCTTCAGGCGTCTCGATCGGGCAAATGCGACCATAGTGAGTCGGGTGTACGTCGCGGACTTCGAATCCGGCGCGTTCGCGGCTCAACCCGCCAGGTCCCAGGGCGGACAAACGGCGCTTGTGTGTGATCTCAGAGAGCGGATTGGTCTGATCCATGAACTGCGACAACTGAGACGAGCCAAAGAACTCACGCACCGCGGCCGTGACCGGCTTGGCATTGATGAGGTCGCGCGGCATCGTCGTCTGCATCTCCTGGTGGATCGACATCTTTTCTTTGATCGCGCGCTCCATCCGCTCAAGTCCGATGCGAAACTGATTTTCCAGCAACTCGCCGACCGCCCGGACGCGGCGATTACCCAGGTGATCGATGTCGTCAGCCTGATAGATCGGCTTCTTCTGGTCATCGACCGGGTTCCGGCGCATCTTTAAGACGTAAGACACGACTTCAAAGAAGTCGCTCGCCGCCAGCAGCGGATCCTCGATCCGGAGCATTTCGGGCTTGCCCATCTTGATATTGAATTTCAAACGGCCCACGCGCGAGAAATCGAACTTGCGCGGGTCGAAGAACATGCCTTCAAGCAGACGATAGGCGGTCTGCACTGTCGGCGGATCGCCAGGACGCATCTTGCGGTATATCTCGAGCAAGGCATCGACGGGCTTGCTGATCGTGTCCTTCTTCAAGGTCTGCGAAACAACCACGCCCACGTCGTCGCGCTCTGGGAAGAATACTGAGAAGCTCGTTACTCCGCTTTCAGTAATTTCCTGGAGCTTAGCCGGGGCAATCTCATTATTGGCTTCGAGAATCACTTCACCGGTTTCGGTATTGACTATGTCAGCGACCGCGCAGGCGCCTTCGAATTGAGAGGGATCGATTTCCACTTCGCCAATGTTCGCCTTGCGCAAAGCTTCCAGCGATGTCCTGGTGATTTCCTTGCCTTTGCGGACAATCGGATCAGGACCACGCCCCCTGATCTCGAAATCCACCTTCATCCCAACCAGGTTCGTCGTTCCCGATTCCGGAACCTGCACCATCAAGCGCCCATCTTCAACGCGCACTTCATCGACCTTGTAGAAGGCGCGCAGCAGATCTTCGTCTCTGAATGAAGCGCTCTTTACCGCCTCTTCCAACTGACCGTCGCTGCCGAAGGATTTGCTGTTGAAGTTTGATTTCAACCACACGCCCAACGCGCGCAGAAAGATCGACGCCAGAAACTTACGTTTGCCGACGCGCACGTACAGCAGGTTCTTCTGATCGTACTCAAACTCGACCCAGGAGCCGCGGTAAGGAATGATCTTGGCAATGTAAATCTGTCCGCGCTTGAAGAAGACACCGGGCGAGCGATGAAGCTGGGACACGATCACGCGCTCGGTTCCGTTGATGATGAAAGTACCGTTGTCAGTCATCAGCGGGATTTCGCCAAAGAAGACTTCTTCTTCCTTGATGTCGCGAATGGATTTCACGTTCGTATCAGGATCTTTGTCATAAACCGTCAGCCGGATCCTTACCTTGAGAGGCACGCTGTAGCTCATGCCACGTTCCTGACATTCCTGCTGATCATGTTTGTGCTTGAGGCCGACGGGCTCGCCGCAGTTCGGGCAAAGCTCCGGACGGACGGCGTTGAAGGTGCCGCAAATGTGACACAGCGTTTGGCCTGGTCGCAGTGGATCAACTTTGATGCTGGCCGCGCAACTCTTACATGCAGATCGGAGATACTTCAGTCCTTCGAGATTTCCGCATTTGCACTGCCAGTTGCCGATCTGATACTCGACAAAGTCGAGCGTGGCCGTTTCGCGAAAATCGGAAATCGGAAACACCGACCTAAACACCGACTGCAGACCCGTGCTCTTACGCTCTTCGGGCAGCAGGTCCATCTGCAGAAAACGGTTGTAGGATTCGCGTTGAATCTCAATCAGATTCGGAATCGGCACCGCAGTCTTAATCTTTGAAAAGTCGTGTCGCTGCGGCGCCTGACTTGTGCGCCGCCCCAATCCCGTATTCACAGTGTCAAGTAAATTTACAGACATGAATGTTTCCTATTCTTTCCAGTTGCACTCGCTGGCGAGATCAGCGTTCGGTGCTAAGAGAGAGCCAAAACAGACGTATGCGCGGCCAGAGCGCACCTTGCCCCGACCGCTTCACATAAGCGATTGCATTCTCTTCCAGATTTTTCCGGGAGTAACGCCAGCGCCTCAATACTCCCCTAAGTTAACCACTCAGGTACGAAAGGTCAAGCCCACGGAACCGGTGGGCCAGGATGTCAGGTGCAGGGCGCGTCGGTAAGATTACCCGGCGCCCGAAAACCTTATTTGACTTCGACGGTTGCCCCGGCGTCCGCCAGCTTCTGTCTGACCGTTTCAGCTTCTTCCTTGGAAACGCCCTCCTTGACCGCTTTTGGAGCAGCCTCGACGAGATCCTTGGCTTCTTTGAGCCCCAGCGCGGTTACTTCACGGACGACCTTAATGACGTTGATCTTTTGGCCGCCCGCGGCCTGAAGAATGACGTCAAACTCGGTCTGCTCTTCAGCCGGCGCGGCCGCTTCGCCACCGCCCGCAGCAGCGGCAGGCATTGCCACCGCGGCCGCTGCCGCCGAGACTCCAAAGGTCTCTTCCATGAGCTTAACCAACTGGGACGCTTCCAGCAGCGTGAGCTCTTTTATCTGATCGACGATTCCTTGCAATTTATCCGACATGATGAATCACGTTCTCCTGCGTTCGTTCTCGCAAATCATGGATTTGCTTTTGATCGGCTGCGTTGGTGGCTGCATCGCCGCTTCACGCTCGCCATTTTCCATAGCCGCCCCACTGACAGGAGTATGACGGCCACCATTGAATTTCAAAATTCGAAATTTTTCACGCGCCCTGCGCTTCTTTTTGCGCACGCACTTGTTCCGTGACCACCGCGAGATTGCGCGGCACGGCTTGCAGCACCGTGACCAGGCGTTGGGCCTGGGAGTTAATCAGAAACATAACTCTCGAGAGTAAATCTTCCCGCGATGGCAGGCTGGCAATCGATTCGACTTCCTTGAGTTCTACAACCTTGCCTTCGACCAGCCCCACCTTAAAGCTGAAAATATCCGGGTTGGCCTTAGTAAACCTGGAGATCGCTTTTGACAGCCCAACCGGATCGTTCGCACTGAGTGCGACCGCCGTTACGCCCTTGAATTGATCGGCCATCGGCTCCAGCGGAGTTCCGGCGGAAGCTTTACGCGCCAGAGTGTTCTTCACCACCGAGTAAGTAACGCCCGCTTCGCGCAACTGGCGCCGCAATTCCTGATCCTTCGCGACGGTCATGTTCTTGAAACTCACAAGCATCGCTGCATTTGCGTTCTTAAATTGTTCAGCGAGGGCTTCGAGGTCTTTCTGTTTCTGTGCTCTGTTCTTCATCCTTAGCTCCTCACTTATTTAGCAAATGCCGTTTCGTCCAGGAGCAAACCCGGACTCATCGTCGCTGCGATATTAACTTTCTTCATGTACCTACCTTTCGCGGTCGACGGCTTTGCTTTCACCACGGCCTCGATCAGCGCGCGAGTGTTGTCTACGATCTTATTTTCCTCGAATGAAACTTTGCCCACGGCCGTGTGAATCACGCCGGTTTTATCCACCCGGTACTCGACCTTGCCGGCTTTTGTTTCTTTCACCGCGGTCTTGACGTCAAAGGTCACCGTGCCGGTTTTTGGATTGGGCATCAGTCCACGTGGTCCGAGCACCTTACCGAGCCCACCCACGAGGCGCATCATATCCGGAGTCGCAATCACCGCGTCAAACTCCAGCCATCCGCCTTTGATTTTGGTCACCATGTCTTCGCCACCGACAAAATCGGCGCCGGCTTCTTCGGCTTCCTTGATCTTGTCGCCCTGCGCGATGACCAGAACCTTTTTTGTTCTCCCGAGGCCGTGCGGCAAGACTATCGTGCCGCGCACCAGTTGATCGGCTTTGCGCGGATCCACGCCCAGCCACATCGTCAACTCGACCGTCTCGTCAAACTTGGCGAACGCAATCTCTTTGAGCTTCTTGACCGCGTCATCGAGACTGTACTTACGCCCCGGCTCCATTTTTTCCAACGCAGCCCGATATTTCTTTCCGTGCTTCTTCATTCAATGACTCCGAGGTTCCAGCGAGCGATTAGCTCTCCCTCTTTAATCCCTTGAGCGCAAGATGACGGGCCTGCGCCCCTAGTCTCGTTACCCTTCGATAGTGAGGCCCATCTGCCTGGCAGTGCCCTCGATCGTGCGAATCGCACTCTGCAAATTAGTTGTGTTCAGATCAGGCATTTTGGTTTTGGCGACCTCTTCCAGCTTGGCGCGCGAGATCTTGCCAATCTTTTCCTTCTTCGGATTGCCCGAGCCTTTTTCGACTCCAGCGGCTTTTTTCAGCAAGTCAGCGGCCGGCGGTGTTTTGGTTTCAAAAGTGAACGAGCGATCAGCATAGACCGTGATCACGACCGGAATCTTCATGTCCGGATCCGCCTGCGCGGTCTTGGCGTTAAAAGCCTTGCATAACTCCATGATGTTGACGCCGTGCTGGCCGAGCGCCGGACCG
>JBGPWS010000344.1:0-4656 GCA_041492345.1 Pyrinomonadaceae bacterium | reverse complement strand
GTGAACGTGTCGTCGACGACTTGAAGAGTTGGGATCGCGTTGTTGCTAAGCGAGAGTGTCTCTGTGTTGAAGCGGCCGAATCCTGATTCGTGGACGCCGCTGCTGCCGCGACCGGGCGCGGGACTGCTCAGGTGCTGGAAAAAGCGTGAATACTTTTGCCAGCGCGGGCCGCCTCCCGCGTGGTACATGGGAATAAATCCATGCAGCGCGTCGTAAGGCATCTCTCCGACGCAAAGCACGCCGGGATGCTTCCCACGTAGATTCATTACCAGGCGTCGCGTCCCTTCGTGCATGTCGCCGTGAGTGTCGTTCACGTGTCCGCCAACGATGTCGAGAAAGTACGCGTCAACCCCGAATTGCTGGATGATGTCGGAGATGCGTCCCTCAAGCCAGTTGCGCCACGAATCCACACCGAGGTTCATGTACGTCAGCCAGCCGTCCTGATGGCGATCGTTGTTCCAGTCAACCCAGTTGAGGTTGTAAACGTCGCCGTCGATCTTCATCGTCGACGCATTGGCGATCTTCGGCCACACCGGCTGCGTGCGATTCGCCGCGTTGGCGCCGAACATCGGCATCATTTTGAAGCCGAGTTTTTGGCCTTCCTGTATGAGTTTCCTAAAGCCTGCTTCGCCGCCCATTCGTTCAGGCACCTGGTAGTTCGGATAGTCCCAGTAATAGCGGCCATCCCACGACGAGAGAAACACGAGCACTCTATCGCCGGGAATCTGCGTCGCCGTCCAACGAAGAATGTCGAGCATCTTGGCGTAGTCGTTGAACATGAATCCGGTGTAGTGCATGCCATGCAGCGTCGTCACCATTGCGATGCGACGCGTCCAGGCGGGTACGTCAGTACGCGCCTCCCACGCCTGCAGATTGAACGCGCGTTCGACGAAGGTCATGTGCGATTGCACGGCGCCGTCGAGCGTCTTCGCGTAACCTAAACGCCAGCGAGGCACAGTGACCTTGCGATCATTGCGCCAGCCATCGTGTTCGTAAATTGCTTCGACGCGATAAGCCTTTTCACCCGGTTGAAAATAGAAACGCTTGGGCCGGACCTTGTCGTCGAGCGGAGAGATGAACAGGAAGTCGTCCGCGGCGGTCTGCACAATCGCCAGCGGTGTGCTCATGCTGTTGGCCGCGCCCGGCCCGTGCAGATCGCCGCCGCCGAAGGGATAAGCGCTAAGAAGTTCGTTGTCCTTCGGATCCGATAACGCGCCGCCGCCGAACGAAACATTGCCGCGTGGGACATCGCGGATGACGGTCGTTACTGTCTTGATGGTGTGTTCCATCGCGACCGTCACGTCCCATTCGATCTTGCCGATGGCGCGGCGAAAGCTGGCCGTCAACAATCCGCCTGCCTTCTCTTGTCCACCGGCCCACACAAAGCCCGAGCAAGTGAGACGCATTGTTTCGCCATCAACTTCAACGTGCATCTTCTCGCGATCGAGGCCATAAGTGTTTTCGCTGGTGAAGACGAGGAAGCCGAAACGATGTTCGCCGAACGCGACGACGGGTTCGGGAAAGTCGAAGCTGAATTTCATGAAGCCGCGCCCGCGTGGAGGAATAAAGACTTCGCTCGTGGAACTGAGCGCGGTTATCTCGCCGTCTGTCAGGACCACCTGCGGTAGCGGGTGGGTGACGTTGGCACTCACGGACTCACGCGCGTTCGCCGATGTAAGCAGCCCACTCACTCCGGCCGCACCGAGGCCTTTGATCAGGTCACGACGAGAAATGGAATCGCTCATAGATCCTTTCTGTGTAGAAGAACGCAAGCTCGTGATGTTTGGCAAGATTTTGCCATGAAGCCAAGAGTCCCGTAGGGACGGCATATTTATAGCTAACCGAACCGAATAGATTTCGCTAGCTCCATAGGAGCGACATGTTTTTGTCGCGGCCTGAATTGAGCTATTAGCAGTACATGTCGCTCCTACGGAGCTGAGATATTAGATTGACTCCGGTGACTATAAATATTCTGCTCCTACGGAGCTAAGCGGTCACGTACTTTCAACATGATCATCTCGGCGCGCTTTCACTACACCGAGAACCACCGATTTGCACAGAGGCTTGCCCGACGTGAAAGACAATAAGCAGAATATGTCACCGTTCGGCGTCAGCGCGAATCGTGCGGATGCCGAAGACCGCTGCGATCTCGTTTCCACCCTTGGCCTGGAATCGCACGGTCACTTTCTTCTTGTCCTGCCCCAGGTCTGCGGGGATCTTGTATTCGACATCAAAGAAATGACCAGCAGCACTGCCAGGTGGGCTGCGCTCGATTGTTTGTTCACCGACCCGCTGCCCGTCCACCAGAATCTCGAAGGTACGCTTTCCGCGTTCCTCACTATGAAAGGTTACGACAAGGGCGATTGGGTGATCCGCATCAACAGGCAGATCGAACGAGAACCATTTCTTGCCACGTCTGGCTGGGCGTCCCATCAGGCGATCGGGCGTCGTGTCTTCTCCCCGCTGGTTAAAATCCTTTTCCGTCCTGGTGTCGCCCGGTTGCGCGAAGCCAACTGTCGCCGCTTCGAGCTGACGCTGTTTGGTTTGTTCAGCGGCGAGTTCTTCGGTCTTCTTGTTCCAACCTTCAGGCGTGTAGAGATCCCAATAGAGCGCGTATGCGCGGCGATGTAAGCGATAGAAAGGTACGAAATCAACTTCTCTCTCGCGGCCATCAGGGTCGCGTCCCACCCCAAGGAAGCTGCCGGGCTTCTCTGTTACAGGTCGCAGCCATTCAATCACGGGCCGTTCTGCCGCTATGAAGGAAGGGATGGGCTCAGCCAGCCAACTGCGTCGTTCCGGTTCCGGTCCGAGATCGCCGGCCAGCACAAGGGGCCCCCACATCAACGCCGCGCGCTTGGGATTGTCAGGCATCGCCTCTTCGTGAAGTATCTTGGGCAACACGAGCGCGACCGTATCGCCGCTTTTCCAGGTTCGCTTCAGCTCGACATAGGAGCCCGGAGTGGACAGAAGAGTCACAGTCTTACCGTTAATCTTCACTGAGAATCCTTCACCCACCCACGAGGGTCGACGCAGTGACAGAGTGAATTGCCTCGATTTCTGAACCGTGAGCTTTAACGTGGCCGAGTCGCCTTCGGGAAAATTTGTGTCCATGCTGAGGTTGACGCCCGCCGATTGCCAAGTGGCCGTCGACGGCACGTATAGATTTACCCAAAGCCGATCGCCGGATTCGTAGTAGATCCCGTCGCCGTGGAGGCCGTGACTCTCCATCCCGCTGCCGACACAGCAAGTGAAGTCGCGGAACATGTCCTGATACTCATGACGAACACCCCGGCCCACCGGCACCATGTAACAGGTCCGGCCGTCCTCAGGATCGATAGAACCGAGCACGTGATTGAACAAAGCCCGTTCTTCGAACTCGGCATACTTGATGTCCGGGTGGATAGCGAAAAGGCGTCGCGTCATCTTGAGCATGTTGTAGACGTTGCAGCTTTCATCAGTGCGTCCGTCCACACGATCGCTCAGTTGATCCGGCGGGCCAAAGTATTCGTCTCTGCCATGACCGCCGGTGGCATAGCTATGATGCAAAGCCACCGCATCCCAAAAAAACTCGGCGGCCGTGCCGTCTGACTTATCTCCCGCATAGATGTAACGCATCAACACGCCGAGGAGTTTGGGAACCTGTGTGTTGCCGTGCAGGCCGCTGAGCCGATCCTCGCGGCGGGCCAGCGGATCGAGAACCGCGTGATGATCGAAGTGATGAGAAAGATTCAGCCAGCGTTTGTCCCCGGTGTCTGCGTAGAGGTCGGCCAGCACTTCCATCATGCCGCCAAACTCTGTGTTGAGCATCTTTTGAGTCTGAGCTTCGTCGAGCTTAAGCAGAATTCCCTCCGCCCAGGTTGCAAACTTGATTTCGACTTCCTGCGCGGTGCGATTGCCGGTGAAGCGATACGCGTCGCGCAATCCGGCGAACGTCTTATGCAACGTATACCAGGGCGACCACAGACCGTTGAGGTCAAAGGAGCCCGATCGAATGTTGCCGCTGGCCAGTTCGTTGAACTTTTCTCTGCCGCCCTCCAAAGCGCTGAGATAGCCATCCCCGTTCTTGTCCTGGACTTCCTTCAACTCTTTGACGATATAGTCGGCGCGCGCTTTGAATCGGGGGTCGCCCGTGGCGGCATACATCAAGGACACTGCTGAAAGGTAATGACCGGCGATGTGGCCGGTGAGGCTTCGGCCATCACCGTCCCAGCCGCCGTAGCCCTGCGCCCTGGGTTCAAGCCCGGCCCGCTTGCGGTAGTAGGCGAGCATGCGATCGGGTTCGAGCTTGAGCAGGTACTCCGCGTCCAGGTCCTGCGCGTGCTTGAGCGGACCACCCGTCACCCGCACCGCGGATAATGGCAGCGGGCGGGCAACATCCGGAATCGCGTTCTTGATTTGCTGGGCGCTGACAGCGCCGACTACAACCAGCGTGACTATTGCAATCCTGGCGGCCAGAATCATTTTTGGAGTCATCAACATTTGAGTGTCACGCCCATTAAGCTCAGCAGGCACCGGAAAATCAAGTGACCATACGACGAGGACTACCGGGACCTTGGACTTTTGAGTGTTGGTCTAGCGCAGCCAGCTACCGAGGGTTGAATCCTGGACGACGATCGTTTGTGAACGTTCGGGTCCCGTCGATACCAGTCCAATCTC
>JBGPWS010000019.1:0-23524 GCA_041492345.1 Pyrinomonadaceae bacterium | reverse complement strand
CTGCTCGTACTCGGACGGTTCACGAATCTTTTGCAACGTCTGGGCCACGGCTTCGCGAATCGCGCTCACGCTCGCGCCATTGGTCGGACGCATTCTACTTGGGTGAACAGGGCCGCGAATCAAAGGTTAACTGAATGTTGACGAAAGTTGAGCCAGACGAAATCCAATCGTTTCTTGCCGACTCTTCGCAGGTGAGCGGAGGTTTTGCTGAGCGAGTAGTCTTTCCGGAAACCGCTGAAGAAGTTGCCGAGGTTTTAGACGAAGCGTCGCGCGCGCGGACGCCGGTGACAGTGTCCGGCGCAGGCACCGGCACCGTTGCCGGACGGGTTCCTTTTGGCGGGGTCGTGCTGGCAACTGACAAGCTGAATCAGATTAAGGAAATCGTTCATGACGATCGTGGCGGAGGTCGTGCAGTTGCTGAAGCTGGCGTGATCCTTGGTGACTTTCAACGAGCTGTCGAATCTGAAGGGTTGCTGTATCCGCCGGATCCAACCGAACGAAGTTGTTTCCTCGGCGGCACCGTCGCGACCAACGCGTCAGGTGCGCGCACGTTCAAATATGGTCCGACGCGAAACTATGTCGACCGTTTGAAAATTGCTTTGGGGACCGGCGAAGTGATCGATCTCCGTCGCGGTGAACTACACGCGGATGCTAACAACACGATCGCTATTCCACTTCCTTCCGGCCGGCTGATCGAAGCTCGGCTGCCAACTTATCGCATGCCTCAGGTTCGCAAACACGCTTCGGGTTATTACGTTGCGCCGGGAATGGACGCGATCGATCTCTTCATTGGCAGCGAGGGAACGCTCGGCGTGATTGTGGAAGTTGAAGTGAAGCTGCTGCCGAAACCCGCAGGGCTGTTGAGTGGTGTGGTCTTCTTCAAGTCAGAAGCAGAGCTGCTCGCGTTTGTGAGGGAGTCGAGAGAACGATCGCTGCAAGCGCGGCGAATAGCGGGTCCACAGGACCGGCAGAATAGTGCGGCTATTGACGCTCGCGCACTGGAATACTTTGACGTTGAGTCACTGCGCTTCCTCCGCCAGAAGTACGAAAAGGTCCCTGACGAAGCAATCGGCGCAATCTTCTTTGAGCAGGAAACCACGGCCACGACAGAAGATGCTTCAATGAGCGAGTGGTTGGGATTGCTTGAGCGGAATCATGCTCTGGTTGAAGCATCATGGTTCGCGATCAATGAAGCCGACCAGGCGAAGCTGCGCGAGTTTCGTCATGCGCTGCCGGTGCTGATGAATGAATGGTTCGCGCGCCACAATCAACGCAAAGTCTCGACCGACATGGCTGTGCCCGATGATGTATTTGCCGGAATGTTGCGCTTTTATCAGGACAGTTTGCGCGGCGGTAATCTTCGCTACACGATCTTCGGCCACATCGGCGACAATCACGTCCACGTCAACATTCTGCCGCGCGACGACGACGAAGCCGCGAAGGCGCGGGAGATTTACCGGACCTTCATTCGTCGCGCGGTCGATGTCGGCGGCACTATTTCCGCCGAGCACGGGATTGGTAAGCTCAAACGCGAATATTTGCTCGAGCTTTACGGCGAGAACCACCTGCGCGAGATGGCCGCAATGAAGCGCGCGTTTGATCCGGCCGGGATTCTAGGCAGGGGAAATGTTTTCGACGAAGCATATCTGTGATACTAAGAGAAAGAAACATTCACCGCAGAGACGCAGAGAACGTTCTGGTCGAACTTGGCAAAAGACATGTTTAGTTTCACAACCGCCGGCGAATCACACGGTCGCGCACTGGTCGCGATAGTCGAAGGACTTCCCGCGGGTGTTCCGATTGATATTAGCAAGATCAATCAGGAACTCGCGCGGCGTCAGCAGGGCTATGGCCGCGGCGCCCGCATGAAGATCGAGCAGGACCAAGTTGAGATCCTCAGCGGTGTTCGTCATGGTCTGACCCTTGGCTCGCCGCTGGCCGTGATGATTGAAAACAAGGACTGGGCCAACTGGACTGAAGTGATGTCGGTTGAGCCGCAGGTGATCGCGCCTGAGAAATCTCGGCGCGTCAAGCGTCCGCGTCCCGGACACGCTGATCTGGCCGGCGGATTGAAATACGACGCGCGCGATCTGCGTGATGTGCTGGAACGTGCTTCAGCGCGCGAGACGGCGGCGCGGGTTGCCTGTGGCGCGCTCGCGAAACAACTACTCGCGAACTTTGGAATTGAGATACGGAGCCATGTAATTCAGCTTGGCGGAATTCCTGATAAGCCTCTGGAGCTTACCTTCGATCAAATCGCCGCCATTCCCAACGACGCGCCGTTGCGTTGCGGTGATGCGGAAGCTCAGCAGCGCATGGTTGATTTGATCGATCAAAAGAAGAGCGAAGGCGACACGCTCGGCGGGATCTTCGAAGTCGTAGCGCGCGGCGTCGTCCCTGGTCTGGGGTCGCACACCGCCTGGGACTTAAAACTCGACGGGCGATTGGCGCAGGCGGTGATGTCAATTCCGGCAGTGAAGGCGGTGGCCATTGGCGCGGGCGCCGAAGCCAGTTCCCTTCCCGGCTCCGAAGTGCACGACGAGATCGGATACAACGAAGACACGAAGGAATTCATTCGCGCCACGAATCGCGCCGGTGGATTGGAAGGCGGCGTCACCAACGGCGAAGAGTTGAGAGTGCGTGGGCATCTGAAACCGATTTCGACTTTGCGGCGAGCGCTACGCTCGGTTGATATCGACACGAAGCAGGAAGAGCGCGCTGCCTTCGAACGCTCAGACATCACGGTCGTTCCCGCCGGCGGAGTGATTGGCGAAGCGATGGTCGCGCTGGTGATTGCGTCCGCGCTGCGGGACAAGTTTGGCGGCGATAGCCTGGGTGAGATGAAGCGCAACTTCGAAGGCTATCGCGAACAGTTGCGTGGTTATTAGCTCAGAACTCCCGTTGCTAGCGGGCGTTAGCCCCAAAGGTAATGCTCCGTTAGGACAGAGCATTACCGCCCCAAGATGTGGCTTGACTTACCTACAGAGTTGAGCTACAAGGTGTGGCTGATCCCATACCTCCAGGAAATTGACGCCGTGAACTCACAACTCACGCGTCGGAGAGGCGATCCGATTCCGATCTATCAGTCGCGTAGTCCCGGATAGCTCTCTTTTCTGGGTAACTTTTTTCCAAAGGAGAAAATCCAGGTAGTGTCCTAATTTGAAATTTCTCCGGCACGCTGCTTGTCCCAACCAGCTTAAGCAACGCCAACGAAAAAGGCTACGTGTTACCCGTTGACGGCTCGATTAGTCTGGAGTAAGCTCTCCGCCAAAACATATACGGTGATGACCCGGAAGCGAAGGTGAGGGCTGTCCTGGCCGTGCGGCACCGTCCGATTCGTAACAGTCACTAACCCTCGCCATCACTTTCAGATCAGGAGGTCACATTATGAAACGAGCCGTTTTGAGTACTTTGTTGCTTGCCGGTCTCGCCCTGGGTGTCGTGCTAATTGGCGCGCCGAGGGGACGAGCAGGTAATGACGAAGACAATGATGAGAGCAAAATAAGGCGGGGCTTCGAGATCGCTCCAGTTCATTTAAATCTGCGAGGCAAGAATCGTGAGTTGGTCGGCTTGGGCAGCTACATTGTCAACGCTGTTGGCGACTGCAATGGGTGCCATCACGCCACTCTCTCCGGTTCCTCCCCCTATGCGCCTGGCGGCGATCCATATCAAGGGCAGCCGAAACAGGTCGAGCAGGCCGGATACCTGGCTGGCGGGACACCATTATTTGGCCCGATCTTTATCCCCCGCAACTTAACTCCCGATAAGACGGGCCGACCGGAAGGCGGTGCAGCGTATAAAGAATTCCGCGACATCATGCGGACTGGTATTGATCCGGATCACGCGCATCTCTTTATTGGGAACCCGTATCTTCAGGTAATGCCCTGGCCGGCCTTTCAAGACATGACCGAAAATGACCTTCGCGCGATCTACGAATATCTGAGCGCAATTCCCTGCATTGAAGGCGACCCGGGCCTGCCGCCGCGAATTGGTACCCGGTGTCATTAGGACCATTCGGGGCAAAACCCGGAACAGCATCCTTCAACACCGATCGCAATGGTGCTTGTGCATGACCGTTAACCCGGATTTTTCACATTGGGACAAAATAGAGCGGCGGGGATTCTCAGTCTCGCCGCTTTTGTTTGTGCAGTCTGGATCGGTTGATAAAATCCTTTACTTGACTGCTCGGTTAGAATCGAATCCACAACTGAATAACCTTTCCGGCGGACAACAATTCGGTCCGTTCACAAGCCGCAACCTTACGCCCGATCCCGGCACCGGACGGCCAGCCAATTTGACCTTTGACCAGTTCTTGCACGTTCTGCGCATTGGTGAGGACCTTGATCACGCACCGCCTATTGTGCCAGGGCCGCAGGATCTATTGCAGGTTATGCCTTGGGTTGAGTTTGGAAAAATGTCTACACGCGACATCAGGGCCATCTATGAGTACTTGAGGGCAATACCCTCGCGGCCGACCTGTGTTTGATTTATTGAAGGGCCATCGATCTTAAGTAAGGCGACGGCCGCCCACCAGGCGGCAGGAACTTCGTGCGTTGAACCCACGGCCACGAAAGGGATTGATACTTGGCCGTTTCCGGCTCGCCTGCAAATCGTGGTGCGTAATGTTGCCGATGATCGAGATGTGAGTGGCCGGATTCTCAGTCCGGCCTCGCTCTGTTACTAACCGCTCCGTCCTTCTAACCCCTATCACTACCGGCTTTTCGGATGCTGTTCACAATGATTCCTTTGTTCCTGCGAGACTGATTTCAGATTAGGATACTACCCCTAACGGAGGCTAACTGGCGAAACCACAACGTTGATTGTAAAATCAAAAACGTTCTGACCGAATCAGAGCGCTTCGCAAATCAGCGATTTGAAATTTAAAATCTGGAATTTGAGATCTGAGATTTAGGGAATGTCTTTGCTAAAAATAGTTACCTGGCCGAATCCAATCCTCGACGTACCAGCGGATCCGGTTACCAAATTTGACGACGATCTGAAAAAACTTGTCAATAACATGTTTGAGACGATGTACTCTGCCCCCGGTGTCGGACTCGCCGCCGTCCAGGTTGGCGTGCTAAAGCGCCTGTTCGTCATGGATTGCTCCGGCGGGAAAGATCCTGCGCAGCGTGTGGTCATGATTAATCCTGAAGTAGTCGGCATCGAAGGCAAGCAGGACGGCGAAGAAGGATGCCTGTCTTTTCCCGGCATCTTTTTCAACGTTGAGCGCAATCTGCGCGCGATTGTCCGCGCGCACGACCTCAACGGTAAAGAGTTTGAACTGGACGGCACTGAGCTGACCGCGCGTTGCATGCTGCACGAAACGGATCACTGCGATGGCATAGTGTTTCTCGACAAGATGACGCCGCTCAAGCGCGAGATCGTCAAACGCAGGATCAAAAAGTTGCAGAAGGCCGGCGAGTGGCCTTCATAAGAGTTTAGAGTTCAACCTTCAGGTTGCTCCTTACTAAAAGGAGCAAGCTAAAGCTTGAACTCTGAACTTAAAACTGGAGTGACAATGCCAACAGAATTTCGCAACGAACCATTAACCGATTTCAGCAAAGAAGAAAACGCGCAGGCGATGCGTGCCGCGATTGAGAAGGTAAGAACCCAACTGGGTGAGGAGTACCCGCTGGTCATCGGCGGTAAACGAATCAAGACCGAGGGTAAACTGGAAAGCATCAATCCGGCCAAGCGCACTCAGATTGTCGGAACGTTTCAGAAGGCGACCACAGAACTCGCCAACCGCGCGGTCGAGACTGCTTACGATACCTTTCAAACCTGGCGGAATACTCCGCCTGAAGACCGTGCGCGGTTGCTGTTTCGTGTCGCAGAGCTGATCCGCTCGCGCAAGCATGAAATGTCCGCCTGGATGATCCACGAAGTGGCGAAGTCCTGGCCCGAAGCCGACGGCGACACCGCCGAGGCGATCGACTTTCTCGAGTTCTATGGCCGCGAGATGCTGCGATATGCGGCCAAACAGCCGCTAACACAACTCGCCGGTGAAGACAATAACCTTGAATACATTCCACTCGGTGTGGGCGCGGTGATTCCACCGTGGAATTTTCCTTTGGCAATCATGGCGGGCATGACCGCCGCCGCGGTCGTCACCGGAAATACCGTCGTGCTCAAGCCTTCTTCTGACGCGCCGGCGATCGCTTACAAGTTTTTCGAGTTGCTTGAAGAAGCCGGTATGCCGGCGGGCGTCGTGAACTTTATGACGGGCTCAGGCGCAGAGGTTGGCGACGTAGTCGTCGATCATCCCAAAACGCGTTTTATAGCTTTTACCGGATCGAAAGACATTGGCTTGCGCATCAATGAGCGCGCGGCAAAGACTCCGCCGGGCCAGCTCTGGATCAAACGGGTCGTGGCCGAGATGGGCGGCAAAGACGCGATCATCGTGGCTGACGACGCAAACCTCGATGAAGCGGCCACCGGTGTGGTGCAATCAGCGTTTGGATTCCAGGGACAGAAGTGTTCGGCATGCTCGCGCGCGATCATCGATGCGCGCGTTTATGATCCAATGATCGAAAAGATTGCTGAATTGATTTCGAAGATCAAAGTTGGCGATCCAACCGACACCTCGACGACGATGAGCGCGGTCATCAACGAAAAGGCGTTCAAGTCGATTAACGGTTACGTCGAGAAAGGAAAGGCTGATGGCGGCCGCATCGTCGCGGGCGGCGGTGCGGACGGCGAACAGGGATTCTTTATCGAGCCGACCGTGGTAGTCGATGTGAAAGCCGGCGCGACGATCGAGCAGGAAGAAATCTTTGGACCAGTACTCGCGGTGATCAAGGCAAACGATTATGACGATGCGCTGCGGATAGCCAACGATACCCAGTTCGGTTTGACAGGCGCGGTGTATTCGACTGACGAGGCCAAGCTCGAACGTGCGCGCCGGGAATTTCACGTCGGCAATCTTTACCTGAATCGCAAATGCACCGGCGCCTTCGTCGGCGTGCACCCATTTGGCGGCTTTAATATGTCGGGCACGGATTCCAAAGCCGGCGGCCGCGACTATCTGCTGCTGTTCATGCAGGCCAAGCTTTCATCGGCAAAGATTGGGGCGACAACAAGTAAGAGAGCTGAAGCCGGTACCGCGGCCTAACTTTTCCTGATCTGCCTTGCGGCTCCGCCGCCGCACCGTGCGGAAAGGCTTTGCCTTTCCGGCAATCGTAAGATATTGATACAGGCTACGCCTCGACTTCGGAGGCGCAGCCTCCTTTTTATTGATTTGCCGGACACGGTAAGGCAGAGCCTTCCCGCACTGGGCGGCGGCAAAGCCGCGAGAATCTATGCGACTTGTTTTCATGGGCACACCTGAATCCGCGGTACCGTCTCTGCGCCGCCTGATCGACGACGGGCACGAGGTCGTCGGGGTGTGGACCCAACCTGATAAACCCGCGGGACGCGGCAACAAATTGCACCAGTCGCCGGTTAAAGAGTTTGCTGTCCAGCACAACCTCACTGTTCACCAACCTTTGAAAATCAAAACTCCGGCAGCGAAAGAGCTATTCGCCTCTCATCAGGCCGACGTCGCGGTCGTCGTCGCCTATGGAAGAATTTTGCCGCCGGACTTTTTGAGCGCGCCGCGCCATGGTTGCATCAACGTCCACTTCTCTCTGCTGCCAAAGTATCGCGGGGCGGCGCCGGTGAGCTGGGCCATCGTCACCGGCGAAAAAGAGACGGGCGTGACCACGATGAGGATCGTGGAGGAACTCGACGCCGGTCCGGTGCTCCTGCAACGCGCAACGGAGATTGGAGAAAGCGAAACCGCACCGGAACTGATGAAGCGATTGTCTGAGATTGGCTCTGAACTCCTTAGCGAAACTCTCAAAGGCATTGACAATATCGAACTTAAACCACAGCGGACCGAAGACGCCACGTTCGCCCCGATCCTGAAACGCGAAGACGGCCGGATTGATTGGACGATGGATGCGGCTGCAATTGAGCGTCGTGTGCGTGGCTTTCAACCCTGGCCAACTGCTTACACGACTCTCAAGTCACGCCGCTTGATAATTCGGCAGGCCACCGCCCAGAGGCTTGAGCAAACGACCTCCAGCGCGGGCCACGTCATCGAAGCTCATGGCGACAACCTGGTAATTTGCTGCGGCGACGAAACGGCTTTGCGCGTACTTGAGCTGCAACCCGAGGACTCGCGCCGCATGAGTGCTCGCGATTTTCTCAACGGTGCGCATATCAAGGTTGGCGAGGTGCTCGGTCAATGAGCGCGGGCTACTCAGCCGGTGAACCTGCCTCAGGCGAGAGTTCGGACTGAGCGGCGAACGCGGCCCATATTGTGCCGATTGAATGAGACTCTCCGATGACGTCATCACTCAACACAGGAAGCCTAATCGCAAAGGTCCTCACTCATTCGTGGCGCGCATCGCCTTCAGCGCTGGCAATCTCAACTGAAGAGCTCGACATCGTCGCGCCTATGCTGCTTGAGTCGGGCGCGGGCGCTTTAGGATGGAAACGAGTAAGCAACTCAGAACTACGGACTACGCCCGCCGCCCTTGAACTGGAACAAGCCTACCGACTGCACTCCCTTCAATCCGCTATTCATGAGCGTGAAATTGAAGATGCGCTGGCGCTGCTGAGGTCTGCCGGCGTAGAACCAATTCTGGTAAAAGGGTGGGCCGTCGCCCGACTTTATCCCGACACCGGCTTGCGGCCGTACGGCGATCTGGATCTGTGCGTAGCGGCAAAGCAATATCACGTAGCCAGAACGGCACTCGAAAAGGACGTCAAGAAATCTCATCAGGTTGATCTGCACCGGGGCTTCAAGACGCTCGACCAGAAATCGTGGGATGAATTGTGGTCGCGTTCGCAGTTGGTCAAGCTTGGTGACCTCGAAGTACGGGTCCTCTGCCCGGAAGATCATCTGCGCGTGCTCTGCTTTCATTTTTTGCGTGAAGGAGCGTGGCGTCCGCTGTGGTTGTGTGATATCGCGGTCGCCCTTGAGACACGCGGGCCAGACTTTGTTTGGGATCTCTTCACAGGCAAGCAGGACCGCCGTCGAAAATGGTTTGCTTGCGTAATCGCGCTGGCAGATCAACTGCTTGGCGCCAACCTGGACGGTGTCCCGGGAACCGTCCGCGCGACACAACTGCCAAGCTGGTTTCTTCCTTCCGTTTTGAAAGAGTGGGACGTGCGTTCAATGTCACATCGTCACACCACCCCCATGAACACGGCCTGGCGGAGACCAGCTCAAGCTCTGAACCTGAAGAACCTGCGTTCCCATTGGCCGAACCCCATCGAAGCGACTATTGGCGTGAATGGTCCATTCAACGAACTGCCCAGGCTTCCGTTTCAACTTGGTAATTGTGCCCTGCGCACGATTGAGTTCTTGCGACGGCTGCTCGCGACTTAATCAGGGAAGCTCTCAAGAAGTTAATCCGGGTTTAGTTTTCCAAAACCCGCGCAGCGGGTGGCGGCATAAAGTCTAGCACCCCAGCCGAGATGCTCGGCCGGGGACCCCGCCCTGGGGTGGAGCGCAGCGAAACCCCAGGATGACGAGGGGTAAGAAGACCGAGCGCGCGACGCGTGCGACAGCGCAAAAGCTGCGATTTACCCATGATGAATGACTACTTCGCGGACTCTTCCTCTTTACTCGAACGACCCTGGGGTCCGCTCCGCTGCGCTCCACCCCAGGCTTTATGCTATCGCCGCGCTTCGCGGGCTCAATGCAAACTTTTCACCAAACCTGTTCAGAGCTTAGTCAAATAAGTATCGACCCCCGGCCAGCGCTGACATATTCTTCGCACCGAACGACACTTGGCTTCACTAGTCTTGTGGAGGAACTTCGCCTAACAAGGACGAAACGCGATCGGTTGTGTTTCGTTAGCGATCGGTTCTTCTTAGACTCTCAATCCAAGCGCCATTTTCTTCCATCGTTGGTCGAAACGCTTCGCGCGGCGCCACTGTCTCAACGTGCAGGTTGTCGTCGGTGTTGATGATGGCGCCCGTGACGGCCGGCCCAAGTTGGTTTTCATCGCACACAAACCACGCCCGCACATCTTCGGCGGTCTTAATTCCCACGCGGGCCAGATCGGCTTTGGTCCGAGGATCCCCCATGCGGTCATCGATGCGATCCAGTCTGAGGGCCTGACGGCTGCCAATTAGAATCAGGTCCTTACCTTTCGCCGCACCCTGCACGCGAAACACTGCCACATGGGGAAAGCTTTCGTGGAAGGTCGCCAGCACCGATCTCAAACTCTCTGTTGAGAGTTGGTAAATCTGTAGCCATTGCACGAACACTCCGTCGTCTCTTAATCGCTCGCGACCCAGCGTAAAGAATTCGCGGGTGAAGAGATTCGCCACGCCGGGCACCCATGGATGGCTCGGCTCGCTGATGATGATATCGTAAGTTCCGGGATTGACGCGCAAGTACGTTCGCGCATCGTCAATGATCAAGTGTAGACGCGGATCATCCAGGGGACGGTTGTTGACGTGCTCGAAGAAATGCGACGAAGCCACCGCCGCCGGCTCGATCTCTACGCAATCAACTGATTCGATCGGCGACTGTAGAACTGATCCGGCGGTAACGCCGGTGGCGAACCCAACGATGAGCGCCCGGCCGGGACGAGGAGCGTTGAGCACACCCAACTGGCCCAACATCACTTGCGTCGGCATGTCGTCGGCATCGGAAGCGTTGGTGCGGCCATTGATTGCGACCGAGGTGATCCCCCAATCGCGCCGCACTGAAACCGTCGCGGTGCGGCCTTCTTCATACATTAAGAGCTGGTGGTTCCCAGCGTCATGGTTCTGATCGTTTTCCGCCACGCCGCCGCGCGACTTGGCCAACACGCGTACATAACTATCGTAAGCCCCGCTCGAAAGCGCGTTGAGGTTCAGCCGTGGCCAGGCAACAAACATCCCAACAACCAAAACCACGGCGGCGCCGATTGCCAGACTCCGCGCCAGGGCGCGATCGGATGTCGCGCGTCGTGGCTCGTAGGCGATTCCGGCAGTGATCAGGCACAGAGCGGCGGCACAGAAAACCGTGAACCTTGTGCTCGTTCCGGGAATCAGCAGAAAAGCTGTGATGACTGAGCCCGCAATAGCGCCGACGGTGTTCAGCGCATAACTTTGCCCAACGAGACTAACACTGGACGGTGAAGGGTCGGACGCGAGTTCATCAGGTTGATTCTGCCGCGTACTGCCGGCCCACATCAGCACCAGTGGCATGACCATGCCCATCAAGATCGCCGGCAACAGAATCAACAGTGCCGCGGCCGCGATTTGCAAAGCCAGCAGTCCAGTCCACGAATTAATTCCGAGCCTAAGGCCGGTCGAGATTAGATAAGTGGGAGTCGCACTGGTTATGCGCAGGCTCAGAAACAAAGTGAACGCAGTCAGAATTTCAATCACCAGCACTGCCCGACGAAGCCCGTCCGGATTCTTTTTGCCGCTGACTATGTAAGCTCCCAGTGCCAGACCAGACAGAAATAGCGCCAGGACAATGCTGAACGCGTAGGTGCTCGATCCGATGATCATGGCCAGCACGCGGGACCAGACGACTTGCATGCTGATGGTCACGAACCCTGAAATGAAGGCGCCGAAAAGCCAGAACTTCGCCTGATCAAACTTCTGCACCTCTTCACTTCGATCTTCACCAGGCGTGACAGTGTCGACGACGTTGTCGCCGGCTTCGGCAGACTTCGAATCGAGCAGAAATGCCGCCAGTCCAATTGCCAGATTTGTCGCTGCGGCGATCCAGATCGTCGCGCGCACGCCGCAGTGCGGCAGCAGGAGAAAGCCCGCGGCAATCGCTCCCGTGATCGCACCGGCGAGGTTCCACATGTAAAGCCTCGCGACCGCGCTCGCCTTATGTCCGGAGGATCGCTGGAGAGCGGCAACCAGCACTGGAAGTGTGGCCCCCATCAGCGCCGTGGGGACGACGAGGACTGTGGTCGCCAACGCAAATCGCGAAAACGCGGCGCCAGAAAAGCCAGGGTGAAAATGCTGCCATGCTTCAGCGTAGACTCGATCAATCCCGCGAAATAGTACCGGCACCGCCAGTGCGTACAACCCAACTGCGATCTCAATTAACGCGTACGCCCGCACGGGCCTCGCGATCCTCGCCGCAAACCTGGCGACCAGCGCGCTACCCAATGCCAATCCGCCCATGAACGCGGCCAGGACGGCGCTAATCCCGAGCGTCGTCGCGCCAAACACAAGTCCCAGCATGCGCGCCCACAGCACTTCATAAATCAGACCGGTGGCGCCGGAAAGGACAAAGCAGATCGCAATTGATTTGAGAGTTCGGCGTGAATAAGTCTTAGTCAAAACGAGTGCGCGTGTCGTTTACAAAAGCGGCTACAAATATATCTCCTAAATCGTTGGTGTGCCGTCGCTGTCGATGATTGAAGTTGTCGAACAAAACCGCACAAAAGTGCGACGATTAGCGTAGCCTGGCTTGCTCCGATATGGCTCACCATGCACATTTCCTGCACACCGTGAGGCGCACTCAGTCCCTGCAAAGTAAAAGCTAACGCCGCACGGTCAGACTAGCAGCGGAAGCAAACTCCGGAGAGTCACAACTGAATTTGGTTACGAAGTCGGGCCGCGCACTCACGGGCCGAAGCGTTGTCTATACTCGCTGGAAATGATGAAAGCCTTCACCATCTCGGCCTTCTGTACCCGCACCAGCACGTCGTCACCAGGCTGGGTGAAATTGTTCAGCTTCGTCAGCCAGAAATCGTAGCCGGTGTAATCCGTGTCCTGAGGATCATCCGGGTTACGCCGCAGATAACCAAGGTACTGCATCAAGACAAACGCTCGATTGAATTCATTCTGGGCGAAGGTCGAGTTCTCCGCCACTCGTCGTAAGGCACGCGCCCGCGCGGCCGCGTCAGTGGTGTCCGTGGCCGAGCCAAACTCGTTTATGGCTGCCGCGCGGTCACTCGCTGCGGGCGTGACACCGGTATTTGTAAAAAGTGCATCAACAAATACTGTTGGCGTCGCCGCTGTCGGAAACGCCGTAGTGAAGCGAGAGCGCTTCACAAAATCTGCTATCACAGCCTGCTTGTTGCTCTCCAATAGCAGGTCCGCGCCCGGTTGTCCGATTATCACTCCATTACCGATCTCCTGCGTGTCACGGAGAAATTCGAGCAGGCGAACGATTGGCACGGAAAGCTGATGCGTGCCACCAAGAGTTGATGTGCCGGTTCCGTCACCGTAAGCAGTCTTGTAGATGCGCTCCACCAGAAAACCCGTCTGCTGAAATTCAATGGAGATGTAGAACGCGGCCGAGACGTTAATACGCTTGTTGTCGATGCACTGCTGGTTAGCGCCGCAGAGAGTAATCTCATTGGTCCAGAAAGCGAAACCACTCGAATCCGGCTCGCGGTTAAGGAAGTCGAGATAGTGCAGGCGCACGAAGAAGCCGGTTGTGTCGATCGGATTGGCGCCGTTTGCGATCTCATTGTCGGTGATGGTCACGGTTGCGGTCGATTGCGCGCCTAAAGAAGCGCCCGATGCGTCACTGAGACTGACGTTGAAAGTCTCCGGAACCGAGGGCTCAAAGTACGAGTCATCGATGATAAAGACCGAGACGATCTTGGAAGTTTCTCCAGCAGCGAACCGAATAGTGCTGATCCTGATCTCATAGTCGCACCGCGAAGAAGCCACGCCGTTAACGACGTTGCAATTTTGCGCACCGGCAGCATCGCTGGTCGCAAAGAGGACGCTCGCCGCGCCGGTCGTGTCTCCGGTGCGAGTGACCGTGAGGTTGACCTGCTTGTCGCCCTCGCCCACCGGATAGGACGAAGCGCTGAATTGAACGGTCGTCGGCACTGCGTCGAGAACAATAGTATCAATCGTCGCGGCACCATTTAGCGCAAAGACTCTGCCGGTCGTGCTGGCGCTGGTAGTCAGGGTAATGCTCGTGTTTGCAATAATGTGTCCGCGGAAGGTGGTCGAAGTGCCAATAGTCGCAGAACTGCCGACCTGCCAAAACACGTTTTTGCCTCGACCGCCACTGCTCATGATCACCTGCGAGCTGCTGGCGGTCGTGAGCGTGGTCCCAATCTGGAAAATGAAGATCGCGTTGGGATCGCCTCCATCGTTGAGAGTGAGTATTGCGTTCAACTGAACCGACGTGTCAAAACAATAGACGCCTGGACTGACCGAGAGCTGGGTCTGTCCCAGAATCTTACCGGTCAAGTTGTTTGCGGCAGGACACGCTTGTCCTTTGAGATTATTGTAGGCAGTGAGGGCACTGGCCTGGGCCGGGCCAGCGAGAGATGCCGCGCCCATGAATATTTGGCCATTCACTACTACAGCCGGCGGAAATCCAGTCACCGCAGTTCCGGGGCTGACTCCCACATTGCCTGAGATCACGGTCCCAGCGCCCGTAGCGGTTACTGCTGTGCCACCCAGGACAGCAAAACTCTCCGCCGCGCCAAGCGGTGGCACGCTTTGAGCCAATGCCGGCCGGGACGAGGCCGCGAAAAAGAGCGCGGCGATCATGAGAAAACTTGCGGAGAGATACTTATTAAGATACTTCATGACGGGTTTCCTTTTTCTGTTGTTGAAACAGTTAGAGGTGCAGCTTGGACGCTTTGCGAAGCAAATACGAGCAAGCTAAATAGTAATGTCGCGAACGCAATGTTGGACATTCGAATAACGGACCGCATGGATGTTTCTCCTGTTGAAGCGAAACCCTTAAGAGACCTTTCACGTTTGTACCGTGGCTGAGCCCACACATTGCCACTCTGAAGCATTTCCACGGTGATCTTCTAATCAAAAGCAAGAGTCAGCCAAAACCGGTGCCAGCGAGACTTATTGGCGGGGGGTTTGTCCTCTTGAGTCGTCTCTCAGAAACACAACAGAAGACACAAAAAACGGGGTGAGGGGGGTCCGGTGTCGAATGGTGATTTCTAAACAATCAATATAAGGGCGGAATACTACTGTGTCTGTGCGCCAACGCACAGAGGAAACGATGCGGCGAAAGCGCGACCTTCCTGGACGCAGAACGGTATCTTTTGTGCGATTGATATACACATCGAACCATGAAACCTTTCGCTCTTCCTCAGGAATTCGCGAATGTGGTTACAAGAATATCACGAAGGCGCGCCGCCAAATGTTAGGTGGAATCGATCCGCGTGCCGCCGTAGTCAGCACCACCAGGTAATTTGCATCCACGCGATATTCTGACTGCGTAGCGTTGTCGAGCATCTCCTGCAAATAGGAAGTAGGCCCTGACGATTGAGTTGGTTGCACCAGCGCCAAACGCCGCAAGGACGCATACAAGTGCTCCTGGCCAGTACCGAAACGGCCCCGCTCCATTCCCAGCACCAAACACACTTCCGCTCGCTCATCGATGAAATGCCTGACCAGCGAAGCCGTCTGCGTAACTCCACTTTCAAAGCGGATCCGGAAATTCTCCTCATCAATGTCGTCGGTCAGACACGTGTCAAGCGCGATGGTGATCCGGCGCTCGTCTTCCACAGCGAATTCGCGCACGGTCAGATGGCGCGAGCGCGCAGTAGCTTTCCAATCGATGTGCCGCAGATCGTCGCGCGGCTGATAGTCGCGCAGCAAAAGCAAATCAAGGCCGGCGCCGCGACGGAACGAGGGAGTTTGTCCGGTATGCAACGGCAGCAGATTCAACTCGTCAGCGACAGGTTCAGGCTTTGGATAAACCACGATGTCAACATCGCGTGCGCCCAGGCGCCGGCGATGCCGAAAGAAGCCGAACGGAAACCGCGTCGAAAGCTCGAACCCGTTCACCAGCACGTGGCCCCGCCTGGGAAAAACTTGCTCGATGCTTTGTTCGGCGGCCGCTCGATGCGGCACATAAATGAAGTACCCCAGGACGATCTTCCTGGAACGCGTGCGCCTTTTCTTTCTCAGCGCCCCGGGACGATCGAACGAGCCTCTCATTTCCACCAGTATCGAAAACGATGGCAACAGACGCTTCGCGTTACGCACCGTGACGATCACTTCTGCGGGTTCACCCGCAAAAATGTGATCCGGAAATCGCGCTGAGACGGTAAGATCGCGCAGAGCCGCGCGCGCCGCTGCCCACGAAACAAATATCGTAGAGAGCATGATCGAGAACACCATGAAGAGTAGATTGTTGCCGGTGTTCCAGGCTGCAAACGCGACAATGACCAGGATGACGACGAAGATTAAGCCGCCGGTGGTTACTTCGATGGGGAGACCGCGACCGGAAATCTCGGCGAATGCCGAGCGCGCCAGGGGCGGAACCACCAGGACCATTATCAGCAGGACAAAGACCAGCGAAGCAATCGCCCCGGCGCTGGCCAGCTCCGGCGTACCGAGGCGCCGAGCCATCAGCGTTACGATCGCGGTGGCCAGCCCAGCCAGCACCAGCAGCGAGCCCAGAATCGGACGCCACCAGGAAGAGAGAGGATTTCGGATTTCGGACTTCGGATTGCGAATTTCTGATTGGTGGGCGTTATCCACTTGCTTCCTTCATTTCGAAATTCGCAATTCGTAATTCGCAATTCGCTAGAGCGGGACGCTAATTGTTTTCATAATCTCGACGAGCACGGCCTCGGCCTCTTCACTACGTCGCATCGCAGAGGAATAACGCGAGCTGACCGTGAGCCGGTGCGCAAAGACAGGAACCACAAGTCTCTTGATATCGTCAGGCAGGCAGTAACTCCTCTCTTCAGTGAGTGCGAGCGCCTGAGCGGCGCGGAAGATCGAGAGCGTACCGCGCGGGCTGACGCCCAGATCCAGCATCTCAGAAGAGCGCGTAGCGGCGACAATGCGCATCAGGTAATCAACAATCGCGTCGTCAACTGAGACGTCGCTGACCGCGCCCTGCAGCTCCAGGATGTCCTGGGCACTCATCACCGGTTGCATGTCATCGAGCGGTTCGGCGTGCTCACGATCGCGGAGAATGAGCTTTTCGTCGGCAAGGCCGGGATAACCGATTCGCAAACGCAGCATGAAGCGATCCAGTTGCGATTCAGGCAGAGGATAAGTGCCGTGATGTTCGATCGGGTTTTGCGTAGCGAGAACCATGAACGGTTGTGGCAGCGCGTGCGTGACACCTTCAACCGTCACGTGCCTTTCGGCCATCGCCTCAAGCAACGCTGACTGGGTCTTTGGAGTCGTGCGATTGATCTCGTCAGCCAGCACGACATTCGCGAATATGGGGCCCGGCTTCCACTCGAAAAGCGAATCATGCTGGTTGTAAATCGACAGCCCGATTACATCTGACGGCAGCAAATCTGAGGTGAACTGAATTCGCTGGAACGTGCAATCAAGCGCGAGCGCCAGCGCATGCGCGAGGGTGGTCTTGCCCACACCAGGCACGTCCTCGATCAAAAGATGGCCACCGGCCAGCAACGTTACCAGCGCCAGTCGCACGACCTCTGGCTTGCCGCGGATCACGCGTTCGATAGTGCTTTGCAGCAGCTCGACTTTTTCCGCCGAAGTGTCCGCGACCGAATCTGAACGAGTGCCGGCTGTACGCAAGTTTCTCATGGGTTCGCGTTGATTCTGGGCCTCATTCTACATGTACCGAGCCAAGGTCGCCACGTCAAAAGATTAAAGGCCCCGTTAGCCGTGGAAAGCAGGCCGCCGCGTAGCAAAGACAATCTACCCGCAAAAGGAGATCGTTTGGCCTTCGGCTGGATGGCGCGAGCGGCGGCAGTGTAGTAAGATTCCGCCATCAAGTCAGCGGCGCCGGCCATCCTTTTGGGAACTGTAAGGGGACCGCGTCGTTTATCAATTCGAGGAAATACTTATGAAACAAACTCACCGCCACCGCCGCAGCCAGCACGGATTCACGCTTATCGAATTGATGATCGTGATCGCAATCATAGGAATCCTAATCGGCGCCGCCGTATATACCTTCAGGGCTTCTCAGAAAGCCGGAAACGAGGCGGCAACCATGCAGAACATAAAGACGATTGCTGCCGTTCAGATCCAATTCTACAACACACATGGGCGCACTTTCGGAACCTTTGATCAGATGATCAAGGAACAAATGCTAACGTCTAAGTTTGCCGGCAATCCCCCAAGCACCGACGGCTATATCTACACGCTGAAAGTAACGCCAAAGACGGCCGGCGCACCGTCGTCCTACACCTTGAATGCCGATCCCCAGACTGAAGCCTCTGCCACCAACCACTTTTACATTGATTCAAGTGACAGCAGTATCCACCTTAATCCAGCTCAGCCGGCCAGTCCCAGCGATCCCGTGCAATAAGGCAGTCTGATTCTTCTTGAAAGGTTCTCAGAACTTCTTCGTTTCAGCGCGCTCGATTCGAGTATCAGGCAGCGGCCAGCTCTGCTGAAGGTTGAAGTTCGCAACGTTCTTTAGCACAAAGGTCGGTACATCCTGACCGCGCTGCGCGCGCACGTGCAGGAGATCGGCCCCAAGTACGTCGGTTAAGATGAACGGCGGCCGCGCGTCTTCCTTTAGATAGCTCACCTCGACATCACGCATTTCGATTCCCTTGACGTGACGAATGAAGAAGCCGTAGGCCGGCAACTCCCCGAACATCGTCGGCTCTGGATACGTGTCTTCTTTCTCTGGAGGATCCAGCGCGGCCTGCTCCTTAGTGCCGCCGCCCTGGTAGTAAATCCGAATGTTGCTGAAACGAACATCTTCTATCGAGTGGCCGGGGATCCCACTTACGATCGAAGCGTATTTTGGGTCGGCGTTATAGACGACGACGTTGCTGATGATCACGCGCCGCAAGGCGCCCACCGTGGTCGTCTCTTTCGGTCCGCGCCCACGGAATCCTAAACGCAAAAAGAACGGCGAGTTACTGATATCACGCATCGTGATGTTGGTAATCGTCACATCTTCCAGCAGCGCGCCGTCCACGGCTTCGAGGGCCAGGCCCCGGCAATAATCAAACACACAGTTTGAGATGGTGATGTTCTTAAACCCCCCGTTTGATTCAGTGCCGAACTTGATCCGGCCGGTGGGACTGAAAGTGCCGTTCTGGTTTCTAAAAGCCCGCTTGTAAGTTCCGTCGAGCAGCGTTCCTTCATCGTAACCGCTGACCTGGCAGTTGGTGATCGTTACGTTCTCAGTCACGCGCGCGTAACCAAGGGCAAACGAACTCTTGGGACAAATTCCGTCGTCGAACGGTGAGTTGACCGTGCAATTCGAGATGCGCACGTTCTTGCAAGCATCAACATCGATCCCGTCACGGTTCGTATCTATCTTTATGTTGTCGATGGTCAGGTTATCTACGCCGGTGGCGAGAATGGCAAAGTGCCCGCCATGCAAGATCGAAATGTCTCGGATGAGGACGTTGCGGCAAAGTTTCAGACTGATCGACTTATTGCCCCACCCGGGTTCGACGGCATCCCGAGGATTCGGGTAAGTGAACGCTCCTTCTCTTGGATCCTTCACGTTGCGAACAGCCTCGTTCTGCGCTGCCGTGCGCGATTGGCTGCCACTCCGCACCAGCCCTTTTCCCCAGATCATTCCCGGTCCCAGGATCGAAATGTTCTCGAGATTCTCTCCCCAGATGAGGCTGTTGTGCCAATGGCTGTGACCAAAGTCCTGATACTGATCCCATTCGTTTGGTTCAGGCAGATCGTATTTACCATCGGCGTCTTTCGGATCGGCGGCGAGAATAGTCGCGCCATGTTCGAGATACAAACTGATGTTGCTCTTTAGATGGATCGAAAACGACCGGTAGGTGCCAGCCGGGAAACGCACCGTGCCTCCGCCTGCGGCCGCTGCGGCGTCAATCGTGCGGTTAATCGCCGGGCTATCGAGCGCCTTGCCGTCGCCCTTTGCGCCGAACTTCCGGACGTCGAAAACACCTCCCGTTCCGGCGACCGTTTGCAGCCCAGCCTGCAGGCGGGATGTTTTTTGACCTTGGGTTAGCGTCGGAAAGCAAAGGCAGGCAAATACAATAACGGAAACCAGAATGCTTGAAAGCGCTCTGTACTTTTTCATCGTATTCTCCAATTGAGTTTTGACTTTGTGGCGCAATAATATCAGGCGCAGGTCTAACATTCTATCTTTGGTCTGGTTCGACCTGACCTCAGAACCGCTTGCTGACTTCTACTTTTGCGTTTGTGCCCGTGAATCGGTGAAGGGCCGTCGGCATCTTGAGAGGTTCGCTGTCCAAAGCTGACGGCCAACTTGATAGAGGTCATACCATCCTTTCTCAACTGAACACTCATCAACTTCGTTCGCGAGATGTAACATCGCCGGCGCAAAACCGTCAAGCGGGTTATCCCGTGCTTCTCAATGAGATGATCCGAGCACGACTTTCTCCGATTACCAGAGCAAGAAAGTGCTTGACCCGTCTTCACCTTCAATGATAAAACGTGGCCATTCCACAATAATGGTCAGACCACTTGGAGGTCCAAGGCCGAGACCGGTGCTGAAACAGTAGGGGCTAGTCGCTATGAATCGGGCTATCAAAAGAGCACATGCGCTTCCTTACAGCCTTCGACACAAACGGTAGACACCTTTCCTCCTGCGCGGTGGAATCCGTTGAAGCAGCCAAGGTGGTAAACATGAGGAGTCGAATCGTGGGGCTGATCTTGATCGTGGTGCTTGGCGGCAGTGCGCCGGGATTTGTTCCAGGCCGCGCTGCCCAGGCTGCAAGCACCACGATCAAGTGGCATGATGCGCTCCGACAGAAGGCCGAATGGTACCGCAGCGACGCAGCTGTGCGGGTCGCCGACAACTTGCTTGTCTATCAACGCGACATTGGCGGCTGGCCAAAGAACATCGACATGGCGGCAGTCCTGGCCGAGCCACAGCGCTCGGTTATCGCCGGCGAAAAGCAAAACGATGATTCGACGATCGACAATGGCGCCACCTACACCCAGCTAAACTATCTTGCTCGTGTGTACGAAGCGCGGAGATTGGCGCGTCATAAAGAATCTTTTCTCAAGGGCGTTGACTACCTGCTTAAGGCACAGTACGACAATGGCGGTTGGCCGCAATACTATCCGCGGCTGACGGGCTATTACAAGCACATCACTTTCAATGATGATGCGATGATCGGAGTATTGAACCTGTTGCAAGACATCACCCGGAAGAAAACCGCTTTTGCTTTTGTAGATGAAGCGCGCCGGTCCCACGCGGAGTCAGCCGTGGCAAAAGGAATCGAGTGCATTCTCAAAACTCAGGTAATCGTTGGAGGGAAGCGCACCGTGTGGTGCGCCCAACACGATGAGATAACGCTCGCTGCGGCGCCGGCGCGGACGTACGAGCCGATTTCGCTGAGCGGCCAGGAAAGCGTGGGCATAGTTCGTTTCCTGATGGATGTCGAGCGTCCCGATGCGCGCGTCGTCGAAGCAATCAAATCTGCCGTAGCCTGGTTTAAGAGCGCGCAACTCGACGGCATCCGCTGGATCGAAACTGCCGCGACCGGAACACAAGGCCACGATCACGTTGTTGTGGCAGACCAAAACCCACCGCCTCTGTGGGCCCGCTTTTACGAGATAGAAACTAACCGGCCTATCTTCAGCGGACGTGATAGCGTCATCAAATACAATGTTGCCGAGATCGAAGCAGAGCGGCGCAACGGATATCGCTGGTACACCGAAGAGCCGGGAAAACTTCTTAACCAAGCTTACCCGACGTGGCTCAGGAAGATTGGGCCAGTGAGGACCGCGACAAAATAGGAGACCATGTTCATGTCTGATCGTCGAGACTTTCTGAAAACATTTCTGGCGAGTGGCGCTGCCGTGCTGATGATGCGCAACCTGGCTTCCGGCCGCGCTCTGGATAGGACGTTTTCACCCGCGATCTTTCCCAACGATGCAGTGAGTGATCCGTGGGCGCAGGTGCCGGAAATCCTCGCGCGAATCAAGCCTCCTGTCTTTCCTAAGCACGAATTCAAGATTACCAGCTTCGGCGCGGTCGGCAACGGAAAGAGTGACTGCACCGACGCGTTTCGCAAAGCCATCGAGGCGTGCAATAAGGCCGGTGGCGGACGCGTGCTGGTACCTGCAGGCGAATACTCAACGGGCGCGATCCGTCTCAAGAGCAATGTCAACCTCAATGTCGCGAAAGGCGCCACGATCAAATTCAGTCAGGATCCAAAGAAGTACCTCCCTTTGGTCTTCACTCGATGGGAAGGCATGGAACTGATGAATTACTCGCCGTTCATCTATGCCTTTGAGCAAACGAATGTGGCTATCACCGGTGAAGGCGTGCTCGACGGCAATGCTGATTGTGAACATTGGTGGCCGTGGAAAGGACGGCCGCAATGCGGTTGGAAGACAGGCGATCCCGATCAAAATAAAGCGCGCGCGCTCCTTTACGACTACGTCGCCAGGGCGACGCCCGTGAATGAACGCGTGTTTGGCGAAGGCAGCTACCTGCGGCCAATGTTCATCCAGCCCTATCGCTGCCAGAACGTTTTGATCGAAGGCGTGACGTTCAGGCATTCGCCCATGTGGCAGATTCATCCCGCGCTCTGCACCAACGTAACCGTGCGCCGCGTGCGGGTTGAACGCGAGGCCGACGCTACCTCGCAAAGCGGGCCGAACTGCGATGGTTGCGATCCGGAATCCTGCACCGACGTGCTAATTGAAGATTGTTACTTCGCCACTGGCGACGATTGCATCGCCATCAAGGCGGGCAGAAACGACGATGGTCGACGCGTCGCGGTGCCTTCGCAGAACATAATAATTCGCGGTTGCCGAATGGAAGACGGTCACGGCGGCATCACAGTAGGGAGCGAAATCTCTGGCGGCGTACGCAATGTCTTTGGGATGAACTGCATCATGAACAGCCCGAAACTCGATCATGCTTTGCGCTTTAAGAACAACGCTATGCGCGGCGGGTTGCTCGAAAATATGTTCTTCCGCGACATCACAGTCGGTGAGGTGGCCCATGCGGCCATCACTGTTGACTTCAACTATGAAGAAGGCGCCAACGGGAAATACACGCCGGTGCTGCGCAACCTTCAGGTTGAAAATCTGAAGAGTGGTAAGAGCCGGTACGCCATGGACCTTCAGGGGCTTCCGAACGCCCCGATCGTCAACGTGCGTCTGGAAAACTGTACGTTCGACAACGCCGCTGAGCCCAGCATTGTGAAGAACGTCCAGGGCCTTGAGCTGCGCAACGTGAGGGTGAACGGCGAAGTGCTGTGACCGAAAATGCTCGAAGTAGGCGATGAGGATCAGAGGTCGTGTTTTCAGGTTTGTCGATGTTCGTGTTGCCGCGATCTCATTAGCACCTTGCTTTAGCAAGGTGGTACCGGTTCGACTCGTCGATCAGGAAACCGTTTTGAACGGTTTCCATCAAAGCCGTTGAAACGGCTACATGATTTACCCGCTGTTCGATCCACCTCGCTGAAGCGAGGTGCTAATGAAAGCGGAAACCAGCTCACTTCGGAAATCATAAAAAGGATTTGACGGGATTCGAGACTCTACTCAGGAACAAAATGTCTGCAACCGCTAAATCTCAAATTCAACGTCGCACCGCCCGCGACAACGTATGGCTTAGCCGAGCCGGCGAGGACGCCCACGCCAGGCTTGCCTCGCTACCGGCGCAGACAATCAACTATGAAGTCCTGGAATCCGAGGAAGCCGTGGG
>JBGPWS010000268.1:0-6453 GCA_041492345.1 Pyrinomonadaceae bacterium | reverse complement strand
GTTTGCAGATTTGCCACGGCGCGCCCTACGGGGGAATCCGCGGGAAAATCTTTTCGCGGCACGTTGCCGTTGCGATTCATCGTGTCGAGCCGCTGCTTCGCCAGATAGCCGTACCAGTTCGCATCATAGCGGGCCTGCAATCCCTGATAGATCGCCCGCGCTTCCGCCAGCTTGCCGGAGCGTTCACTATCACGCGCGGCCCAGTAGGCGGCCTTACCACGAAAGTCAGTGTTGCGATCGGCATAACTTGCAAGATGTTCAGTCAGCAGCCTTGAAGACTCGGCGAGGTTCTTGCTTTCGTGTGCCTGCCAGGCGATGTAAAACTGGGCGGGTGTGACTTCGGCAGCGCCGGGATAAAAGTTGACGGCGGCGCGATAGAAGTAGGACGCGTCCAAGGCGTTCTTCGCGTCTTCGGCAAGCTGGCCTACCTGGACGAACGCCCTGGTGGCCCAGCCGCTGTTCGGGAAAGCACGGTGCAGATCGTCTGCCGTGCTGCGCGCCTGGGCCCACTGTTTCGCCCGCCCATAAGCCAGCGCCAGATTGAACATTGCTTCAGCGCGCGCTTCATCCGCCGGCGCCGGCGAAGCATTCAAAGCCGCGGTCGCATCCGCGAATCTGCGCGCGTTGGCCGCGGCGATAACGCGACGTGCTTGCAGTGCGGCGCTCGCGTTATTCGGAAACCGAGTGAATGCGTCGGTGTAGGCGTCGAACGCTTCGCTGAAATGTTTTGCGGCGAAAAGTTTCTCTGCGCGCGCGGACGCCTCCTCGGCGTTGGCCGGAGCCGTGGTGGAACTTAACCGCGGGATGGCAGTCGCGGCTTCAGACGCTTCCGCCGATGCCGGCGCAAAGAAATAGATGCGTCGATAACTGGCCAGCGCGCTGGCTGAGTTTCCGCTTTGCTCGTATGCTTTCGCCGTCAATAACAAAGCCGCCGCATCGTCTTTTGATGATAGCTGTTTCAGCGCCACCGGAATCGCAGCGGCCTGGCCGTCCTGCATAAACAATTGCGCGTCGTGAAGCATCGCATCACGCGCACGCAATGAATTTGGATAATCGCGCGCCAATTGTTCATAGGCAGTGCGGGCTTCCACGTGTCGATTGGCTTGCTCAAGCGCACCCGCTCGCATAGATAAAGCGTAATCACCAATCACCGTGTAATCGCGAATCGCGCTTGAGTCGAGCAGCGCCGCGGCCCCGGCAAAATCTTTCGCATTAAGTTTGATACGCGCATGCACGATCTTCGCGAGCGCACCCGCGGTAGTCCTGGAAAAATCCGATTCGATGCGCGCCACTGCGTCTTCTGCCGGCAGCACATTGCCCCGGGTCATGGCGCGTAGAGTCTCGCGCGCCTGCAACTCCTGCGGTGTCTGCTGCAGCGTGCGACAACCGGCGATTAGAAAAAGCGGAGCGATTGCGCCTACAGCGGCGATGAGTCCAGCGACGATGAATGCGAAGCGATGTTTGCGAAGAGTTATCATAGCGGTCTGGCCTTACTTTCGATGCGCTTTAGCCGGGGGACTGATCATATTAACACGTCATAATCCAGCACGCCGGTTTGCATTGTCATCTTCCATTCATCGCCGACTTTGGAATAGACCTTGCAGACCCGGCCCTTCCAGTGATTCTCTTTGCCCGCGTTGTCTACCCACAAAGTATCGATATCCACCACCGCAAAAGCGCCGTCATGCTCGTTTGATATTTCGATCTTCTTGATCTCTCTTTGGTTACGCGCGAGGCGGTGCGTTGAGAACATTTCCTGCCAGCCGCTCTTCCAGCGTTCGTAGTCATACCTGCCCCATTCAATCACCCAGTCCATCGGATCGTGTGATTGTGGTGTGCGCGGCCAGGGCCAGACCATGTCCTGGTGGAAGACAGTCATGAGCAGATCGACATCCTGTGTGTCCCAGGCGCGTGTTTCGCGATTGACGATCTCTTCGATCTGCTGTCTGACGTTGTTGTTCATTTAGTCGTCCGGCAAACCTCAGTTTGTCGATATCTCCTGCGCTTTCCTTAGAATCGCGCTAATGCTCAACCGAGCGGGCGGTAGCTCGCTGCTAAACCTTAAGACGAAAAAGAAAAAGGCGCAAAGGATGTGATTCCTCTGCGCCTTATAGTTGTTGGCCGGCGAGCACGCACCAAAAGTCCGAGCCCTAGCTAGAAAGTAAGCTTCACCGCCAGTTGCAACTGTCTCGGGTCGCCCACGCCCTGACGCAGGAAGCCATCGAAGTTGAACAAGCCTGGCGTGCTGAGCGGGTTGATGTTGTTCTTGCTGTTGAAGGTATTGAACATCTCAACGATCGGAACCAGCGCGAAACGCTCGCCAAGCTTGAACGGACGCTGGATGCGCCAGTCGAACGAAAAGTATCTATTGTCTTTGCGGAGCGTGTTGCGGTTCGTAGCCGTGCGCGTTGCCGGCGTGATGGGTTGTGCTGAGCGCGCTTGAACGCGGAAGTTGCCTTCGAGACCCCAGCCCATCTGCACAAACGAAAAGAAGTTGAATTTGTGCCGGATGTCGCGATCGGAAAGCGCATAATCAAGACTGAGGTTGGCGATGTTGAAAGAACGATCCGTGAACGGGTCGCGCTCATTCGAGTCGTCGTCCCTGTCTTTCGAGAATACGTAGTTCGCCTCAAACTGATATCGCTTGCTCATGCGCTTCCTCACGCCGACAGTAAAGCCATTGTAGAGCGACTTGCCAACGGCGCTGGTAACATACACGTCACCCAGAGTTGGGAACAGGCCCGTTGTACCGTAATTCAAAAAACGAGTCAGGTGGACGCCTTTCGCATGAGTGAAGTCAAAGTAAACGGAGAGATCGGGGACGACTTCCTGCTCGAACTGTACGTTGGTTGTATAGACTCGCGGGTTAGCATAATTCTTACTAAACACGCGCACGGAAGCGCCGAAGGGAATTCCCCCGGACGGCGGCACCGACTGTATGTTGGGCCAGGTTGGCGGCCTGGTGGCAGCGCCAAAGCAGGTGAAGGCGAAGCTGGAGTTACAGAATATGCCGAACTGCTGTACCCCGTTGTCGGTAATTGATCCGACCTGAGACAGCATGTTCTGCCGTCCATAAAAGATGCCGTAACTGGCTCGCAGCACGGACCTGCCCGTCTTTGAGACGTCCCAGGCAAAGCCTACGCGTGGCTGAAATTCCTTCTTCGCACTATGCAACGTGCCGTCAGAAGGAAAGTTTGGATTAGTCAGCAACGATGCGTAAGCCGTCTTGGATGGAGGAACGACCGGCTGCGGAAAGATTTGGGCTTCCCAACGCAGACCATAATTCAAACTGAAGTTAGGCTTCACTTGCCACTTATCCTGGACGAAGAGCGCCAGGTCCTCGTTCTTGATGGTCGACTTACCCGGTGGAGGAACGCCCGCGATGCCGGTTGGTATTCCGTTCTGCAAATACAACAGAAGCGGACCACCTACACTACTGCCCGCAGCACATGTTTGGCTAAAAGGAGCACCCTGAGTAATCCATCCAGTGAATGCCCCGGTACTGCTAAAACATTCACCAACCGTTGGGCCGAACCCGCCAGTGGCCGCCGGTGACGCGTACCGCAGGAAGCCAGTCACGCCGTCGAAAATATACCGCCCGGTGAAGAACCCGCGGAAGACCTGATCGTTGAGCGTATGCAACCACTCGCCGCCGACCTTGACAGTGTGGTTGCCGGAAACGATCGAAAAATTGTCTTTCGCGTCCGTGCGCCAGAGCAGCTCGTCAATGGTTGGATTCAGGAAGAACGGGTTACCAAATCGAAACGTCGTCGCGAACCCCATGGCCGTGTCAGCCGGTACGTTGGAGTTTGTCGCGCCACGAGGTCGCTGCTCACGCGTGTACGAGAAGTGAGCTTCGTTAATCTTCGTTGATGAGACGGTGCTGAAGAGATTCACGTTAAAGTTGTTGATCTTCGATGGCCCCTCGATCCCGTTCGCTGAATTTCCGTAGGTCGCCACGTCGAACGTCTGGTTTGTATTCTTCGAATAGTCGAAGTTGTACGAGATCGCCAGCTTGTTCGAAGGCGTAATGTCCGCGTCCACCTTTGCGAGAAACGCCTCGTTATTGATCTGATGTTTGATCGGCTGGCCCTCATCCTGATTTCTCGTAGTCTTGATGAAATTGATGAGCGCAAGTCTTTGACAATCAGCACTGCCGTTGATTAACGCCTCGTTAGCCGTAATCGTGGGCGTGGCAACAGAACAGGGCGCGCCGATTGCCTCACTCAGGTTGGCGCGGCTGAGATTTTCGCGAATGCCTTCGAAGGCAAGGAAGAAGAAAGATTTATTTTTGCTGATCGGCCCACCGACGGTGCCGCCAAATTGCTCGCGGCGAAAATCTTTGAGCGGCTTGCCGTCAGACGTGTGTGCCGTTAGCGCTTCGAGTCGCTGAAAATGGAAAAGGCTGCCGTGTACGTTGTTGGTCCCTGATTTTGAGATCACATTGATGATCCCGCCGGCTGTGCGACCAAACTCGGCGGTGGCTCCGGTGGCCACCACCTGAAATTCCTTCACCGCGTCCAGAGGAATGTCGATCGCCGCCCGTTGGCCGCCAAGCTGCTCGCCAAAGAAGCCATTGTTATAGTCACCACCGTCAAGACTGACGTTGTTAAAGACGCCGCGCTGTCCGGCAAAGGTGATCTCGTCTCCATCGGGCCCCTGAACGACGCTAACACCCGGCGTAAGGGTCAACAGATCTTCGAACTTGCGTCCCAGAATCGGAGTGGTGCTCACTGCCGTTTCGTTCAGCGTGCTGCTTGATTCCGTCTTCACTGTATCTACCGTCGGCGCGTTAACAGTTACCCGCTCTTCGACTCCGGAAACTTTTATCGACAGCGGCAGATTGAGCGCCTGTCCGACCGTAAGTGCCGCCTTCTCAACCACCGTAGTCGCGAATCCTTGTTTGGAAATCGTGACCGAATAATTCCCAGACGGAAGGGCCAAAGCTACAAAACGTCCGCCTTCATCGGTGGTTAGTGTCTTGGAAAAATTCGTGTCGAGGTTCTTAATCTCGACGTTCGCGCCCGGCACAATCGCGCCGTTAGCGTCCGTTACCGTGCCCTGAATCGTTCCGGTAGTGATTTGAGTCTGCGAACTCGCCACCGGAGCGATTGCCAGAATGACGAGCAAGCTAATACCAAATCCTTTGACCCATTGAGCAAAGGACGGGAACGTTAATTTACGCATTGGTTTCTCCCTGTCGTTAGCGGTTTCAAGTCGGGTAGTCACATTTGATTGTGACAGCACATTGGATTGAGCAAGCGAGGTACGAATTCTTCGCGAACCGACGCATCTTAGTTAAAGCTTTGCAACCTGTCAATCAACTTATTCAGGCGACATCCGCGACTTGTTTAGTTCAAAGGCAATCCTGGGATTTCCCAACCCAATTGGCGACGCTAAACCAGATAATCTTCCGGTTTTCTGAGCATCTCTTCCAGGCGCTCCAGGTATCGACCCACATGCAGCCCGTCCATTAGCGCGTGATGTACCTCTACGGAAAACGGTAAGAGAATGCGACCGTTTTCTTGCGTGAACTTGCCGAATGCAATCTTGGGCACCGAATCCTCTCGTCCCCAATTACGGGCGTGCGAAAAGCTCGTAAAGGAAAACCAGGGCAGGGTGGTGAAGTGAATCCGAGCGTCATCGTTCAACCGGACCGCAAATCGTCCGTCCGACCGAGCATCCTCTACTGCGCGCTTGGCCTCCGCAACGAATTTCTCGAAATCTTCCTCATAATCAAAGTACGCCATAGTAAAACTATCATTCGGCAGCAGCACGGTGGTGCCACCGTGAATGACGTCGTGGACAATCACTCTGCCCTCTCTCAGCCGATAGCGGAAGGGTTCGATCTCGTTTGCTACCCGGAGCGCGAAGTAGTGATATGCCAACGACACGCTGACGTTAGCGCGGAGACGAAGGAACGCCAGGAGATCGGTAACGTCGAGCCGCGTACAAATATTGAAATATGGCTTGTCAAAGCCGCGGAAAAACTCAAATACATCGCGGCGGGCCCAATTCGCTAAATCAAGATCCTTAGCCATAGACGAATTCTAACTCAACACCAGACGTTCAGGGAGGGTGACGGCGAAACTTGTGGCGGGATCCGTTACAGAACCGGGAGCGGTAGCGACCGGATGCTGGGTTCAACCCGCCCGCAGCGTGACTAAGCCGGCCCATGCAATAACGAAAGTCGGGTGGCGGTATCCGGTCTGTAACAGCTCCAAACAAAACGACCACCTCGTCTGTCACTTGAAGGATTTCTTTGCCGCCGCTAGAAGCAATTGCTTGCCGTTAGTTTTGCAAAAGCTTGGAAATTCTCCCCTCCAACTGCACATGATTCCCCAACTTTGGAAGCTTCCATTGCCGGAAGTGCAAAGTGGAAGCTAAGTCTTGCCGAAAGTTCATATTCCATCGGGCACGGTCTTAAAGAGGCATCGAACCAAGACGGCTGGT
>JBGPWS010000293.1:0-5790 GCA_041492345.1 Pyrinomonadaceae bacterium | reverse complement strand
GTGCTTCACCCATTCGCTATCGATTCCCATCCCGTTTCGAACTGGCAATTCATGAAATTTGTTAAAGCGAACCCCGAGTGGGGCAAGCTCGCCACCATCGACAGATTGAAAAACGCCTACTACCTGAAGGCGTGGAACGACAAGGATGAGGCGCCGGAACGGGAATTGGATCACCCTGTAGTCTACGTGAGCTGGTTCGCGGCCGTAGCATATGCCGAGTGGTCGGGCAAGCGACTGCCGACCGAGGCGGAATGGGAATTCGCGCTACGTGACGGGCGGCATGAGGAAAACTTGCCCTATCCTTGGGGTAACAATATTGGAGACATCCCTAAGCCCTACTTCGAACTCATTGAGGAGAGCCATACCGTGCCGTCGAAAAAGACCCCATCGAGCCCAAACTATCGGCTTTATTCTATGAGCGGCAACGTCAACGAGTGGGTTGCAGATTGGTATGGAGAGGACTACTTTGCTTTTCTTAGGGAGAAGGCCTTAAACGGCGATGCGGAGGTGGACCCGCGTGGACCGAAATTTGGGACACAACGTGTTTTTCGAGGAGGCTCTTTCTTATCTGGCATCGATCAGAATGCTCACGAGTTGACGTGCTTCTACCGACGATTTTTAATCCCTCAAAACACAAATCAGGACATGGGATTTCGATGTGCGATGGCTCCCGAGGCCTGCCGCAATATGGGCCTTGAGGACAACCTCTGAGATGGGTCACCCCGAAGAACAGTAGGCCTATCCGCATCGGGCCAGCCCGGAAACGATCTAGATGATGTCCGACTTCCAATCAGGAGCAAATGATGCACGCACTTTCTCAAATCGCCGGTTACTGGATCATCGTTGTTTTCGGCGTCGCGATGATTCTTCTGACTTACTTCGCTTCGCGAAGCGAGCGGTGGATGAGCAGCGGAACCGGCTTTCTGGTAGCCTGGCGAGACGTGTCCTGGCCGCTTGCTGCACCGAGTATAGCAGCGTCATGGATTTGGGCTCCGGCCCTTTTCGTCAGCGTGCAAAAAGCCTACGAACTAGGTCTACCTGGAATTTTTTGGTTCACAGCGCCCAATATTCTTGCTTTGGTGGTCTTCGCGTTTTTGGCTCCAAGAATCCGCAGCGTAATTCCCGGCGGGTATACGCTTCCCGACTGGATTCGCTACCGCCTAGGCAGTGAGACAGTCCACAAAGTCTACATGGTTCCGTACATCTGGTATCAGGTCATGGCAGTGACTGTGCAGATTTTTGTTGGCGGTCTTATGCTCAATTATTTAACCGGAATTTCCCTGAATCTGCTGATGATTCTCCTACTCGTGATTTGCCTGATCTATTCCCTGATCTCTGGCTTGCGCGCCTCCGTCGTAACCGACTTCGTGCAGATGGTTTTCATTATTGCAGGCGTCGTGATTATTCCGCCGTGGGTGGCTGAAAAGGTTGGCTTAGATGCAGTTAGCAAGGGTCTAGGCGGACTTGCCGGTAACACCAACATCTTCGACCCTCACGTAGCTTTTTCCTTTGGCATCGTCACGTCCATCGGTCTGATCGCTGGTTCGATTTCCGACCAACAATACTGGCAACGTGCTTTTGCGATTAGGCCAACGCACCTGGTCCCATCTTATGTGGTCGCTGGGATCTTGTTTGGCGTTGTCCCCATCTTGCTCTCAATCCTCGGCTTTGTTGCAGCCAATCCCGACATGAAGATTGCGCTCGCGGAAGGAATCGGACTGCCCATGATTGGAATCGAGGTTGTTGTCAGAATTCTTCCATTGTGGGCTGCGGTGTTCTTTGTCGTCATGCTGTTATCCGGTCTGATGAGTACCCTTGATTCAGCAATGTGCGCCGCCAGCTCTCTCTACGCAATCGATCTCGCCCCGTTGTCGCAAGCTCAGCGTGATGTTCTTGCAAAAGAGCGGATCGGCATTAAATTGACAGAGGGAGATCAGAGAATCAAGGATCAACTTGACAAGGAAACCGTTCATCGAGCCCGTGTGGGGATGTACATCATATCTATCCTTGGCCTCATTCTGGCCTTTATCGTCCAGCATCTCTTCTCGCTGGATCGGCTCTGGTGGATTTTCAACGGTGTGGCGTCATGCTTCGTCGTGCCGACGGTACTTAGCCTTTACTATGACCGTTTGAGTGCGAAGGGGGTAGTTGCTGGTATTTGTGGCGCGGGCCTAGGGATGATTGCGTTCGTATACGGCAACTGGGTGCAGAACGATCAAATTACCGTGTTCAGTGCGGTGTTTATTGTGGCAGTAAGCCTCGTCTGTTGTCTGTCTTTCCGTAATGAGAAGCCCTGGCTTCGAGAAAACGCACGAGGAGTCCAGAGCAGTGTGACAGCGTGAAAGGTCGCGAGTATCGGAGTTTTGTGCCAGGCATTCGTATTGACTTATCGCAGGGTCGAGCCGAACTTGATTAATTCAATCTCAATCTTACTTTCTGCCGCTGCTCCGTGTAAAACCACCATACTATACTTCACAACGCTCTTGGTTTGCGGACTCCGATAATACATGTGCGTCCAGTCGTTGATATTCCTATTTTTCTCCGAGCGCGGCTTGTTCTTTCGGCGAGTCCAAGTTAGGCAACTTAGGCAAGTCAGCCACGGAAGTCGGCCTGCGTATTTTTGTCGTGGAGAAAGGACTGCGCGCGCCCCGACTCATTGGCTGACGAGCTAAGACGCGAGGCAAAAACAACGATGTCATCGGCGAAGTAGCACTCCTCTCAATCGGTTAATTCGTTTCTTCTATGAAAGCTTCGTCAAGCAGTCTGTCGCTCGGCTTACTTGATCTTTTTCGCGCGATTGTAAGGACTCGTATCGAAAACGCTATCCGGTGCGTCCTTGGTAGCGCTGCCGGCGGCTTTGACGATGTCGTACATTCTCTTGAGCGATGCAATATCAGCCGGCTCGAAGCTCGCGATGTACGCGCCGTCCCACTGGTTAGCGTAGGCGCGCGCGTCGGTAGCGTTCATGTTCGCTACTTTCTGCAGGATCTCGGCGACGCGCGGCTTGTTTTTCGAGCCGAATTGAAGCGCGTCACGCGTTGCGGCGATGAATTTCGCCACCGCATCCGCGTTCTTGGCGAGATAATCGCTATAGACAATGGTCACGGCGAGGATCGGCGGCGCATTTCCTTTGGTGAGCTTTTCCCATTCGTCGACTACGCTTCCCAACCTTCGCAACTTGACTTCTTCCATCTGCGCGAGCGTCACCGAGCGCAGCACGCCGGCGTCAATTTCTTTCTGACCGAGAAACTGCGCGAGCTGAGCTTCGTTTCCGGACGCGACGCTGTAATCATTCTGTTTTAACCCGAAGTTGTGGTCGAGGATCGCAGTGGCGATGGCGTGAGTCGCGCTGCCCGGAGGCGACATGCCAATCTTCTTGCCCTTGAGATCGCCTACGGCTTTCACAGGGGAGCTGTCGAGCACGACGAGTTGCGCCTCGGCGATCTGGGTAGCCAGCACGATCTTCACGGGCACGCCGTCGGCGGCGATGCCGATCGAGTTTGTTGAGGGCGCGGCAAAGGCGATGTCGATGGCATTGGAGACGATCGCTCGCGTCGGTCCGTTGACCTCGGCGAATTTCACCCATTCGACATTGAGACCCTGGTTTTCCGCAAACTTCATTTGCTCCATCACCGCGCCGAACCCGAGGCTAAAGCCGCTGGTCCAGTATCCGACCTTGATCTTCTGCGCGAACGATTGGCCGGGAACGGACGCTGCTATGGTTAAGATAATTGCCGCAACGATCAGTTTGGGTGTTTTCATCTTTGCCTCCCGTAGTTCAAAGGACGAAGGATAAGGGATAAAGGATAAATTACTGCTTGCAAGATTTGCGTAGCGACCTCGATTCATATTAATGCTCGCAATCGTTGCATATAGGTTGCTATTTCCGGCTGCGTAATATCGCGCGGGCGTGGCGGCGCGATATCTACGACTTCGCGAATCGTACCCGGGCGCGCCGACATCACCGCCACCTGATCGGCGAGCAGCGCGGCTTCGGCGACGTCGTGCGTCACAAAAACTACGGTCATGCGTTTGAGTTGGTGAATACGCAGGAGTTCTTCATGCATCAGCGAACGTGTTTGCGCATCGAGCCGGGAGAAGGGCTCGTCCATAAGTAGAATGCGCGGTTCGGATACCAGGCTGCGAGCGAGCGCAACGCGGCTGCGCATACCACCGGAAAGCTGATATGGAAACGCCTGGTCGAAACTTTCCAACTCGACGAGCTCTAGAGCTTGGAGCGCGCGTTCGGCGCGTTCCTTCTTAGCGGTGGAGCCGGCTTCCAGAGCAAACTCGACATTGCGAATCGCCGTGCGCCACGGCAAGAGGCGATCGTCCTGAAACATGTAACTTACTGAACCCCAGTCGTTGAACTCTTCGCTCGCGGCGCCGCAAATACAGACCTGGCCGCGGTCGGGCTTCACGATTCCAGAGATAACATTGAGCAGCGTGCTCTTGCCGGAGCCCGATGTGCCGATCAAACCGACGATCGACTGCGACGGCACGGTTAGATTGACATTTTGCAGTACCTCGATCGTGTGATTTCCGTTGGTGAAACTCTTGCCGATGCCGCTCAGCCGAATCGCCGCTGGCGTTTGCCCCGCGTCATTACAAGATTGCTTGTTCGGCTCGGTGTGATTCACAACAGTTAAAGATAATCGTTTGCGACACTGATCATTGCACTTCCACGCCCTTTTTCCAGCGGAACAGATAATTCTCCAGCGGCTTCAACAGGCCCATTTCAATTGTCGCCATCATGATGATCATAGTCAAAGTCCAGGCGAATACCTGGTCAGTTCTGATCAAGTCGGCGGACTGTCGAAGACGATAGCCGACGCCGCTCGAAGAGCCGATCGTTTCGGCGACCAACGACACGCGCCAGCTGAATCCGAACGCTAGCCTGGCACCCGAGAAGAAGTAGGGAAGAATGGTCGGCAGGTAAATCTTTGTCATGACCTTTCGCTGCGGCATGCGCAGCACCTGAGCGAGCTCTATGAAATCGGCGTTCACCGCGCGCGTGCCTTGCCAGACATTGGTAATGATCAACGGCATGGCGGTCATGAACACGACAAAGATGGTTGTTGCGTTGGATATGCCAAACCAGATGATGGCGAAGATCGCCCAAATCGCCGAAGAGACCGTGTTCAAAACCGGAATCACCGGTTCGAAAAACTCACCGGCGCGCTTGTTCGCTCCGAGCACGATGCCGAACGGCAATGCGACAAGCGCGGCGACCACGAAACCTACGGCAACGCGCCAGAGCGTGATGCCGAGATTGTTCCACAGATCGCCGTTGGCGACGATGAGCCGAAACGCGTCCCAGACGCGCGCCGGTCCGGGCAAGATATAATGCGGCACCGAGAGCGACGAAAGCCACCAGATCGCGATGACAGCGGCTACCAATGCAAGCCGCTCGCCTATCAGGTCGAGCCGCAGCCTGTTTGAAAGCGGCTGCTGCGGCAATTTGTCGTCTATCATTTCGGTCGATGTTTTCGCCACAAAACGCCCGCACCAGTGAAATCGTGAAGATTTGATTCATACACTAATTCGCCTCGATGTCACCAGCGTCCAGTCGTCGGTGTCTGACTTCTCCGCGTCAGATTAGGCAAGGCGGCCATGAAAGTTGAAAGTTCGGACGAGTGGGTTACATTGACGTAACCCCCGCCGATTATGTTATCTAATCGAGCGGGGAAATCAGATTCAAAGGAAACCCATGAAGAATAAAGTGACGGCCATTGCCTTGGTGGCAATATTTTTTGCTTGCGTCGGGGTAGTTCAGGCGCAAACGACGAC
>JBGPWS010000303.1:0-5576 GCA_041492345.1 Pyrinomonadaceae bacterium | reverse complement strand
CTTGAAAGTCTCTGATTAACTCGAAGGTGTTAAGTCCAGAGCTTCCACGATCCGGGTGAAGGGGATCTGCGCGGCCTCGTTCACCTCGCGAACGAGATCAGCATTGTCCGCTTCAAATAGACACATGCAGTGGGCTTCGCCCGGCACGAAAGTAGTGCGGATATAGCGCACGTTCTTTCCTGCTTCGGTAAACTTCTGCCCCGTTTCAATAGCCGCCTTCTGGGCAGCGCCGAGTTGATCCATTGTGACTCCCGGGAGGTCACGATCCACCATGTAAACAGCCATGTCTGTTCTCCTTCGGATTTGAGATTCGTATTAAAGCGATTCTGACGCGGACGCTTTTATGCTAATTCGCGGCGCAAGTCAAACAAAAGCTTCCTCCACAGATTACACAGATTGCACAGAACGACTCGGCAATCGAAACAGGACTTGAATCTGGCGAGAATGCGCGGCCGCGATGCTCAATCGCGCTGTGTAATCTACGTAATCTGTGGATCCGCATTAACGTGTATGTCGGCTAGAACAACGGCTTGGAAACATGCTCATGAATGATCAGCCATTGCCGGCCACGCTTCTCCCACACGATTGTGTGGCGAGCATCGAACCCCAGGACCGTGCCGTCCTTCTGTTTGGCTGACAGATGAAACGTCAGGGTAGTCAATGCCAGGTTGCCTCTGCGGGTAACCTTCACATCGTTGTTGGGCGCGAGGGTGAGACTGGAGAAACCAGGCGCGACATTCTTCTTGAAGTTGTCTCGATACTCCGGCCACCCGCCGCTGTACTTCAGTGGGGCGATGTCAAAGAAGACCAGGCCGGCATCCTGCGCATACAAAAACGATGCATTATCAGGATTGAGCGTGTTCCACGCCGCGTAATAACGCTTGATCAGATCATTAAAATCATCTCTGCCTTTCTTCTGCGCCAGCGCCGGCAGACAGAAGATGCTTACGACCAAAGCCACAACGAGTAAGCGTTTCATTTTGAAGGTAACTCCCGATGCGAGATGAGCGAGCGGAATGCTTCTATGCCAAGTGATGGGTTAAGTCAAGACCTGCAAGTACTCTTGTCCAGTCGGCGAAGCCGACGCTACCAGTAGCCCGAGCGGATGGAGCAATCCGGCCACGAAGATCGCACCTTGATCCGGCGCCATGAGGTCAGTACCGCGAGCGGTAGCGACCGGGTTGCAATAATAGTTACTTGATCGTCTACATAAGAACGCGATATAAGACGCGTCCTCTGATGTGGAACGACACTGATATTCCGCTCGCCTATCTGATCACGTTTCGATGCCACGGCACGTGGTTGCATGGAGATGAGCGCGGCTCGATCGATCGTTTCCACAATCGATTCAAGTCTCCTTACATTGATCCAAACAAAAGATGGCATCGGCACAATAGGCAAGTTCTTGAGGGCGAGCCAGTCACGTTGGACGCGTCGCAGCACAAATCAATTGATGCGGCGCTCCGTGAAACCTGCACCATTCGCAAATGGCATTTGCACGCCGTTAACGTCAGGACAAACCATGTCCATGCGGTCGTCTCAATCGGACTAATCAAGCCTGACCGCGCTCTCATTGCCTTTAAGGCAAACGCCACCAGACAAATGCGGCAGGATAGTTGTTGGCGACACGATTACAGCCCATGGGCGGAAAAGGGTAGCAAGCGATACCTTTGGAATGAGCGCAGCGTGGCGCGCGCAATTGACTAAGTGCTTTATGGGCAGGGCGATGAACTGCCGGACTTTGACGATGGGTGAAGCCCCACTTGTCACCCGGTCGCTACCGCTCCCGGTACTGACCTCACCGCGATCGCTCCTGTCACGCGCTCGCTACCGCTGACGGTTCCGTACCGATTGCTTCTTCACGCTGAAGGCGCGACATAACGGGAAGGGAATATCGCACCGCGGCGTCAATGAGGTCAGTACCGCGAGCGGTAGCGACCGGGTTAATCTGGCGAACGCGGCCTCGTTACTGGGCGGTGCGCTCTCTTCGCCATGTTTGACCCGCTCACAACCGCGAGCGGTTCCGAACCGAGTCCTTCTTCACGCCGAAGGCATGAAATGTAACAACCAAGGGCAACGCGCAGCGTCGCCGCTGGATCGCGCCAAGCATTTTCAAAAGCGCTGAGAGCGCGAAGTAAAAGGGAAAGCTTCTTGTTGAAAAGAGCCTGACATGGCGCTAAACTCCCACACTATTCGATTCGAGGAAACGATGAACAAAGAGATCAACACTAAGGAATCTACGAGCGTGCGGACATCCAGTTTCCGGTACATTCCGAGATGGTTGGTATTAGCATTATTGTTCGTTGTTGTAGTTGTCTTGATCGCTGTGGGCATGCTTTGGTGGAAACAAAGAAGAGATCTAAAAGAAACTATGGCTTGGCTGGAGAACACTCTAAAGGCCAATGCAAACACGAGCTATATGCAGGAGGACCGCGAATCTAACTTCATTTCAGTGAATAGGTTTGGCTTTGTGCCGATTACTTTCAACAGGTGTGACATCGAATGGCGACAGTCCGAGTCTTCGTCTACCTCTTTCATCCTCTCGGGTTAACGTGAAGCGTCGAATGGTCGATCATTTCACCCAGCATGACTGTTTTCGCCGCAACGAGCGAAGTTGCTGCCCTCGACGCGTCCTCCTGCGTAAAGGGAAACGCAATTGAACCTTTAGATTCAGGCTCATTGATGCAGTATCCATTCCTGAGATATACGGCCTTTAACAGTAATTCGGTACCGATACCAATCAATAGGCGTTTCCTCGAATTACGCGCAAGAAGCTTCAGGACTTGGTTGATGTGCATGTCCTTCTTCTTAAGGAATGCGGCCTCGCGGAATTGGGCTTCGGCCATGCGTTTGAATAAATGCCAGTCGGAAGCCACGAAGATTTTCGCGTACTCCGCATTTATTGACTGTTCTGTGGTAGGCATATCGTTAGTATGACCGTCGTAGTTGAATCCGAGCCAGGAGCAAAATTCCTCACAACGGAATATTCCCATGCTTCTTCGGCGGGTTGGTGTCGCGCTTGGTCTCGAACTGCGTGATCGCGGCCCGAGTTCCATGGACTACCGAAGTCAACCCCTGATTCGTTAGGCCGCCGTAAGTCGCACTTTCGTCACATCACGGAGATTGACGCGCTGCTTCGCCCGCCACAAGTCGTGGTTATACTGCGATTGAGACCTCTCTCAGATCATGCAGCGTCTTTCTGAAACTTTTCTTTGCGGCGTTTCAGCCAACGCTCAAATGAACTGTGGCTTTCAGATGACCGTTTACCGAGCAACATTCCTTCAACGCCAATGTCTTCGTCGAGGTCAGGCCAGTGCACTCCATAGCCCGCTCCGCCGATTTTGAAATTGCTGCGCTCTTCATCGGTGCCATGGGCGAGACGAGGATACCAACCAATGGGAACGGAAACGGTGCGACCATCCTCAAGATCGACTGAGAGCGTGTCGTCCGTGACTTCCACGTTCAAGACTCTAGCTAATGTAGCCTCCGCAGAATTCATCCCATTCATTTCTTAACAACTCCAGATTCTTGCGCACCGAACGCTCAAGGTCGCGCAGTTCTTTGCGGCCATAGCCATGGTTTGTAACCAAAGACGCGTCCGGGTCAAGCCAAGACTTCGCGCTGAAATTCTCCCGGTCAACGTGGACGTGTCGCGGTTCCGCACAATCATACGAGTAAAAATACAAGCGGTAATCCCCGGTTCGTAAGATCGTCGGCATACGCGAGGATTATACGCAGACACCATCGACATCGTCACGCGAAACTATACGGGCTCCGGGCCGTACGTCCGCAGCCTTTCACAGCGGAATATTCCCATGCTTCTTCGGCGGGTTGGTGTCGCGTTTATTCTCGAGCAACGCGAGAGCGCGAATGAGTTTGGGTCTGGTCTGTGCCGGCTCGATCACTTCGTCGATGAAGCCACGCTCGGCGGCGACGTAGGGACTGGCGAACTTGTCTTCGAGTTCGGTCACGCGAGAACGACGAGCAGAATCTTTGTCGGAAGCTTCCGCGAGTTCGCGGCGATAGAGAATATCAACCGCGCCTTCCGGGCCCATCACGGCAATCTCCGCCGTCGGCCAGGCGAAGTTGATGTCGGTGCGAATGTGCTTCGAGCCCATCACGCAGTAGGCACCGCCGTAGGACTTGCGCGTAATCACGGTGACCTTCGGAACTGTCGCCTCGGCATAGGCATAGAGAAGCTTCGCGCCGTGCTTGATGATGCCGCCGTGCTCCTGCGAGATGCCGGGCAGAAATCCGGGCACGTCTTCAAAAGTAACCAGAGGAATGTTGAAGCAGTCACAGAAACGGACGAAGCGCGCGCCTTTCAAAGAGCTGTCGATGTCCAGCACGCCGGCAAGATAAGCGGGTTGGTTGGCGACGATGCCGACAGGTTTGCCATCGAGACGCGCAAAGCCAACGACAATGTTGGGCGCGTAGTCGCGGTGCACTTCAAAGAAGTAAGCCTCATCAACAATCAAATCGATCACTTCGCGAATGTCGTAAGGCTGGTCAGAAGCCTCCGGAACAATTGAGTTCAGCTTCGGTTCAATCCTGTCTGCCGAATCTGTTGGCGACAGGCGCGGCGGATCGTCCACGTTGTTCGAAGGAATGAACGACAGCAGCTCGCGCACCATGCGCAGCGCGTGCTCGTCGGAGTCGGCTGCGAAATGTGCGACGCCCGATATGCTATTGTGCGTCGATGCGCCGCCAAGTTCTTCCTTCGTCACGTCTTCGTGAGTGACGGTCTTGATTACATCCGGGCCGGTGATGAACATGTACGACGTGTCCTTCACCATGATATTGAAGTCGGTGATTGCGGGACTGTAAACCGCGCCGCCCGCGCACGGTCCCATGATGCAACTGATTTGCGGCACGACGCCGCTGGCTAGAGTGTTGCGCAGGAAGATGTCCGCATAACCGCCGAGACTGACGACGCCTTCCTGTATGCGCGCCCCGCCGGAATCATTCAGCCCGATGACGGGCGCGCCAACCTTCATCGCCAGATCCATCACTTTGCAAATCTTTTCGGCATGCGTTTCGGAAAGGGAACCGCCAAAGACGGTAAAGTCCTGTGCGAAAACGAACACCTTGCGGCCATCAATCAAGCCATGGCCGGTAACGACGCCATCGCCGGGATAGATTTCTTCGGCCATCCCAAAGTCTTGCGAACGATGCTCGACTAACTTATCGAACTCCTGGAACGTGCCTTCATCAAGGAGAAACTCGACGCGTTCACGCGCGGTCATCTTGCCGGCGGCGTGTTGCTTCTCGACGCGCGCGGCGCCTCCGCCCTCTTCAGCACGCCGCTCGCGCTCGCGGAGTTGATCGAGCTTGGAAGGAGATTTCGCAGGTTGTTGTTTCTGTGATGACATTCTGGTGTTAGTAGTTAGTTGTCAGTAGTTAGTTGTCAGTAGTCAGTAGTCAGTTGTCAGTGGTCAGTGGTCAGTGGTCAGTTGTTAGTAGAAACCTTTCGCTAAGGGAATTAGTATACTGCTCACTGCTCACTGCTCACTGCTCACTGCTCACTGCTCACTGCTCACTGCTCACTGCTCACTGCTCACTGCTCACTGCTCACT
>JBGPWS010000142.1:0-10522 GCA_041492345.1 Pyrinomonadaceae bacterium | reverse complement strand
TCGCGGCCGTTAAAGGCGTGTCGGGCTTATTGAAAACGCTGCAGGACACGACGATTCAGGTAGCCTGCATCGGCGGCGCAATCGCGCTGATGGGATTCGTGATCACGATCCTGACCGGCGATTGGACCAACATGCTGCGGGCCGCAGGCGTCTCGGCAATCGTCCTGATTTACTGCTTCCCCTTTCGGAGCGCCTGGGAACGCGTGGTAACGCAGCTTGCGCGAGAGGACTGAGTAAATAGGGTCAAACTAGAGCCGGACTGTTTGCTAAGCGCATCCCGTGACTTCCCGAGCCACTGACCTGTTTGCCCGCGCTTCGCCGGCGCAGGAAGCTGGCGCCGTCTTCTTTCGAAATCAAGCCTTTCTGAATCAAATCGTGAATAGCTCCTTCGAAAGTGATCATGCCGTGAGCGCGTCCGGTTTGCATGACCGATGCGATTTGATGTGTCTTGGCTTCACGAATCAGATTCGCCACGGCGGGAACGTTTACCAGGATTTCAACCACCGGTACTCGGCCCTGGCGATCGGGTCGCGGCAGTAGTGCCTGGGCCACGACTCCTCGCAAACTCTCAGACAACATAACGCGAATCTGGGTCTGCTGACCTTCGGGAAAGACATCGATTACGCGATCGATGGTCTTGATTGCGCTGTTGGTGTGGAGCGTGGCAAAGACCAGGTGACCTGTCTCGGCGGCCGTAATCGCCAGCGAGATCGTTTCCAGATCGCGCATCTCTCCCACCAGGATTATGTCCGGATCTTCTCGCAGGGCAGCGCGCAAAGCGGCGCCGAATGACTTGGTGTGACTCGCGAGTTCTCTCTGGCTTATCAAACAACGTCGATTCTCGTGAACAAATTCGATCGGATCTTCGATGGTAATGATATGCGCCTGCTGTTTGTCGTTGATAGTATGAATCAGCGAAGCTAGGGTTGTGCTCTTACCTGAACCGGTAGGACCGGTAACCAGAATCAGACCTTCAGAGGCGTCGATCAGGCTGGCAAGCTGCTCCGGGAGATCGAGTTCATCGATAGTCTTGATGTTTTCCGGAATCAGCCGGAAGACCGCTGCTATCCCGTTTCTTTGCATGAACACGTTTACCCGAAAGCGCCCCACTCCAGCCAGCGGATAGCTCAAGTCCAGGTCCCAGTTTTCCGTGAATATTTGTTTCTGGTTTTCCGTGAGGATTTCAAAGATAAGACTATTGCAAGTCTCTGCGGACACGTTACGATAGTTCAGCTTCACCATATCGCCGCTGATCCGCATGTAAGGCGCGGAGCCGGAGGTCAGGTGGAGGTCCGAAGCACCTTGCTGCTTCATCTGCCTGAGAAGATCATTTAGTCTGGCCATATTTCAATTCTCAATCTTCATTCGGAGTTGGTGAGCTCCGGAGTACCCGGCGCAGGACTGGTCGCATTGCCTGTCGGATTAATCACGCCACATCCAGCAATCGTTAACGGGTGGAACCGGGGAAGCAGGACGTTGTGTCCCTGGGAAAGGAACCGAGCTAGCTTTTTCTTATCATTGATCGACGCGAATCGATCGCCCGTCTCATCTCGGTCTTAAATGCATGCTCCGGCGAAGACGCTCCGGAGCTGAAATTACTATAGCAAAAAGATCAGATCCGCGCCTAGCTTTTTGTCAGGAGGCCCCGGCGTTTTAGATTGGCCGCTGTTGCTCCAAGGGGAGACTAAGTCCCCAGAACATAGGAAGCGTCGTTCCCTCCCCTGTTACTCAAGGTGACATGATTTCTCTGGTTCACGATCGATCCTCAAACAAATCCACTGGTTTCATTAACAAACAGTGGTGGCACTGCCCTTGCTCTTGGGCAGGCGCGGCCTCCTAGTGGGCGGCCACTAACGGTTTTAGCAAAGAAGCAGTCGAATCGAGGTTGACAGGTGATAACAATGAAAGCTCAGGTCGCCAAAGCTCAGGGCTGGCACTCGAACAGCGGCAGCTCGATGGTTGAGATCCTCGCCGTCGTCGCCATCGCAACGATCCTGACCGCGGTCGCAGTGCCACAGTTGATTTCAGCGCGACGGATGATCCGATCGGCCTCTTTGCCACGCGAAATCGCCACGCAATTGCGATATGCCAGGCAACAGGCAATGTCACAGCGCCAGGCCTTTACTTTTCAATATGACAACTCGACAAAGCAGATCACCATTATCGATCACCAGGCGACGGGTTATGACTTGCTGTCTGCTTCGGGCTATCCAAATACCGCGGGCAGTATCACGGCGTTAACCGTGCCGGTAGGCGGAGGGGGAGGGCTTCCGGCTTCCGAAGTTTCCTTCGGCGTTCCTACCGGGATCACCGTCACATCTTTGGACGACACCAGCACCCCAACCGCCCTGGTGTCCAACAAACTTACGATCACTTTTCAACCGGATGGCACGGTCGTAGATGCCAACAACAATTATGTTAACCGCACGCTATTCTTCTACAACAACAAAATCCCCAACCAGACGGCATGCGCGATCTCGATTCTGGGATCTGCCGGGCGAATCAAGATCTGGAGGTACACCGCCAGTGCAAGTAAATATGTTGAATAACAAATTCCGCCGCCAGCCGCTGCGAAAACACCTTCATTCAGAGTCAGGCGTTACGATTCTGGAGATGGTGGTGGCGATGTTGATTCTGACTGTCGGCCTGCTGGGCCTGGCGGCGTCGATCGGCTATGCCGTCACTGTCAGCAACAAAGGACGCAATCTTACCAACACCAAACTGCTGGTAGTTTCTTTGCTCGAACAAATGGAGACGTTGCGAAACACCGAGGAGTTGACCTATGGTCAAATCGCCAATCAGGGCTCGGTCGACAACGCAGGAGCGACACGCACCTTCATTGGATTTCCTACTGCGTTCCAATCCCTCTCGATCAATCCCGGTCCCGACGGCATCTTTGGCACCAGCGACGATTTGATCAGCCCGGGGCCGGACAATATCTATGGCACCTCTGACGACAAGGTCGACTCAACCTGGGTAGTGGCGGGATACCAAAGGCAGATAACGATTACCAATTTGAGTGCCAACCTGAAGCGAATTCAAGTGACGCTGCGTTACCCGGATGCGGGCGGCCAGCTCCGTGACATGGTCGGAGTCAGCTATCTAAACAATGACGCGCGCAGCAACTTTCACTAAGCGCCGCAGGAAACCAAAGAGTCACCGCGCTCAAACCGAAAACCGGAGGCAGTACATGTATCCTAATCGCAAACTCAATCGTCACGACGGCTTCTCAATGATCGAACTGATGATCTCTATGGCCACCATGACGATCATTACCGGCGCGGCCTTTGCTTTAATTGGCAGCAGTATCAAGTTCTCCAGCGCCACCTATAACACAACCGACTCGGAACAGGGCCTGCGCACGGCGCACGAGGTAATCAATCGCGATTTGACGACCGCGGGAGACGGCCTGCGGGGCATCGGATTGATTCAGGTTCCCAAAGGATTCGTCCAGGATTACCTGACGCTAACACCCGTAGTCGAACCCCCTACGAACAATTACGTAAATCTCGCGCTGGTTAACTCGGATGACAACCTTCCAGCGAACACCGCGGTACCGCAAGCAAGTCCGGCGGCCAACCTTCTGGCCGGCTGTGATCGGATAACCCTGCTGACGCAGGACACTTCGTTCAATAACGGCAACGGCTCAGTTTCGCTACCGGCTAATAAGATTACGATCGCGTCCCCCAACACCACTCTCCAGCTGACCTCTACTGACATCGGTAAATTTCAGGCAAATGAAATCTATGCGATTGTCTCTCAGAATAGCGCGGCGTTCGGTATGGTCTCAAGTGTTAATTCATCAACGAACACCGTCGTAATGACGAATGGCGATACGTACGGCCTGAATCAAACCGGCTCGTCTGCGCCAATCTATGTGGTTACCAGCAACGGAAGCCAGCCGGCTTCGATCGTGAGGCTGCAGATAATCCAGTACTTCGTGAACTCGAACAACCTCCTTATCAGGCGAGTGTTCAGCGTCAAAGGAGCCACCTTTGTCGACAACGTGATTGCAGAGCACGTCACCAATCTGCAATTTCGTTACCTGGTAAACCTCCCCGACGCCAACGGCTTCGTGCCGCAACCGGTAAGACAGCTGGCGACTTCGCTACAGCAACTGGCCGTCCGCGAGGTTGAAACAACAGTCGCAGTTGAAACCATGCGGGCCGTAAATGCAGTCACGGCGAACAACAACGGCAAGCAGGTCATTTCGTCGACCACAGCGACCAGTGTGCGAAATTTGCAGTTTCGGCATGCGCTATGAGTCCACGAGGATTTCAAGCGCCTACGTATTGATCGAAGCCATCATCGATTTCACGGAAGGAAGCGTTATGGGTAAGAACTCTAAAACAAATCATGCGGCCACGACTCAGGTCCCTGGCCGGGGCGAACGAGGGGCCGCGCTGGCCACCGCTTTGATCGTTATGTCTCTGCTGGCGTGCATCTCGATGACCGTACTGGCCGTCGTGACGCATGAGTCACGCATTGCCGGCAGCGATCTTCAGCGCACCCAGACTTTCTATGCGGCGGCCGCGTCGATCGAGAAAATGACCGCCAGTTTTTGCGCGCTGTACGCCCGGACTTCGCGGCCTACGACAGCGGATTTCAATGCCATCGGGGCTGCGTACCCGACCGAGCTGACCGGCGAAGGATTTGCGTTTAATAGCCAATCGCTCGGCGTTGATCCAAACGGCGCGACCGGCACGGTGACGATTCTCAACGGTCCATTTTCGGGGCTGGTAGCATCCGTAACGCCGTACCTGTTGGACACGACGGCAACCCAGACCGCGACCGGAACGCAGGTAAGACTTCGGCGCAAGATCAATAACTATCTGGTGCCAATCTTTCAGTTCGGCATGTTTAGTAATGAGGACCTCGAAGTGCACCCGGGTCCGCCCTTCGCCTTTAACGGACGGGTCCATGCCAACGGCAATCTCTATATCAGCGGTACCATGACTTTTCTTTCGAAAGTAACCACGGCGAATGAACTCGTGGTTGACAAGCTGCGCAATGGCAGCACGCACGCTCAAATGATGTCGGTGAAAGTCGGTACTATAGACGTCCCGCTCACTGCCGGCAGCGTCGTCAATGGTCCGAACTTTTCGGGAGCCACGAGCGGCCAGCGGGGCTACTTCCCCGGTTCACCGGCGGGAACGGCCAGCTCTACGTGGGATTCCACTTCGATAGCCGCCGCTTCGTCAGGCGTGGCCAACAAATTCGGCGGACAGTTGCTGACCCGAACCACCGGTGGCGTGCCGCTGCTGCTGCCAATGCAGATTGAAGGGAATCAGGTGCGCGAGATTATCAAGCGCATGATGCCCAACGACACCCAGGTGCTGAACGAATCTCGCTATCACTCAAAGGCGGAGATCAGAATTCTGATCGACGACGAGAATCCAACCACGGCGGATAACGCCGGCATCGCGGCAGGCCAGGGCGTTAATCTATCAACATTCGATCCCGTTCCGCTGCCGAATGCGTCACCAATTCCGGGACCATCAGCCAATGGCGGCGGCAGGGCGTTGTGGCGAATTAACGACAACAACACCAGCGTGAGTAATAGCTATAACGAGACAGCAACAACCTTCGTCCAGCAACAGCAGAACGGAACCGCGCGACAAGCAGATACCGTTCGCGGTGTCAGGGCACCTGTCGTGAAGAATATTACGGGCGCTGCTATCGTTACCATTAGCGGGACGACCTATATTCAAATCACGTGCAATTCACACGGATTCGCCAACGGCGATCTGATCAATATTAGCGGAGTGCAGGGTGCCACGAACGCTATTGGCGAGTTTGCGGTCGGGAACGTAACCACTAACACCTTTACGCTAAATACTCCCAGGCCGACGACTCTTCCCAGCATCTATACTGCCAATACTGGCACGGTGTATTCACTCCCGAAGTCCCCCAACGGTACCGTCATTCCAAGAGGCTCTGGAATCGGCGGTCATATCCTGATTCAGATAGTCGCTGCTAACGGAGTTGTGCGGGACGTCACCACAGAAATTCTCAGCATGGGAATGACTGAAGGCGAACCGAACGCGATTATCATGCTACAGCGACCCTTGTGGGCAGCATTCACACAGGGCAGCCGTGATGCCAGCACGGCCAGCCCCACTCCGAATCCAGCCCTCAATGGTGACCCTGGCTATTCGAACACGCTTACGGACATCTTGAACAAGACACACCTCGGGGCCGACGGCGAGATCAAAACTGACTCTACTCATCCGGCTCAGAACAGTAGTTTCGGGTATCTCACGGCAATCGTCGATAATACTGCTTCAGGAGTAAACCCGGTGCGATCCGATGTGTCGATGACGATGAACATCGCGGACTGGGGCACCAGCGCCTGGAACACAAATGGTGAGTGGAACGCAGTTGTTCCGATCAATGTCTACAACGTGCGCGAAGGCTACATCAATTCATCCCTTAACTCGAGCACCGTCTATGAGCGCGGCATCACCAGTGTGGTTGATATCAACGTGCGCAATCTCGCGCGCTGGCTGGATGGCGTCTACGACCTGAACTTGCTGCAAGGTACGGGCGCGTTGGGCGCGAACGTCGCCAGTCCCGACGGGTACACGTTGTACGTATCAGATCGTCGCGGCGACAAAGTGAAGACTCTCGTCGACAATGGTGTCACGGTCAACGCCACCAACGGCATGGTTGATAATGAAGACATCTACGGCCCAAACGGCGCTCTCGATCCCGGCGAAGACGTACAGAACACGGGGAGTCTGGTGAAGGACATCACCGAGTTGCCCGACCCGGCGGCCTTAGCCGGCTCATACGGTACCGACATTAACAAACGAGCTTTGACGGTCGCAGCGTGGACCAACCTGGTAGGAGGCACCGGCGCTGACAAGAATAACTCGAAATACTTCCGTAACTCCGTACGTCTCTTCAACGGTGAGAACCTTCAGGTTACCGGCGCTACGGGAAAACTCTCCACCACCAAAGGCATCACAGTGTCCACGGAAAACATGATTTACATTTGGGGGAACTACAACACCACGGGCATCAACAGTGCTCCGCCTGACGGCACGTCGTCACTGAACGACAACACCACCACCTATTACTATCTCGGTAATCAGGTTCCCACCTCCATCGTCGCCGATGCTTTCTTCCCGCTATCGAAGACGTTCTTTGATAGCGAGACGTCGCTGTATCCCAACGTTTTGGGCAGCCGACCGGCGGACAATTCGCCGACGGTAGCCCAGGAAACCGCCGTGCGCGCAGCGATCATTGCCGGCAACAACCTGTCGGCCTTGTCGGGAAGTCCTGACGCGGGCAACAGCGCTTCGGGCGAGTCGCGGCTGTGCGGCGGCATGCACAACTTCCCGCGTTTTCTGGAGAACTGGAGTAAGCGTTGGAATTTTGTGGGCTCGCTGATTCCGCTCTATCACTCGACACAGGCAGTCGGTCAATACAACGCTGACGACGGGATCTACGGCGCGCCTATTCGTAACTGGGCCTTCGACATTACGTTCACAAATCCGAACAAGCTGCCGCCGGGAACGCCTTTGTTCCAACACATAGAACCGACCGGCTTCAAGCAGGTTCTCTAAGAGCTGCTGCTCGTCAAGCAGCGATCAGGCTGCGTCTGGTTTCAGTTCCCGGACTGAAACGAGACGCAGCTTTTTTTGTTGGCTTTCCGCCTCCTCGGGCGCAAGCGTTGTAATCGCGCGATCAACGCGAATATAGTCGCAGCAACTTTTTTCAGACTGACTACCCGGAATTCGCTTGGGCCTGAGCATTGAAAGAATCGGAATCCTTCTCTTAATCGCGGCCGTGGTCGCGATGCTGGCGCGGCGTCTGCACGTGCCTTACAGCGTTGGGTTGGTCTTTGCCGGTGTTGCCCTGGCGCTGCTGCCCTTCTCTCCGAACATCGCACTCACCAAACAACTCGTCTTCACGGCCTTCCTCCCGCCACTTATCTTCGAAGCCGCTTTTCAATTGCGTTGGCGCGAACTGCGGAAAGATCTGCCCGTGATCCTGACGCTGGCAACAGTTGGCGTCGTACTTTCCGCCGCGGCAACCGCGATCGGAATGCACTGTCTCGCCCAATGGACCTGGATCAGCGCAATAATCTTTGGCGTGCTGATCGCGGCCACCGATCCGGTGTCTGTCATCGCGACCTTCAAAGACGTGAAGGTGCTTGGTCGCGTCCGTCTGCTGGTCGAAGCGGAAAGTCTTTTCAACGATGCTACCGCGGCAGTTGCCTTCACGATCGCGCTGATCTTTGCTTCCGGCCAAGGCATTGGGATCCTCGGAGTCACGAAGACACTCGTGATCATGATCGCCGGCTCAATCGTGTGCGGAGCGGTGGTGGCCGGATTCGTTCTACTGCTTGCGGGAGCCACGGACGATCACCTGGTCGAGATCACATTTACCACCGTTGCGGCCTTCGGCTCTTTTTTGCTGGCCGAGCACTTTCATCTCTCTGGCGTTTTAGCTACTCTCACGACAGGACTGATCATCGGTAACGTTGGTCATCTGGCGATTGACGCTAAATCACGCGAGGCGGTCGAGGAAGTCTGGGAATACGCTGCCTTCGTCGCGAACTCGCTGATATTCCTGCTTATCGGCATGCGTCTCGCCAATCAAGACTACGGATTCGTCTTGCTGCCGGCGCTGATTGCCGTTCTGATCGTAACGTGCGGCCGGGCGTTGGCTATTTACCCGCTGTCTCTGCTCTTCGCCCGATCGACTCTACGAATCAGCCCGCAACATCAACATATTTTGTTCTGGGGAGGCTTACGCGGGGCGCTGGCTCTCGCGCTGGCGCTGGGATTGCCGCCTGAAATGCCCGGCAGAGAGGCGATTATTACCGTGGCTTTCGCCGTAGTAGCTTTCTCGATATTCGTTCAGGGAATGACTATCAAACCGTTGATGAGGCGACTGGGAGAGATAACAGTTTACAAGGGAGCAGGCATTAAGAAAGATCTCCGGAACTAAAATCGAGGCCAATAGAAGGAAAGATCAGCGGAACCAAAGTTCTCTTGGAGTCTCAGGCTCATAACTTGACGCTTCACAAACCACCATGCTAGGTTGCGGGTCTGCCTAATATTTAATAGTTTCTGATCCTTTGCCAGAAAGCAGAGCACGCGATTGAACGCGCCCGCACTAGAACTGAAACGCACTCCACTGAACGCCACGCATCGCCGCCTGGGTGGGCGCATGGTTGAGTTTGGCAGCTGGGACATGCCAGTCCAGTATCCCGCGGGGACGATGACTGAACATCTCCGCACGCGCACTCATGCCGGTTTGTTCGACGTGTCGCACATGGGCGAGATCGAGGTGCGCGGTCCTGATGCGATTCCCTTCGTTAACCGTCTGACTTCCAACGACGTGGCAAGACTGATTGATGGCCAGGCGCAATACTCCGCGCTGACTACACCGGAAGGAACGGTCATCGACGACCTTCTGGTCTATCGCTTCGCCGAAGATCATCTGCTGTTAGTGGTGAACGCTGGAACAACAGAGAAGGATTGGGACTGGATCACGTCACATCGTGGGGACGAGAATGTCGACCTGCAAAATGTGAGCGCCGAGTACTGCCAAATTGCTTTGCAAGGTCCAGATGCGCTTTCGATCTTGCAGAATCTCACCACGGTTCCGCTCGCTGAGATTAAGTACTATCACTTTACCGAGGGTGAAGTTGACGGTGTCGAGGCGATTGTCTCGCGCACAGGCTACACCGGCGAAGACGGGTTTGAAGTTTACGCGGCGGCGGATAAAGCTGAGCAACTCTGGAACAAGACTCTTGACGCGGGAAATTTTGGCGCGGAGTATGGCGTGCTGCCATGTGGGCTGGCCGCGCGCAACACCCTCAGGCTGGAAGCGGGAATGTGCCTGTATGGTCACGAGATCGACGAGATGACCACCCTGCTCGAAGCCAACCTCGGCTGGATTTGTAAACTCAACAAAGGTGATTTTATCGGGCGCGACCGATTGGCTAAACAAAAAGAGGAGGGCATCAAGCGCAAGCTCGTGGGATTTGAAGTCACCGATCGCGGCATCGCTCGTGATGGACAGGATGTGCTGATCGACGGCCAACGTGTGGGCCGGGTGACTTCCGGAAGTCCCGCGCCGTTCCTGAAAAAGAACATCGGCATGGCTTACGTGCCGGCCGCCGGCGCCGGCGGCGCAATTGAAATCGACGTGCGCGGCCGGCTGGTTGGTGCGCAAATCGTGTCGCTCCCGTTCTACAAGAGACCGCGAAGCTAGGCATTTGGATAGGTTAAGAGTGGCACGGGCGTCCCGCCCGCGAATCACGCACAGGATGCGCGTGCCACCGCCGACTCGCATTTTCGACTTTTGATTTTCGATTTTGGATTGAACCAGCCCGGATGGTTAGGTTATAAACAAAGACCGAAATCGCAAATCAGCAATCGCAAATCCAGAATCATCTTAGGAGCATCATGGCTAACGTTCCGGAAAATTTGCACTACAGCAAGGACCACGAATGGGTGCGTGTCGAAGGCGACACAGCCGTAGTCGGGATCACCGATCACGC
>JBGPWS010000188.1:0-9036 GCA_041492345.1 Pyrinomonadaceae bacterium | reverse complement strand
TGAAAGGGCCTTCAAGGCCTCAGAGGATGTGCGCCACTTGAACGTGGTCGTTGTTGTTTCCTGCGTGAACGAGCTATCTCTTCTTAGCGGATTTCTTGGCCGCTTTTTTCTTGCCGCCCTTTTTTGCGGCCTTCTTCTTAGTTGCCATAGTGTCGTTTCTACTTCTTTAGCTTTATGGTTGTGACCACAAGATAGTGTGTTGCAGTAACTCTTGTGGTCTAGAGAAAACGGCGCACAACATCTTGCTATATAAACTTAAATTCAAGGCTTGTCAACAATTTATTACTCTTGGGATGAAAAATCTTTAGTGCCCTGTCACCGAACGAGAGCACTCAACGTGCGCAGAGAGAGAGAAGTTTGGTCTCAATTGATCGTCACACTCGCATCTACTGATGAGTGTATTCGTCTCTGAGTTTGAAACTCAAAGGCGGAGTCCGTGACGATCGAATTGCGATTCCGGGACAACCACGAAAGTGATCGTGATAAGGCTGAAGAATCAACAGAGGTCATCGGAAGATCGGTGTGAATATCCATTCATCGTGCCGATCGATACCGTAATAAGTAATCACAGAGTTGCGCTGACTGCGACTGACGACTCCCAGGAAGGGGCCGGAGGAACTGGCAGAGTTATCTTCGCCGCCGGGCGCGGTGTTTTCGGATTTATCATCGAGCACGTTCATCATTCGCGGGATCAGACTAGCCAGCGAGGTGAAGTCTCTGCGCGGCGTGGGCGGCACGCCTCCGCTGTAAACGGTCAGGTTGCGAACCAGCCCGGCAAAGTCCTGCGAGGTAGGTGAGATCAGCTTCCATTCGCCAGAGCTGGAAAGCGGATCCCGCGCCGCCTCAACTCGCAGAATCTGCAGTTTCTTCGTGCCCCGGGGGATACCTTCCAGCAATTGATCCATGTTCGTCGGCAAAGAATTAACGCCTTGTCCGCCCCGGAAACGGTAGTAAGAGCGAATGGCGTCAGCCACTTGTTCGCCCCTGAATATGGCCTCTTTCTCACGTTCGCGCTGAGCTTGCTGCTTAACGTTTGACGCCGCGGCCATCGCGAAGAGTGCCATCAGGCTCATCACGACGAGCAGCGCCACGAGCGCATACCCACCCTCGTTATTCACTTTTGGACTGCCAAGTGCGAATTGCGATTTTCGCGCGACGGAGCGCTGACTCTTACCGTAAAGAACATTTATTTGACTTGAGAAAGCAGGTTGAGTCATACAAATCTTTCAAATTCGAAATCCGCAATCCCCAATTCGCGATTCACTGTGGCTCGTCATCACTGGTCCGCACTGGCGGTCGGAACTGTGGACTCGTAGCGGAATCAACTGTGAAACCAATCTTGTGCGGGATTTTCAGAGTCGTATCAATCAAAACGATTTCCTTCTCAGAAATGCTGCTAACTCGAAAGTGTCCACCCACCAAATCGCCGCGTTGCACCTTCACTAGTTCCTTGCTGCTCTTGTCTTGCAGCACCGCGGTGTCATTGAAACGCGGCTTGCCGATGATGCCGATGTAGGTGTAGTTCGGCGGGGGCGGCGGCGTGACATTCAGGTTTAAGGTATTCGTGTAAAGTGTAACGTCATTGCTTCGCACCATCACCTGCCGTACGCCCGGGTTGAGGATCAGCGTTGCCGGAACGGTCGTCAAGAGCTGTTGCGCGTTAACGAAGCGAGTGGGCATGTCGCGGCCGTCGATGGTGATGTGAAAAGCCGGCGTGAACTTGTCTCCCATAACCTGGAGACTAAAATCGGCCGGCGTGCGCGCATACACGTTTGAGGGCGTCAACGAAGTGATCGTCAGTGGCGGAGTCGGCGCGGGGATCGGTGTCGGAATATACGGTGGCGGCAACGGCTTTGGCGTTGGTTCGTAGTAAGCAAAGATGTTCCGATCCGCTTCGGACGCCGCTGGGACAGTGTCGGTGTAAACAATTGGCTGATAGATGGACGGATCTTCGGTCAGAGTTTCGGGCTCCTTTGGGATCTTAGTTGGTGGCGGTGACGCTTTGGCGATCGTATTGTTCGTCGTCGGCTTCGTTGTGCTGCCGCCAAAGAAAACATAGCCAAGCACTACGATTGCAGCCACGCCGAGCACGGCGGCGGCAATCATTTTCTTTTTTTCGTTCGGATTGTTTGGATCAAAAAGTTGCATTGCTGTGATTCCGATCTAAAACTGCTACGGCCTTCTGATTAAACGGCGCCAGGCCAATTTGGTTCGACTAACTCGCGCCGCGAAGAGGGGCGCAGGCTATTTTGGTAGCTCTGATGCGCTCTTTACTTCAGGCCGCTGAAAATACGTTGCCATGTCCAGCCGCAGGCTCACCATCGAGCCACGCCCACCAGCCGGTGCGGTGACGATAGGCGCTGTCGTTGCGCCCGGGCGAGTCGCGCCCGCGCGAGGTGGCACGCCGAGGGTTCTGGTTACAGGCACCGGTGTCGGCAAATCCTGGGCTGCGCCCGACTGGGTCACACCCTCAAGCTCGACGGCATTAATAATTAAGAAGTGGCGGCTCGTCTCAATGTCGCGGACAAAATGACGGACACTCTGGTACGGCCCCTCGACCGTCACACTAACCGCTATTCCCGGGTAGATGCTTTGCCACTTTGCAATTCCCTGCTTCTCAGCGCCGGTCACCGGTTGACCTTGAGCTTTAGGGCGCACAGGCTCCAGCGCCGTGTAGCTCGGACCGGCAGTGTTGCGCAGCCCATTGCTCCGGATGAGGTTGTTCAGTTCAGTGTAAAGCGACAACCGGCCGGGCCCCGATATGGCGAGCCATCTACTCTCAAACTCTTTCACGCTCGCCGTCATCTGATCGACGGCCTCGCTGGTGCTCGTCGTGTCGCTAAAGAGCTTTTGTGACGTGCGCAGTTGAGCTTGTAGCCGGTCGCGTTCCTGTTGAGTCGAGGTCAAACGAGAATGTGCCGGAAGATAAAAGTAAAAGTAAGCAAAGACAGTGATCAAGGCGAGCAGAGCAGCTCCGGCGAGACCGATAAGCTCTGGAAGTCCAATCACAATCAAGCCCGGCGCGCGCTTTAATTGATCCAAGCGAATCGGAATCTGCCGGCGCTGAGCCACCGCAGATCCTTGCATTGGTTGCTCCTGGCTCATTGCGTTTTGCCTCTCTCGCCCGCAGTGTCCACCGGCCGGTTGATTCTTTCACCCGGTGCAATAGGTACGCCGGCGCGGGGCACGTAATGCACGTCCATTTCATACTCGGCGCCGCTTTCGCCTCGGCCGCGTTGCAGGGTTTGAGCCCGCAGTTCAGCATGAAAGACTCCCTGGCGCTCCATGTCTTCGATCATTTGCGTGACCGTCGTGGGGTTCTTGCTGGCAACGGTAAGATCAAGATTTGCGACTGTGCGATCATCCTGGGCCCGGACTTCCTGGACGACGATGCGCGAGACGCGCACGCCACCTGGCAACGCAGCTTCCAGATCAGCAAACAACTGCGACCAGGAGAACTTCTTGCGATCGACGAGCCCATGCGCGGATTTAAGCGTGCTCTGTTGCTCTGGGGTTAGCGCTATTTTGATGGCCTCTGCACGCTTATGCAGGTCGTCGTTTTCCTTCTGCAACTTCGCTACCTCGCTTTGGGTAGCAGCGACCTTCGCATTTGTCTGGACGGTCGACTGGGCGATTAGAATCAGGGCAATGATCGACGCGAGGGCGACGATTGACGCGACCGTCCACGGCAGAGCGCGGTTGCGGAAAGGATTACTGGCGAGATTAAGCTTTGCTGTCATTACTTCTACTTCACCTTCAAAAGCCAAACATTCATCAAAAAGGATACACGCCTGCCGCGAAGCGGCGCAAACCGAGGAGTGGCAGCGGGGACAGCTGCACCATTGTTACACGTTGATTTCCAGGATTGGTTTCGGAAACCGCCGGAGGGAAGTTAAGCGCTGGCGCTCATTTCATGGCGCTCGAGCTTGAGGTACAGGCCCCGACGGGTGAGGCCAAGTTCGCGCGCTGCACGCGAGATATTGCCGTTATGCTTACGTAAAGCTTCGGCAATCATGCGGCGCTCGACTTCGGCCAGGGCGTCGGCCAGGGTGACGTTTTGCAGCGGGACGGTGACCGACGGGCCCGTGCCGCCGGCGCCAATCGGCGTAACCGTGCCCGGAGGGGTGACCGGCGCGCCCATGTGGCGTAACTCAGGCGAAAGTTGTTCCGGCGTGATGATCGTGCCGTTTTCGCTGCGGGCGATCACTCGTTGGACTTCATTGCACAGTTGGCGCACGTTGCCCGGCCATTCGGCGACCATTAAGAGATCGATCGCCTGTGGCGTGATCTGAATGTCGCTCCGGCCAAACTTTGCCGAGTAGTGATTGACGTAGTAATTAACAATTGTCGGAATTTCAGAACGGCGCTCACGCAGCGGCGGCACCCGCAGCCGGATTACATTCAATCGATAGTAGAGGTCCTCGCGAAACCGGCCCTGCGCCACCATCTCTTCGAGGTCGCTGTTGGTCGCGGCGATGATCCGCACGTCGACCTTCACCGGCCGTTGCTCGCCGAGGGGTTGAATCTCGCCTTCCTGCAGGAAACGCAAAATCTTTGGCTGCACATCGATCGGTAGATCGCCTATTTCATCCAGAAAGAGGGTGCCGCCCACCGCCGTGCGAATCACGCCGGCTGAATCCTTTACGGCTCCGGTGAACGCGCCGCGGCGATAGCCGAAAAGATAGCCTTCGGAAAGTTCCTTCGGCACCGCAGTGCAGTTGAACGGGACGAAAACCTTGTCTCGCCGTGACGAGAGCGCATGAATCGCCCGGGCGACGAGTTCTTTTCCCGTGCCGGATTCACCAGTGACCAGGACGGTCACATCTGACGATCGAATCTTGTGGACCTCTTCGACTAAACGCGTCATTGCCGGACTGGAGTGGATAAACCCGGGCATCAGACTCGCCCCGGCCAATGCGCTTTCTTCCTCGGTTCCCTGACCCGCGTGACCGCGTACACGCAAAGCGCAGACATCCATGCCCAACTCGACCACACGCAGCAAAGGATCCAGAGAAAGCCCGCCGGGAAGCCCAGCGCGCTCTCGCGGCGAAATCAGAAGTGTCGCCGGCGGCGCGTTGCTCGACTTCAAAGTAATGACCGCCACGTTTTGCTTTTTGCCGAATGATTCGATTTGAGATTCCTTTTTGAGGGTCGCAAACTCATCCGCCAACGCCGTGCTTTCATTCTTTACACAACCGTGCGCAATAACCACGCGTTGTCGACCGCCTTCGTCCGGCTCGATCACTACGACCTTGCTACAGTTAGTTTCCTGACGAATCACAGCGGCCAGCTCGCGCAGCAGTAACTCGCGCGATGCGACAGCTTCTGCCAGACGCAGGGTTAGCAGTTGAACTACTGTGTCGCGCTGCAGCAACTGCTGTGGCTTGGTCTGATCAAGTTCAGCCGCTGCTGCTTCTGCGCGCTTGAGATCAACCCGCGCGCCCAATTCTCGGAAGATGTTTACCGCGCGCGACAGATGCTCGGCCGCGCGCTCCGGCTGGGCTATGGCATTAGCTCGTCCCAGTTCGTAATGCGCGCGGGCACTGCGATAGCGATCGCCGAGCATATCGAACATTGAAACACTACGCCCGAAGTGCTGCGCAGCCAGGGCAGCGTCGCCCCGAGCCATCTCGACCAGTCCGCGAAGACGCTGCGCCTCGCCTGACAGAAGCAGGTCGGTCGGCGAATCAGTGATTAGTTGCGCCAGGCTCTTGAGATTCGCGGCGGATTCGTCGGTCTCGCCATGTTCGAGCGAGGCTTCAGCAAGCAATAGACGCGATTCGCAAATGGCCTGTCGATCGCCGATTACTTCAGCGAGTTCCAGAGCCTTTTTCAAAGTAACGAGCGCTTTGGCGCCCTCTTTCATCGCCAGATAACAACGGCCCAGCGTGCGCTGCGTCTGTCCCTGGTACCACTTGTTCCCTTTTTCTGCGGAGAGCGCGAGCGAGCGCTCCAGATAGCCTTGGGCCTCTTCGAGATCGCCGCGCAGCATGCGCAACTCGCCGAGTGAGTCGAGAATCATCGGAACTTCGGCGCCGCGGTCGTCGCCCTCGGTGGCAAGTGCGAGCGCGCGTTCGAACGCTTCCTGCGCGCGATCCCACTGGCCCATCAGAACTAGATTTACTCCGAGGTTGTTGTATCCATTAGCGGCGCTGTTTTTGTGATCGGTCCGTTCGTAATAGTCGATCGCCTTTTCGAGGTATTGAATTCCTTCTTGCGGGCGCTTCAAAAACCAACAGGCGCCGGCCATGTTGGCGTAGGTTCTCCCCAGTGTGAAGCTGGCAGGATGATCGCCGACCAACTGGATCGCCTGGCCAAAGTTTTCCAATGACTCTTCATACCGTCCTTCATGGACGTCGGCGGCCGCCAGGCCGAAATATGCCTCCGCCAGTCCGCGCCAATCGCCGCTCTGGCGATAACTACCCAGCGCACGATGCGAATAGTCGCGCGCGATCGGATATTCGGTGATGCTGCGATAGACGCGCGCGAGCGCGGTATAAACCGCGCCGACCGCTGCACCCTCCTGGGGCAAACGCTGAAGGGTTGACTTGAGCAACGCGATTGCTTTGGGATGATCGCCGTCGTAGTTATGGGCGATGGCGATTTGTACGCGCAGCCTGGCGTTCAAAGCGTCATCGAATTTGGCCCGCGCGTCGGGGTCTTCATACATGGCCACTGCGTCGAGAGACTCGCGATAGTGGCCCTGCATCTCCAGCGCGATCGATAACGAGCAGCGCGCTTGAGCCAGCAGTGCGGGCTGATTTCGCGTTTGCGCGAGCAGCGAGTTGAGACGCGAACGGGCCTCGGTGGTCAGACCTTGATCGAGTAAGCCGCGAACTGCTTCTAGATCGGCGGCCAGGGATTCTGGAGAAGACTTGCCGGCGCGCGTACGCAGCCGCACCCGGGCGTGCTCCAGATCGACAACAGTGTTGCGTTTCTCTTTGCTCAAGCGGGCAGTTCCCGTGAAGGGTGATCGCCGAATGCTGCAACTTACGTGACAGTCCGAAGATCTAATAAAAGGTCAATGAGTTGCGCTTTTCACCTCTGAAGTCCAGGGGCAGGACTGACGGGCTTGAGAGTAGCGCGCTTGATCGCGTTCAAACGACCTGAAAATAGCACAGTCCGCCAACGAGCGTCACGCACTTAACCGTCGGTTCATCATAATCCCTCATCTGGCATTTTAGCGTGGATAGACAAGGATGGCGTCGCTGACCGGCCGTTCGCCAGTGGCGTCCGAAGGCTTATTCACCAGCTTGTTCCTGATAACCATCGTGGTCGAACCGCCGCCGTCGAGATTAATTGCTTCCACCGCGCCAAATTCGAGTAACAAATCCGCCAGCATCACGAGCGACATGCCGACGCTTTCGCCCGGCTGACGTCCATCAACGGTGAGCAGCAGGATCTGTCCTGACTTCAATCTGGCGATCGCAGTTCGGGGGTGGCCGTCACTGACAAAGGTCGGCAGGATTTTTTCGGCGGCATTGGTAATCTCAACGCGTCCGTTTTTGATCAATTGCGGACCGCCGCCGATAACACTGGTTGCCTGCTTCCACGAATCCGCCTGCTCGGTTTCAACCGGAGACAGGTTTAGATTCAATTGTACGCGTGCGCCGCGACGCAGATTTTTGAGCGCCCATTCACGGGCTGTGCCTGACGTTGAAATCACGAAACCGTCCGCGGGAATCGCGCTGCTGCCTTTCAGATCGCGTAGTTCGACGATGCGGTCGCGCCGGACAATAAATTCCAGTCCATTCGGATCGGTCAACGTCGTGCGATGAAACTCCGGTGTGAAAACGATCAATTCGTTATCGCCACGTGGCCGGTTGAGTCCGTCGATCACATGACTCGCTTGTGGCACGCGCATCTTGCGCGTGTATCCACGGGCGAGACGCCCGTGCCACTTCGTGCCCGGCCCCGAAGCAACCTCTCCGTCGAACTTCAAGTGCCCGAAGATCAATTCCTGCATTCCGTTTCTTTCAATCAGCCCGGCAGCGGCGCGAATGTTGTGCGGTTCGCTCAAGAGTTTTCCATCGAGGACCTCAACTCCGACTGAGTCGCCGCGATAGGTTCCAGTCGTGCGAAAATAGCCGCTGTTAACCGCCGCCAGCGCTCCGTGCCGGGCAGCCATCGAACTCACTGTTTCCAGACCGACGGCTTCGTCGAGTGCATGAACCAGCCGCAGACGCGCCTGGTCGAGATCGATGCGCAACATATTGATGAACCAGGGCCCGTTTGCTTCTTTCTCGGATTTGTAACCGCGAACCATTTGTAGATGCTCGACTCCGGGAGCGATGACTTCAGATTTTGGTTCGGAGGGTGGTTTGACTGTTTGCGTGGCTTGCTCTTGTGCGTGCAGGCCAACCGCCGACGCAAGCAAGAGGATTAACAGAAAGGATCGGCAGAACGCGCGCCGAACCGTTCGACTTTGATTGCGGGCGCTCTGTAGAAGCGCAATGTCTATAGACCGCATGCCCATATTGTTTTCCGTTTCTCCGGAAAGATAATGAAATGTCACCATTCTATAAACGTTTTGCTCCTAACGGAGCAAGCCGGCACCTCGGATTACATTAATTCCAGAAGATCCCATCGTTTGCGAATGGTGAGGCACAGGCTCGCCAAGTTGAAATCACAATCTGTGATTTCAAACTCCTCGCTGGTATGGCAGAATGATTAAAGGCCGGAACAACCATAAGAGATGTCCCAGCCCCATTCCTTGACACCCCTCAGACCCGCCCTTATCATGCTTGTTTCCGCGTAGACCGGGAATCTCCGTCTAGCAACGTATGTTCGAGTCTCTTTCCGACAAACTGAAGCGGACGCTGAAGAATCTGCGCGGCGAAGGCGTCCTGACCAAAGAGCACGTGGACGCGGCCCTGCGCGAAATTCGGCTGGCGCTGCTTGAAGCCGACGTCAATTACAAGGTCGCCAAAGACTTTATCGCGTCGGTCAAGGAGAAAGCCGAAGGCCAGCAGGTCTGGCTGGAACTTAAGCCGTCCGAACAAGTCGTCAAGATCGTTTTTGATGAGCTGGTCGAAC
>JBGPWS010000311.1:0-5408 GCA_041492345.1 Pyrinomonadaceae bacterium | reverse complement strand
ACGCCAACGCCAACGCCAACCCCAGCGACGACTGCGAGCCCAGGCGCGTCGCCTACACCAACGCCGCCCGATCCAAAGAAGTCAGGCGTCTGGCGTTCCGACGACAAAGGCAAAACCTGGCGCGTAGTCAGTACCTGCTTCAACGCGGGAGGCTGCCCCGAAAATAATCGACCGATGTATTACAGCCAGATTCGCGTCGATCCGAGCAATCCCGAAAATGTTTTCGTGGGCGGACTGAACTTCAGCAAGTCGACTGACGGCGGCAAGAAGTTTACATCGCTTCAACAGGGAATCGCGCATAGCGATCATCACGCGTGCTGGATCGATCCAAAGAACGGCAATCACATTCTGATCGGCAACGACGGCGGACTCGACGTCAGTTACGATCAGGGTGCCACCTGGGAATTCATCAACACAATTCCCGCGGCGCAGTTCTATGCAATCGCCGCCGACATGCGCAAGCCCTATTACGTCTACGGCGGCTTGCAGGATAACGGTTCGTGGGGCGGACCGAGCCAGACCCGCAGTGGCGCAGGCATCACCAACGCGGATTGGTACCGCACTGGCGGAGGCGACGGCTTCTACTCGCAGGCTGATCCGACTGACTACAACATCGTCTATTCCGAATCGCAAAACGGCTCGATGAATCGCACCGACATGCGCACAGGTCGCAGCGTAAGCATTCGTCCGCGCGCGGCCGCACGCCGTGGAGGTGGCGGCGGTGGTGGTGGTGGTCGTCGCGGCGGTCAGCCTGGCGCGTCGCCTTCCCCAACACCCGAAGGCCAGGATCCGCAGGCAGCGCTGGCCACACTCGCTGCGCAACAGGGCTTTGGCGGTTTCGCAGGTCTGGCGGCGACTTCGAACGTAGTTCCCGCTCCTTCGCCAGGTGAACAGTATCGCTTCTATTGGAACACTCCCATCGTGATGTCGCCGCACAATTCGCGAATCCTTTACGTAGGGGGTGACAGGTTCTTTAAGTCACTTGATCGCGGCGACACCTGGACGGCGTCCGCAGATCTGACAAAGCACATCGACCGCAATACGCTTTCCATCATGGGCGTAAAAGGCACTGATCCGATGGCGTCAAAGAACGATGGTTACACCAGTTTTAGTTACATCGTGACCATCGGCGAGTCGCCGGTGATGCCCGGCATTCTGTGGGTCGGCACCGACGACGGAAATGTTCAGGTGAGCCGCGACGGCGGCGCCACCTGGACGAACGTCGCCAAGAACGTGCCGGGAATTGGCGAGATGTACCACATTAACCGCGTCGAGCCTTCGCACTACGACGCGGGTACTTGCTATCTCGCGGTGGACGGCCATAGGTTTGACGATCTCAAGCCGTACCTGTTTGTAACTCGGGACTACGGCGCGACGTGGAGTTCAATCGTTGGCAACTTGCCGGCCACAGGCACCGTCAATGTCGTTCGCGAAGATCCTAAGAACAAGGACCTCCTGTACGCAGGCACGGAGTTTGGGCTCTACATTTCCATCGATGCCGCCAAAGAGTGGAAGCCGTTCATGTCCGGCCTGCCTACCGTGCGCGTGGACGACATTCTGGTTCATCCTCGGGACAACGATCTCGTAATTGGCACGCACGGTCGCGGCATCTACATCCTGGATGACATCGCTCCGCTGCAACAACTCACCTCGGGTAAAGTCCTGGACAAGGATGCATTTCTGTTTGACGTTCGGCCCGGCACGCAGTGGCTTCAGGACATTCGTCTGAGTCGCTACACCGGCGGCGCAAAGCTGTTTCGTGCGAGCAATCCGCAACCCGGCACGGCGATCAGTTATTACCTGAAGTCGGTCCCCTCAACTGAAGTCAAGATCACGATCTCTGACTACACGGGCAAAGTAATCCGTAACATCGTGGGCACGAAAGAAATCGGCATCAACCGCATCCAATGGAACCTGCGCGGCGATATTCCGCCCCGGCCCGCCAACCTTCCGCCAGGATTCGGAGGAGGAGGAGGAGGCGGTGGTGGCGGCGGTGGTGGTGGTGGCGGCGGTGGTGGCGGCTTCGGCGGCTTCAACGTCGGCCCCGTCATCGAGCCGGGAACCTACAATCTGAAATTGTCGGTCAACGGCAAGGACTATACGACGAAGGTCGTAATTGAGGTCGATCCTGGAATGCAGCCGTAGAGCTGTCCGACAACCCAAGCTCAAAGGCCCGCAGGCGGTAAGATCTGCGGGCCATTTCTTTTATCGTTACGCGATATTCGACTATTAAGCGCGCGCAACCACTCACTTTCAAATGGTGTGTCGGGCATCTCAAAACAACGGGGTGGTTGGCGAAAGAGGTTCGCCCGGCATGCTGGTATCGGCGAAATGACGGTTATCTGAAATTACTAATTAGAACAACGTCACGAGCAGTATAACCACGCGAGCAGATGAGATTTCCATCGCGAGACCAATCGAACGCCTCGATTTGTTCGGAGGTAAATTGAGTCAACTGTTTCGGCGGTCCGCCGCTTACTGGTTGACTCCAGATGTTGGAGACCGCGTCGCGCGTGTTGATGTAGGTGATGGATTGCCCATCAGGCGTCCAGCGCAGGCGAAAGATGGTGGTCCGCGTGACGTCAAAAATCCTTGTCGGCGGGCCGCCCGCGAGAGGGATGAGGGCTATCTTCCATGGCGAAGTCGCATCCTGTTTGTACCAACAGGCGATCAACCTCCCGTCGTGAGAGATGTCCGGCCCGTTAGAGGGCGTGTCGGTCAACGGCACAGGCTCACCGCCGTCAATCGCGACCTTCCACACAGTCTTTGCTTCGCCGCTAGTCTCTGGCCCACCCTTTGAGTAAATCACCCAACGTCCGTCCGGCGAACAAATGGCCTGCACCTCGCCGCTGCCGTGCGTCAGTTGGATAGGGTTGCTCCCGTCCATGTCCATGCGCCAGATATTGAAAGCGCCCGCCTTGGCGCGGTTGGAAGAGAAGACGATGTAGCGGCCGTCGGGTGAGGCATACGGCTGTAGGTTGTTACCGGTGTTCGCCGTCAGTTGTTTTGGATTCGTCCCGTCGGCATTCATGATCCAAATATCACGACTGCCGCTGGCATCTGACGCATAGAGAATCCTGCCGTCGGGAGTCCAGGAGATAGCGCGGTAAAGCTCATGCTTGCTCGTAGTGATGGGTTTGGCCCTGAGCGTATCTCCATCGGGCACAATCCAGAGACTGCTGCGTTGCTCGAATTGAATGGTCACCAGGCTCCTGGAGTCAGCAGTCAAACTTAGGTCCCCGTAATTGTTCAAATCATGGGTGACCCTTCGCGCTTCGCCAGCGGGATATGGGATATACCAGATTTGAGTTGGTCCCGCTCCCGTCTCTACGACGGGAGCAATCAGGCCGCTGCCATCCGAAAGCCACGCCAGGCGCTCGACCCCTTGCCACTTCTGCGCCGTGATCTGTTTTTCCTGGCCCGTCGCCAGCTCAACTCCGACGACGGTCATCTCTCTATGACCGGCGGTCATTCCCGCCGCGCAAGCAATCAAGCTTCCGTCAGGTGACCACGCTGGCCCACTAGAGGAGAGAAATTCCGGCTTCTTCCGTGTGGCGAGTACCTGCTCTCCGCCGCCGCTCACATTCGCAATCATCAAGGCCGTCTGATCCCCGTTGAGGTCTCTCACGAAAGCGAATCGTTGGCCATCCGGAGCGAAACTGATTGCGCCGGCCACGTCGGCCAGCACTTTCTTGGCCTCGCCGCCGAGCACGGGGATTTGGTAGAGCACACCGTCATTCTGAGTGTAAAAAATGTAGCTCCCATCTCTTGAGAAGGTGAGGCCACCGTAACCGACGTTGGCGGGTGGGACGATCTGTACTCCGCTGTTAGTGGCGATGTGGACTACCCAGAGACTTTGTTGACCCGCGCTGGTCATAGCGTGAGCGATGTATTTGCCATCCGGTGATATCGCCGCTTGGACCGTCTTTTCGGTGTCAGAGATTCGCGTGATCTTCATCTCCTGAGACGGCGCTCTCAGCTTGCGGATTATGTTGTCCAGGCCAAAGAACATGCCCACAACGACAATTGCCAGAGCTACCGGGATAAGTACGGCGCTGGCCTTATGGCGTTTGATCCTGCCGACGATGTACTCAATGCTTGGAACCGTAGGCGTGGCTTCTGCGTCCCTGGTGGATAGTGATAAACCATCTATCGCCTGGCCTGTTGTTTGAGCACCGCTCGTCATAAGTGCTTTGCTGCTCCCGCTGGGTTGTTCGGAATGTTGAAGCTTCGATTCAAACCTCACTTTCTCGTTCAACCTTTCGAGATCAATCAGCAAATCCTGAATCGTCTGGTAGCGCTCTCTTTTATCTTTGCGCAGGGATCTAGTGATAACGCGCTGTAATTCCTCCGGCGCATTTGGCGACTGCGCTGTTAATGAGGCAGGTTCTTCTTTTAATATCGCGGCGATCAGATCGCTAGTTGTTGTTCCCTCGAATGGCGCACGGCCTGAGATCATCTCGTAGAGAACGACGCCAAAACTAAAGATGTCGCTGCGTGCATCAACTTCCAAACCGCGCGCCTGCTCAGGAGACATATACTTGACCGTGCCCATCACCAGTCCCGGTGAGGTATCTGCATCTCTCACGTTCTGCACTTCAGCCTTAGCACGCGGCAATGGGTGCTCCATTTGCTTGGCCAGTCCGAAGTCAAGAACTTTGACGTACCCATCACGGCGGAACATGATGTTTTCCGGCTTTATGTCACGATGCACTATCCCTGCTTCATGAGCCGCCGCCAGAGCCCCAGCTACTTGAATGGCCACGTCTAATGCTTCACGCAAACCAGGCCTCGCACGCTTGAGGCGCTGACGTAACGTTTCACCATCAACGAACTCTGTGGCGATGAAATGCCGATCTCCAATCTGGCTAATCTCGTGAATAGTGAGAATGTTTGGGTGATTGAGAGCCGAGACGGCTCGGGCTTCCTGTCGAAACCGACGCAGTCTTCCTTTGTCTCTGATGAACTCGGCAGGCAGCAGCTTGAGCGCGATCTTACGACCGAGCTTGGTATCTTCAGCCAGATACACCTCGCCCATACCGCCCGCGCCAACCAAGGCGATTACCTTGTACTGGCCGATTCGTTGTCCCTCTCGTAACTCGGGTTCAGTGCTGACCAAAAGGCCCGCGGCAAACTGAAACGCGGGCGCATCAATGAAACTCAACCCTTGCCCATCTGTGGTGATTAAGGACTCAACCTCACGTCGCAACTCTTCGTCGCCGGAGCAGCACGTATCGAGGAAAGCCGCGCGCTCCGCAGGATTCAATTCGATCGCGGCCTGGAATATCTGGTCAACTTGCTGCCAACGTTCAGGAGTCATAGCTTAGACTTTGCAGATTCTCTCTGTTCCTAATTTCATAGCGAGAATTTGGTCGGGAAAGCATCACGTTGTCCGACAAACTTCAGTT
>JBGPWS010000195.1:0-8877 GCA_041492345.1 Pyrinomonadaceae bacterium | reverse complement strand
TTTAGAGTACCAACTTCAGTTGGGTTCTTTTTTCCAGCAGAAAAGCCCAACTAAAGTTGGTACTCTGAACACCGCTTCCAATTTAGGGCACCACTGTGAGCAGAGCGGGGGCTGAGTCCCGAAAGGATATGAGTCGCGCGGCGGAAGGTCAAAGACCTTCCGCACATCGGGCGGCATAGCCGCGGTTTGTAATAGAACGACCCCGCGCCACGCTGTGCGCCCTCTCCGCCGGCCCCTCTCCCAGCGGGAGAGGGGAGAAACCCACCCCCTCACGCAGGTGGTACTGACCTCATCAGCGCGAAAACCGCTTATGATAAACTCTCGCACGTAGGACGAGCGCGTTCTGCGTTCTTTCATGAGTGACGATCACAAAGAACCAGTCGGCGAAATAGAAACCGCGCTGCTTGATGCCGAGCTGTTCATTAAGTACGGCTCGCCTGATCGCGCGCTGAAGCGTTTGAAGACCGCGCTCGAGCACTATCCGCGATCCATCCCTCTGCGCGAGCGCATGCGCGAGGTGGCCGCGGCGCACAAACACCCCGAGGAAGCCGCGCGCCATTGCCTGGCTCTGGCCAGTCTCTATATCGAGCGCGATGATTTCAACGCGGCGCACGATCGGCTGCTGGAAGCAAGGCGGCTCGACCAACGCATCTCGATCGGGACGGGTCTGGACGCGATCCGGCGGGCGCGTCATCCCGAACTCTACTCAAAGCCGGCGCAGAAAACCGAACCGCCACGCCTCAAACCCGGCGTCACGTTTGCCGGCGACCTCTCACTGATCAATGTGTTCGACGCGATTCAGGCGATTGAGAGCTCGCGGCTGACCGGTGTCCTCGTGCTCTCAAATAACGCGCAGGCGGGGCGCGTGCTTTTCAATGACGGCCAGATTGTCGGCGCGGAAAGCGGGAAGCTCACCGCGCATGAAGCGTTCCGGCAGATTGTCGAGATCACCGGCGGCGCGTTTAGTTTCCAGAAGTCCGCGGAATCTTTTCCGATAACCATCGAGGCGGCGAGTAATACCAACTTGATCCTGGATAGTCTCAGGCAGGTGGATGAGGAAAATGCGTGAAGAAGAAGAGTTCAGTCGTATGCTTTGCTACGATGCCGAACGCCCACGATGTCCACCTCTCGATCATCGTCGTTAATTTCATAAAGAACGCGCCAATCGCCAACTCGTATCCGCCATAGATTGCTGGAGCCGGCAAGTTTGAGGCAACTGGGCGGGCGCGGGTCTTGCAGTGATCGGAGGGCTTTGATGACTCTCTCGCGTACCGTATGATCGAGCGACTTTATTTCTCGCTGCGCTGATTTTCGAATACTTACGGCATATGGAGGCTCACTCACTCAACAGTCCCTCTTTGCGAAGTTCGTCTTCAAAATCTTCAAGTTTCATTCGAGGTTCGTCAGCACGTTCTCTGGCGATCACGTTGTCATAAATATCCTCCCAGAGCTCTCCCCATTCCTGGAGGTCTAGCAGGACAGCGACCCTGTGCCCAGAACTGTCGGTTACGAATTGAACTCCCTTGATCTCTTGCATGTTGAAACCTCGGATAGACGTTGGTGAAAGATTGTACCCGCTAATCAACCAGCACGCGAGCATTCAATGCCTCGGCGCGTTCAATCGCCGACAGCAGCCGCAGAAACTGCGCATAGTTGCGGCTGCGCGCGTGCAGGCGAGTGCGTTCCGACTCGCTCAGATCGTTGCGCAGCATCAGGTCGAGAAAATCGTAATAGTCAGCAGTGGCTGCCAAAGGGAACTCGCGCGTGTAGCTGGTAGCTTCCGCATCCTCTGAGCGAAACCCGGCCAGCAAATCGAACACGTTGTCGGTAGTCAGATGCGAGCCTGCACGCGTCAATCTGATCGGCAGGCGCGATTCAAAAAACCGCAGGCCTTCAGCGGTCGTTACTCGTCGCAGTTCTTTCGTCGCTTCACCGTCAAACGGTGATTCGGGATCGACGAGGATGTGCAGCAGGCGCGGCTGGTCTTCCGGGTCGAGCGTGTCGAGAGCCAGTTGAACCCGGTCGGCCAGGAACTTTTCAAATTGAGCATCGATGGGATAGTTGATGCGACCGAGACAGCCGACCGCTTCGCCTTCTCCGGCGGTTTCCGGCGGCAAACACGCGGGGCAATTCGCGCAGACGGCCGTCTCGTCCTGCAACAGTTCGATCTCCGCGCCGGCATCTTCGATCCACTTGATTTTGTCAGGGCCGGGCGCGCTTTGATCGCCGGTGGTTAGAATTGTGTGCAGGTTGCTGAGGCGGCCCCACTCGCGCAGATGCCGTTCCGAATAGCGCGCGCGCAGCACGCATGGATATTCGACGCTGAATTCGAGCGACATTTCTTAATCAGTAAGCAGTGAGCAGTAAGCAGGAGAGGAGCGGAGTAAGTCAAGAGAGGTCTGATGCAGGTTAGTGCCTGATTTCGGCTGTTCTGTACATGACCTTTGCGGCCTCTGTGATACAAGTTCTCAACTTCGTGTGTTTTGGCAGAGTTTCATCAGCGATAACGATCCACGAAACCACACGAAACAACGCGAATCCGGTTAGTGAGACTTCGTGTGATTTCGTGGATCGCCTTTGTTCAAGTTGCGGCTCGGTCGCTCTGCGTCTCTGCGTTGAGCAGGCCGCACACAACTATTCACCGCAGAGGCGCAGAGAACGCTGAGTTAGCGCCGAGAAAATCAAGCCGGCGGATTGTGATCAATAATTTCGACGATGGAGGAGACCGGGACCTTCACGATCTCGCCGTCGGCGCGCTCGACTTTTACGCTCGGAGTGGTCAGGGCCTGGGTAGTTTTCATGCTGCGCACGATGCCGCGCACGCGGTGCCCGTCGCAGGTCACAATTTCGATCTTGCCTTTGCCGTAGAGCGGCTGCAGCGCCGCCAGGGCCTTGGTCACTTCCATTCGACTGCCTTCGTTAACTATTTGATTGGTTGGTCTGACTATACTTGGTCGGGTGGTATTCGTAAACTCGTCGGGGGATAGGCGATATTAGGCCTATAGGACCTACAGGACCTATTCCCGGTTCCAAAAACGCTTTCGACTGAACCAATCCTCTCTATCCGGCGTATAATCCGGCGTCAGTCATTCGACCGTTAGCTTAAGAATTCGAGCAAATTTCGTCATGCAGCCTCAGCAAAAGTTCAGCGGGAGCGGTCCCGGCTCGGGAGATCAAAGCGGCGCGATTGTTTGCGCGCAATGCGGCGCGCCAATGCCGCCAGAGATGCGTTTCTGCCGCTCGTGCGGGAACCGGCTCGGCGAAGGCCCGGCCGAGTATACCGAGACGGTGCGCCTGCCGAACGCCGCGGGCGCCGCCGGCACTGCTCCGTTTTACCCCAGCGTTAACGCGCCTCTGGCGCGGCAAACCGGACGTGATTATCCGCGCCGCCGGCGTTTGGGTTTTAGAGGCATGACCTGGATGTGGATTGGGCTCGGGTTGTTTTTCGCGAGCGGCGGCGGCCTCAGCATGCTGGTCAAGAACGTTGGTCACATTCCTCGCGCCGGTGTAACTGTCTGGGCACCTCGTTCATACTTTGGGATCGATGGTTTCCACGATGCAGATGGCGGGCCCTCATTTGATTATGTGAGTCCGCCCGGCGGTCCTGCGGACAAAGCGGGCCTGGTTGGCGGCGATATCATCACCAGCTTTGACGGTCATCCGGTCAAGAATGAAGCAGAGATAATGACTCTGTTGCGCCAGACTCCTATCGGCAAGAGAGTCGAAGTGATCTATACGCGCGACGGTGATTTCCACAACACGCAACTGACCACTGTTTCAAAAGAGACGCTGGACCAGCTTACGGAGGCATTTTCAGATCGAGCCGAAGGTCAGGGACGCTTTGGTTTTGACGACGGTGACGCTAAATCGGTCACACTTCCCGGGACGAAAATCTCTGGCGTCCAACTAGGAGACATTTCTGCCAATCTACCGGCGGACATGGCCGGGATCAAACAAGGCGATATCGTAACTGAGTTTGACGGGACGCCAATTCGTACCGTTGAGGAACTCGCATACCGCGTCCGGCGCGTGATCCCCTACACGCCTACTAAGGTGGTCATAATGCGCGACGGACAGCGCCTGGAATTTCTGCTCAAGTTGGGCAAGCGGTGAAGCATTCGACCCACCGGATGATCTTCTCTTAAAGGCGTCCTAGCCTGTAATTCGTTAACTTGTTATTTCGTCACGTACTCCCGCATTTTGTTTTCCATCTCAATCCGCGCTTCTTCCCGTTCTTCTTCAGTCTCATCAGCTTCGAAAGCTTCAAATAACGCATAAGGTTGTTCGGCCACCAGGCGCAGCTCCCAGGCTACTCGGCCCGCCTGCGATGGGCGCGCAAACCACAGCGCATCAAATTCGGCATCTATCAACTTGGCTTCGTTAAATAATTCGGCGGCTTGCTCTTTGAGACAGGCTTGCGTCGCCGGTTTCATTAAGACGCGCTTTAGGTCCCAGCCGTGGCGATGATAGGTCGCGATGATTTCCCTGAAGAGTTCCGGCGTCATTTGAAGAGCAGTATAACGGAGTCGACGAAATTGGGGAGTCACGATCGCATGGGACTGAAGTCCGCGAAGCGGACGCCTGAAAATAGCCCAGCACTTGAGTGCTGGGTAAGCGATTCAAACCTATTCCTGAGCCCGTGAAACGGGCGACTGAATCATCCTCGCGAAGCTTCAACGTCAACCGTCCGCTTCACGGACTATATCTTCATATTTCCGTCTGATCCCACCGATAAATCGGTGGGCTACTATCATTCGTCCGCTGCGCGGACTAAACCCAAACACTCCCGAATCGAGCGGCGGTGTTTGATGCCTGACCCTCCGCCGACTATCATTCGAGTTTCGGAACCGGAATAGTTAGATTACCAAGATGGCCGCATCCAATTACTCTTCACCATTCTATGTCACACTCGAGCACGCTCTGGAGCAACGCGGAACCAGCGTCGAAGATATCTGCCCGGCACATGATCAAGTGGCGCGCCGTGTCCTGCATGACTATGGCGCGATGTTCGTCGGTGCCGGAACTGTCTTGCCTCCACCTCTGTGCGTGTTCACCAGCGAAGATCAGGTGTCGCGTTTTCAGAAAGCGGCCGGGCGGGCGGCGGCCACGATCGGCGATGCTGTGATCGAGTTACAGCCGGCCGCGATGTCGGCGCTGTTGAAGGCCCGCGCCACCGCGCGAGCCGAAGGCCTGAAGATCTCGCCGCGCGACGGCGCCGAAGCTGCGCGCCGAAGTTATGCCGACACAGTGCGTTTGTGGAACTCGCGTTTTTTGCCGGCGCTCGATCACTGGACCAGGGCCGAGAGGTTGAGCCAAACACGGGCGGAACGGCTGCGCGGTCTTCCGATCCATGAACAAGTACCGGAAGTCCTTGAACTCGAGCAGGAGGGGATCTTTTTCAGCCAGGACTTGTCGAAATCCGTGCTTTATTCGATTGCTGCGCCAGGAACATCGCAGCACATCGCGATGCTGGCTTTTGACGCCAACGAATTTTTTGACCAGCGAGTCCGCGAAATTCTCGCGCACCACGGATGGTTCCAGACGGTCCTGAGCGATTTGCCTCACTTCACTTTCCTCGGATTGGAAGAAAGGGAACTGCCGGGCCGCGGCTTGAGAAACGTTGAAGTTGACGGCCAAACGTTCTGGATTCCTGATGTGGCCTGACGAAGATGGGTCGCTGTGGCATCCAGCTTCCGGGGCCGGACATCTGAGCCTTGCCGATGAGATTGTGGCACGCGCATCTTGCGCGTGGTTTCACGGGCGGGACGCCCGTGCCACTTTTCACTGAAAACTGTTCGGGCGTTTGTTGGTACGGGCCACATCCGTTAACATTAAGGACTTTTGCCACCGCTTATTATCCGGGAATCAGCAATCCAATGATTAGAAGAGCTTGTTTCGCAATTGTCATTTTTGTCTTTGCCGGGGCCGCTGTTGCGCAACCCTCCATGTCGCCTTCACCTTCGCCACGGGCGCAGACGGCGCAAACCCAACCGCCAGCGTCATTCGAACTTTCTGAGTATGGTGTCAGCCTGCAGCCCGACGCGCGCTTGATCATTATCATGGCCGCGCTGGATGCCGCCGGGTTTGATCCGACGCCCCCGGGCAAAGAGCCGGCCGCTTTTCGCATGCTGGTGCGGAAGGATCAGGCGAACCTGGATGCCGGTTTGCGCGAGCGGCTCAAAGCTTTTTTCGATCGGGACAAACTGCCGGCACCGGCGACGGCCGCCGATCAAGCCGCGCGTTACGTCTCGCTGGCTTACGCATTGGGTGCACCGCCTCTGCTGGATGCTCCCGACCGTTCCGACGATCTTCCCAGCGGCATTCTCGAAGTGCTCGACTTTGCGCCGCTGGTGCGTGAGTTCTACAAGAAGTCGGGTATCGATGAGCGTCTGGCTTCATACATGCACGCATACCAGACGGAAGCCGATCGCCTGCGACAACCCGCGGCCGAGATGGTGCGCGCCGTCCTGTCTTACCTGCACACGCGACCGATCGTAGTGTCGACCGAGCGCGTGCGCGTCAAGAGCCCTGACAAAAAGAAAAGCTCAACTACCGTTTACTCGACGCGCGTGCACGATCGGCGTTTCTACATCGTCCCGGATCTAATGGCTGCGCCGGGCACAATCAACTTTCGTGTGATCGCCGACGATTACTATGCGATCGTTCCGGAAGGGACCGATCCAAGTTCGTCCGAGCTGCGCCGCGGCTATCTTCAGTTCGTAATCGATCCGCTGGTGCTGAAGTTCAACAAGGGAATTTCCGCGCAGCGCGCTCAGGTAAAGCTACTGATCGATGCGCGCACCAAAGAAGGCGCCACTGTTTCGCCCGACGTGTTCGTAGTGATCTCGCGATCGTTTGTCGCGGCCGCCGACGCACGCTTTGAAGAAGCGAACAGGTTGACGGCGGTCACAAATCTTCAGCGCCGGCGTTTGCAGGAGGCGAAAGACGAAGCCACGCGCCGGACCGTTGCCGGTGAGGCGGAAGCGACGCGCGCCGCGATCGCTGACGAGACAATTGCCCGTCTGGCGGAAGAATATGAAAAAGGCGCCGTCCTGGATTTCTTTTTCGCCGATCAACTGCGTGACTTTCAGGCCTCGGGTTTTGATATCGCGAGTTTCTTCGCGGAAATGATCACCGGGTTTGATCCGGCGCGCGAAACCAAACGACTCGCGGAAGTCAGTGCCGCGCGCGATCGCGCGATCGCCGCGCGTAAAGCCCATCCGCGTTATTCCCTGTGGTTAATCGATCCCGGTTCGGAAGCACGGGAAGCGGTGGATACGTCGCACGGCTCAGCGCTGGTCAAAAGTTTGACTGAAGTGGAAAAGCTTTTGCAGACCCGCAACTATGAGGAAGCGGAAACGCGTTTGAAAGCGCTGTTGCAGGAATATCCCGGCGAACCGCGCCTGTTCTTTACGCTGGGCCAAACTGCGAGTCTGTGGGCGCGCGACACGACCGACGATGATTTGCAAACGCAGCGGCTGAATCGGGCCCTGGCCGGCTATCGTCTGGCGGTAGCTGCGGCCGCGCCGGAAACCGACAAAGTGCTGCTGTCACGCGCGCACGAGGCTATGGGCCGGATCTTCGCGTTCCTCGATCACAACGACGAAGCAATGAAAGAATTCGAAGCGGCGATCAAGATTGGCGACGTAACGGGCGGGGCTTACCGGGATGCACTCGAGGGGAAGAGGAAACTGGCGCAACCTTGATTGGTTAAATACGCTTAACAATTTCACAACTTCAAGAGCTGCTGGCTTTCAAAGAATTCTTTCCACGCGTTGCCGTTCTTCTTAACCAATCCAGGCGCGTTCTTGATCGTGAAGTCTGAAATCTTCACACCCTTTTCAACCTGCTTCCATGTGAGCGGCATCGAGACCGTGGCGCCGGGTTTGGCGCGCGCGCTGAAAAGTGAAGCGATCGTTTTGCCACGTGCGTTTTGCATCGCGTCCACGTACACCTGCTGCGGCTGACGTTTGGCCAGTGACCGTTGCGTCGTAGCAATCCGCGGCGCCCGATGAGCGACTTCGTTCGCGAGCGCCATAGCAATCTCAGCGATCTTTCCGTAATCGTATTTCGGCCTTAGCGGTACGTAGACGTGTATCCCTGATGAGCCCGAGGTTTTGGGAAAGGCCGGCAAGCCGAGTTCATCCAAAACTTCCCTGCAAACGAGCGCCACGTCCAAAACATTTTTCCAGGGTGCCGCCTTCGGATCGAGATCGAGCATCAGGTAATCCGGCTTGTCGAGATGTTTCACCGTCGAATGCCACGGATGCTGCTCGATCGTCCCGAGATTTACAAAATGCAGCAGAGATCCCACCGTGGTGTAAACGGCATAATTCAGTTCGCGGCCTTCCTGATTGGTCAGCCGCACCGTCTTGATGAAAGCGGGCGCGCTTTCCAGGTCCTGCTGAAAAAACATCGGCGCCTTAATCCCGCGCGGATAGCGTTGCAGAATCGCCGGACGGTCTTTCAGAAACGGAATGAGGTGCGAACTGATGTTGAGGTAATAACTGAGCAGATCGAATTTCGTAAGCTTCTCGTCGGGCCAATAGACGCGATCGAGACTGGTAAGCGAAACGCGCTCTCCTCCGATCTCCAGAACCAAACCGCCTTTTGGTTTCTTCAGCGCCAGAAATTCTTCCGGCGTAATCGCCGGACCTGCCTGCGGGCGAGCGCGCTTGAGCGCTTTGGATTGATCACTGGATGTGCCCCTTGGCATGGCTTAACAATATCACCAGCCCCTCGCATTTGTTTAGAGTCTGGCTAACGCCCGACTGAACGTGCGGCAACAGGCTTCTACACCGGTCGGCCAGCAACGACTGGAACTAGTCGGGACATCCGACGCGCAAACTAACAGTTCGTGCTACCCGCCACCCAACA
>JBGPWS010000368.1:0-4009 GCA_041492345.1 Pyrinomonadaceae bacterium | reverse complement strand
CGAGCAATTCGCGTATCTGCTCGGTGGAACGCTCGGACATGACGACGACCTTAGCAACACCAGCTAGCCTGAATCAATTTGGCAAACGGCGGATCGATGGATCGATGCAAAGTGCCCAGGTCCTGGACTCTGAAATCTGGACAACAGAACGCTTCCTCGGTTGACTCAAAATCGCCAATTCACTCATTTGAGCTTCGTACAAGCGCAACACTACCGCGTTGCTCTCGAGTCACGAGCAATCCGGAAGTTGAACCACAAAAGCGAGACGGTCGGAATTAGGCTTCGGGGACTCGGGGCATTTATGAGATGGGTTGTAGCCTTTCGGGAACGTCGATCAATCTCACTGGAAAAGCGGCTCTCTTTTCTTCCGCGCTCATGGGGAGAACATATTTCTGTTCCGGGAAGAGTTCTTTGCAAATCAAGATGATCGCTTCGGTTCCATAGTCGTAAACCGAATCGAAAGTCAGATGATGGGTCACTGCCAGCCCCCGATGAAGGCTTCTTGCTTCTCCGAGACTCGAACGAGGTAAGGAGCAATGATTCCTTGCTCTTGGGCTTGGTCGTAAACCCTTGGCATCCGAGCCGTGCGATATTAGCCGGCCACCGTCAAGCGCCACCCATTGGTCAAGAAACTCGTCGCGATGAGCTTCGACCCAAGTGCGCTCTTCCTCGTAAGTCTGATACGACGGTCGCTCACTGCCGTTTGACGCAAGCTCTTCCAGTGCATCGCGCAGCTGGCGCTGCTCGTTAGACACTAGCAACTGTGCGAGACCGAGTCCTTAAGTGGCTCGGGCCGCCTTAAAATGGGCGGACATAGTCTTAAGACTTCGATGAGACCTATCGCAGCTTTGTGAGCACGATTGTCACCATCTCGGTAGGCTTAGCCAGGACGACCTGGACAGGCGGTTTTGGTACCATCGGCTGCTCGAGACGTCGCGGGTCGTTAGGGTCCGGCCGGGTGCTGAGCGCCGCGATTGCGAAGGTCTGCCCAACATAGCCGCTGATTGTGAAGTAACCCTGGTCGTTGGCCGCCCGGCTGCCATCGACTTGCACTAAGAATCCTAGAAGTAAAGCTTCACTATTAGCAGTGTTCATTTGCGCGTCATCATAGGTGACTTCACGAAATAGGATCATGGCGTTAATAACGGGCGTGCCGTCATCCCAGACCACCTTGCCGTTAATGATGCTGGGCGCGCGTCGCGTGGGAAGCCGCAGATTAATTTCGTTTAAGTTTTCGCCGGCGCCCAGAGTAATGACTTCCGCCTTTGAGACATCGGTCACGCCCGGATAATAGGTACGCGGGTATGCGTTCGTAGGTTCGTTTGGGTGAGGAAAACGGCTTAGGTTTACAGCGAGCAAGTAGCGCCCGGGTGGCAACCCGGAAAAACTGAATCGTCCCTCATCGTCGACTTGTTCCATCCGGCCGTAGTCTTTTTTCGGGTCCGCGTGATTTGCATCCATTAACCCCAGGATAAGGCCCTTTGCCGCGTGGCCCTCTGGGTCCAGGACCTTTCCGCTTACCCTTCCATTGTCAATAACCTGATAGCTGACGGTGGCGCAGCCGCGATCGGCAACTGTAATCTCATGTTCCGCCGGGTACACAATTAACTCGTCGGGCAATTGCAGGGTCACCTTATACTTGCCGGGGCGAAGTCCGTTCAGACTGTAGCGGCCCGCGGCATCGGTCCTTACTTCTCTTCGCTCGCCGTCGCTCTCGACAACCAGACTGGCGGCGGCCAAAGGACCTATCTCCGTAGAAGTTCCCTTGGCGACGTCGTGCAGTCGGCGCTTAACCTCGCCAGAGATACTTACGCCTTGATTCTGCGATGCAAGGGTGCGGAGGAACTGGATGTCCTCGTCTGCTTTCTCGTACGGTGCGGTGCGACTGCAAGTGCCGGTTCCCAGCCGGTCACTCTTCCCAGCTGTGTAGGCGTAGACAACATAGCGCTGGCCCAGTTTGAAGTCGTAGCCACAGTCGGATGAGCCCATGCCAGTGCCGACCTCTAACTCGCCCGGCTGAACACCGAGAAAAGACTGTTCGACCGTGAACTTGAATATTCGCGGCAGCCAGTACTCGGGAGATTCCTTGCTGGTACCAGGTTTTGGCTCAACTGTTCTCAGCGCGATCGGAGTGCCGATGAACACGGCGGCAGACCTTCCGTAACCCTGACAGGGACTCGCGTCTGCGCCGCAATAACAGCCGTAGGCGCTCCCCACAGCGAGAATCATGAAGAGTCCCGCACCAGCGATAGAATTCAACCAACGCATGATTTACCTCGTCGTCACATCTTAAACCTTCATCCCGATCAAGCAAATCAAATCCGTCCGAGGCGTGGCGAGGCAGTTTAGAGTTCAAGCTGGCTTGCCCGAAAAGTCGATTCTGGTTAGAACAGCCGCGCTAGCGCACTGCTGTCGAAAAAGTAGGCAGGCACTTACCGGCGATCCTCAATGATAGTTTCTGAAAGCGGCTTGCCTTTGATGTTGATTGGCGGACGACGCTCGCGCGGACGCTTTACGGGAGGCTTGATTTCAGTAACTAAACCTGCGCTGTAAAGGGCTTGCTGAATGCGTTGATCCAGATCGACCGCGTCTTGGTGGACATTATTCGTTTCAGTGCTTGCTTCGAGCGATTGATCGGCTTCAGGCGGAGACACCAAGGCATCAAGACGACGCTTTACTTCATCTTGTTCCTTCGGCGGCAAGTCCCTCACAGCTTTCACTATTTCTTCGATCGTGGACATCTCGCACCGTCCTCCAAGCCCAACTGCTCCCGATTCATTTTAGCCCTATTCCCCACGCTCCATGAGCACCAGATTCGGAACAGTCCTGTTTCCGAAGATGCGTTTGGCCCTTGCCTCAATGTCGGGCCACTTGATGCGCCGCGGTGATGTAGGAGTCGCCGTTGAGTCTTGCTCAAGCTGCAGGATGATCTCTACGAGTCTCCGACGCTCACGTGTGGGCAATGCTTTGACCTGTTCTACAAGTTCAGCGGTACTCATCGGCTAATCATAATCCCTTTGGACTTTACTGGACAACGTTTGACGATTCAGTTTACCGCTTCCGTCGCATTCAGAACCAGCTCTGATGTTCGACCTCCTCAGCGGCGACGCGCTGTTTGACTGCTCCTTGATTGAAGGCATCGAGTGCCAATGGGCTCGGCGACTGTTTCTTTCGCGGATTTCTCGGCGTGAACTATTCCTTGAATTCATCAAGGAGCTTCATGAAATTTCGCTTCCGTTTGTACTCGACACGTAGCGCAGCGAGATAGTCCCCAAATTCATTTTCGCGTCTCAGGCGAGCCATTAACTCGCGAATCTTGCGGATGAGATTTGCAGATTCTTCGTAAGCTGAATTGTTTGAGTGTTTCAGGATGGTGACGATTATTTCCTGATAAACTGGAATTGCATCACCGGGATGTTTCTCTTCCCGGGCGGCGGCAACGCGAAGCCAGAGCGCATCTGAGCAACCGCCGATCGAGGCTTCTTGCCACGCTTCGTCGTAGCGCTTCTCCCAAAGAAAGATCTCTACCAGTCGAGAGTTGTCGGGGCGGGCAACCCAGTGCCAGTCGCATGGTTTCTGATCCTGCTTTTCCTGCGCAATCACCGAACGTACGTGAGCAAGGGCCTTCTCTCTCCACGCAGGCCAATTAGAATTCGGCTGCACTTTGACTGCGTTTGCATTTAGTTCCTGATAGTGGCCCAAAGATGGCGACTCGACAAACTGGTCCCAGATCAGTTTCATCGCGTCTTCGTGACGGGCGCGGCGATGATATTCTTGCGCCAGAAACTCAACTAGTCGCGAATCGCGCTGCGGAAAGGATTTCAAACCTTCTTCAGCCTGGGCGAGTGCTTTGTCATTCTCTCCAGCCTCGCGATAGATTTCTGCGATCTTGAGATACGAGTAGGAATGTGAAAGGTCGCGACGCTTAACTTCGACCATTGCTTCAGGATCGCCAGTCTGCATAGCGAGCGCTTCCATTATTGAAGTAACACGAAAACGTTTGTTGGAT
>JBGPWS010000397.1:0-3325 GCA_041492345.1 Pyrinomonadaceae bacterium | reverse complement strand
TAACGGAACGCTGGAGCCCTTCAATTCGTGCGGAATGGCGTCCTTCAATCCTACATTTCGCTCAGCGCGTCGATGATGTGTGGGACATCGTTGCTTTCTCGGACGCGTATCACGTGCAGGCCAAGACTTATCAGCCATTCCTTCGGACTACCAATCAAAGAACCGAGCATGGCGACGCCATCATCGAGAATACTCAGCTCGCGGGCCAGTTGATCTGCCGGCGTTGAATTGATCATATTCGCCACCAGCCACGCGCTGGCGCGCGCTTTCCCCAGGCTAAAGTTAATAAGCCTGTCTTCTGTTTGCGAGGCGTAGCGATCGAGCAACTTGATCCACGGCGAGACCTCTTCAATGTCTGACCGCACTTTTATGATCATGCTGCCCAGGGCGTTGTTTATCTGATTGAAATCATTTTCCAGCGAAGCGAGTTGAGGCCCGGGCGCGACTGTTTGCGCGGCGATACCCAGGTCAAAGTTGACATGCGCGTTCGTCCCGGTAAGCAGGTGCTGAAGGATTATCGGTGGCCAGGTGGCGGCGATGCGAAAAGATGTGAGCCAGCATTTGCTCAACGGTTCACCGCGGCGAAAGCTTCCGAGCGCGGCGAGGTAACGGTTCGCAAACGTCACCTCGAGCTTTTCCATTCGCGGCCCGTCTTCAAACAAACCGGCGGCGATGCCTTGCTTGACCTTGAGAGTGACGTTTCGATAGAGGGTGGCGAAGAAGCCGAGCCGATCCCGCTCGGTGCGGGCGCGAAGAATGATTTGATCGAGTTCGGTCAGGACTTCATCGATTGTTTGTGGGGGCATGGGAGTTGTTCCTATGCGTAGCGTTCCTCGTAGCCAACTGGGTTCAAGCAGGATGCTGAAAAAACAAATCAAGCCACAGAGGCACAGAGTCACGGAGAAAAGACCAAGAATTGATCAGAATTGCCATTAAGCTTGCCCCCCTTTTGGTTTCCTCTTTCTCTGTGTCTCCGTGTCTCTGTGGCTAACCATTTTTCAGCGGCCTGCTAGACGAAATACCCGACTGAAGTCGGTACTCCAAACTTTTCATTGAGGCAGCCGAATCGTAAAGACCGCGCCCCCCTCGGAAACATTTGTCACGTTAAGCGTGCCGCCATGTTCGCTGATCACTCGATGGGCTAAGGCCAGACCAATGCCGTGCCCTCCGGATTTGGTCGTGAAGAAGGGAATGAAGATCTTCTGCAAGTCGGAATCGGCTATTCCGTCGCCGGTGTCTTGGATCGAGATCGCCACCCACGGTTTTCCCTGCTGGCTTTCGATTGAACTGCGAACCGTGACTCTGCGATCGGACTCATCATCTGGAATTGCTTCGGCAGCGTTGCGCAGCAGATTCAGGAGTGCCTGGCGCAGCATACGCGTGTCAGCCTGCATTTCAATCCTCTGCGCAGTCTCGGCGTTCTCTGCGTCTCTGCGGTGAACTCTTTCGTTCGTCGATTCACCGCCGAGACGCAGAGAACGCAAAGGTGGCGCAGAGGAAGACTCTTCAATTACCAACTTGACCCTTCGTGATTCAAACAGCGGTCCTAACTCTCTCGCACACTCCTGAATCATTTCATCGAGTGAAACATCTTCGAGCTGTAACGGCTGCGGCCGGGCAAAGTTGAGAAACGCCGTGATCATCTCTGAGAGGTTTCGGACTTCCTGCAACAGCGCCTCCGCGGCCGCCTTGCCTTGATCATCTTGATCGATGCTCTGGAGAAACTGCGCATAGCCGTGCAACGCGGCCATCGCATTCTTAAATTCGTGGGCCAGTCCGGCGGACATCTCGCCGAGACTCTCCAGATTTCGTTTTAGCGCGACCTGTTCGCGCAGGCGGGTGACTTCAGTGATGTCGGTGATGAGGCATAGCGCGCCGCGTGAGCCTGACTCTGAAGTAGGATCGATGGGCGCGACCGTCGCGCCGAATCGTTTACCCGATCCGGTTCCGCCATTGATAGCTTCGATCTCTTCGCGCCGAAAAATACGCCCGCTCGCCAGACAAGCCTCGACCATTTCTGCCAGCGCCGGAACGCTGGAGAATATCGTCCGGAAGTTTTCGCCTGAGGCGCTCAGTTCATTTGCCAGCAGGCCGCGCGCGGGCCCATTCATCACTGTGGCGTTGCCGGCTGAATCGAAAGCGATCAAGCCGGTAGGCATGCTGGCTACGATGCGATCGCTGAAGCGCTCGGCGGAATCCGCGCGCTGGCTCGCCTGATCACTGAGGCGCTTGAGTTCGAGCTGTTGCTCCTGAAGCTGGGCGATGACCGATTGAAATGTTTCCAGTACGAATGCGGCTTCGTTTTGCGACTTGCCCGAATGCGCGACAGGGGCGCGTCTGGCCTCGCCCACCAGTTGACTGTAAGGACGGAGCAAGCCACGCAAAAGCCAGGAGATGCAGACCAGACTGATAAAAAGCGTAACGACAAAAGCCGTAAGCAGAAACGGGCGGTAGACGACGGCGGTGCCGGGGGCTAGCGCGAAGATCGCGAAGATTAGCACCGTGCCCAGCAGGAAGATGCCGGCAAAAATGGTAAGCAGGATTTGAAGGCGACTGGCTTGCATCTTTCAAGCTAACGAAATTGCGAAGCGTACCATGCGATGATCCGCGTGCCGATCAACAACGAGATGATTGATCCGATGCCGAGGAAAATTCCGAACGGCAACATCATCTGCAGGTTTCGACTTCCGCGTCGTATCATCAGAGAAATCCCCGCCAACGAACCGCTGAGGGCGCCGATGAGAATCGTGAGGATGGTCAACCGCCAGCCGAGATAGGCCCCGATCATCAACATCATCTTAACGTCGCCAAAGCCCATGGCTTCGACGCCGCGCAGCTTTTCCCAGAGGAACCCCATCAGCCAGAGCGATCCGCCGCCGGCCAGCGCTCCAATCGCCGCACCAATTAATGAAACGAGCGGGACCGGCCAGCCCGGAGGAAAAAGTGTAATTAGTTGTGGCAAGTCGTCGAAGTGCGATGGTCCCGCCAGATAGGGAACGACTGCGCGAGTAATTAGGGCGAAGAGAATCCCGGGGTAGGTAATCGCGTTCGGCAAAATCATGTGTTCGGCGTCGATAAAAAGCAGCGCCAGAACCGAAGCCGCGAAGGCGAGATCGAAAGCCAGCGCGAAAGACAAACCGTCATGCCAGGTGACAGCGGCAAACAATAAGGCAGTAAGGGCTTCGACCGCGGGATAGCGTGGCGAGATTGGCGCGCCACACGCTCGGCATTTTCCGTGCAGAATTAGAAAGCTCAGAATCGGAATATTGTCATAGGCTTTGATCCGGGCGCTGCACCTGGGACAAGTGGAATTGGGGAAGACGAT
>JBGPWS010000146.1:0-10428 GCA_041492345.1 Pyrinomonadaceae bacterium | reverse complement strand
AGTTCACATCGTTACCGAATTGGCCGCCGAAGAAGTACGACGCATGCGGATGATTCCGGCACGCTCACTGGAGGAAGTTCTGGCTACTGTCTCACCAGACGCGAGGGGTTACATTCTGCCGCGCGGCGCGGCGCTGCTGCCGGTGTTAGTGTCCGACAAACTTTAGTTTGTCGCTGGTGATTGCGCATTCGTTTAGAGTCGGGCTAACGCCCGACCAGCGGGCAGTAGCCCGCTTCTAAACCACTAAATCGACAAACTGAAGCTTGTCGGACATTCTCCCCTCACGGCACTGGTCGCAGGACGATCTTTCTTCGCCTGGTGCCCAGCTTCAGGACGATCGGATTGTTAACCTGGATCGGATGCTGTTCACCATCGATGCTGATGATGAAGTTAACCGGCGCGGGTTTTTCAGCGACAGCTTCGACCGCAGGCGGCGCCGTGACCTCTTTCGCGGTGTCGGCGGTGCGGGTTAACAGACTGGTCGCCACAATCCGCCAACTTGCCGCCGTGCATTTCAGACGCAAGCCCGGCGTATCGGTTTCCGAAGATTCGCCGGGGGCCAGCGCGTCAACCTTGAACAGACCTTCACCGCAACGTACTGCGCCCGCGTCATAGAACGTCGCCCACCCGGTCACATAAGTATAAAAGTTAGAGCTGGTGTTCTTCACCACCAGGCGCACGTTAGTGACCGGCGAGTCATCAGATCCATTGAGCACCGTCGTCAACAATCGCGCTTCGACGGCCGCCACGCCCTTAGCATCGAAACCTGCGGCGGCTTCGTTCAAGGCCGCGCGCTGTTCGGCAGGCTGCTGTGCCGCGACGGAAATTGCGCACGCCAGCAGAAACACTAGCCCAATGCTACCTTTCAAATATTTCACGTGAATCTCTCCTTCTGACCGTTTGGTCAAACTACCCATCAGATTCGTTTCAGGACTTGCTGCGTCAGAGTCTTCGAATTTTTCAATCTAGTTTTCTCATCAGGTCTCAAGCCGCGGCCGCAAATGCACTACTTCAGTTGTACCGGCCGGCCGGTACGCACAGACGCAATTGCGGCCACTGCGCTTTGCCCGGTACAGCGCTGAGTCGGCCAGCTCCACAAGTTGAATCGGATCCCGCGCGTCTTCGGGAAAGACCGCGACCCCGACGCTGATCGTAATGCGGTGCGTACGTGGTTCTTCCGTACTGCCCCGGCGCACCGCGGGAAATTCGTGCTTCTCGATTGCCGATCGCACACGCTCAGCCGCTACCATGCCCTGCGCGTAATCCGCATCGAGCAAAAACGCGGCAAACTCCTCGCCGCCGAACCGGGCGCCCACGTCGCCGGCGCGCAGCGTCTGCTTGATCACCGATCCGATCACTTCCAACGTTTCGCTGCCCACCAGATGGCCGTAGGTGTCGTTCACTTCCTTGAAATAATCAATGTCCATCATCAGCACACAGAAGGGCATCGACTCGGCCTCAGCGCGCGCGGCTTCGCGACGCAGCTCGGAAAAGAATGATTTGCTGGTAAGTAGTCCGGTCAGCTCGTCATGGACCAGCAGGCGATGAATTTGTTGTTGAAACTCGCGATCAATCTCGTCGAGCATTTCGAAGCGGATCAATTGATCGCCTACTTCGAATTTGTCCCCGTCTTGCAGAAAAGCCTGATTGATCGCCTTGCCGTTCAGAAGGGTGCCGTTGGTCGAGTCGAGATCGGTCAAACGATAACGAATCACGCCGGTCTCGGCGTCGGGCTCGGTGCTAATGCGAGCGTGCAAGCGTGACGCGCGCGAGTCATTGACGCGTATGTCTGCGTCGAGCGCCCGGCCCAGAGTCACTTCCGCGCGTTCCAGTGGAATCTGTACGGCAAGTAATTCGCCGCGCAGGAAGACGAGCGCGGGCCGGCGTTCACCGGACCGCTGATACTGGCCAGAGTAAGTATCGATTTCAACCGGCTCTTTTATTACCGAAATCTCTTCAGAATCGTTCGGCATTCTTTTTCTGTAGCCGCCGCGCTTGACCGAGAAACATTGGCGGCACGTGGACTTGGATCCAAGGGGCGTATCTTATCGCGGCCTTGCAGCCCACAGCAACAGCTGTGGGCTTATAGTCATGTAGTAAATCAGCCGCGTTGCCACACTCTTACCAGAGAGAAGCCTTCGCGCGCCGCTGCGGGAAGGCCCTACTTGTCGATGCGCAAGCCTGCCCCTATAATTTCTAATGATTCTTTCTTAGCCCCCATTGGCATTTGTCGCTCTCGTGTGCGGACGGTTCCGCCTGAGTCATGAGAGCGACCTCATCTTAAGGAGCCTTAGATGGCATGTAATGTGAAGAAGGCGCCGGTTGAACCCTTGGTTTGTCCCAACTCTCCACAGACGTTATCCGTCGAACGGGTGGCTGAGGCGAAGTTGCCAACCGAATGGGGCGACTTCCAAATCGCGGGTTATCGCTCGCTTACCAGCAGCGAAGAGTTTGTGGTGCTGTTCAAGGGCGAGCTGCGACCGGATGTGCCCACGTTGGTACGAATACATTCTCAGTGCCTGACGGGCGATGTCTTCGGATCGACGAAGTGCGATTGCGGCGAGCAACTTCACCACACGATGCAGATGATTGAAGCAGAAGGGCGCGGGGCCATCGTCTACCAGCAACAGGAGGGCCGCGGCATCGGTATCCTTAACAAGATTCGGGCCTATGCCTTGCAGGACGAAGGCGCAGACACAGTCGAAGCAAATGAGCGTCTGGGTCTGGCAGTTGATTCCCGCGAGTACCGGCAGTGCGCAGAGGTGCTTTTTCACCTCGGCTTATGCAAGGTGAAGGTGATATCAAACAACCCCGGGAAACTGCGAGCGCTGGAAGAGGCGGGACTCGAGATTACCGAACGCGTTTCGATTGAGGTCGCGTCGTCCGAACCGGCTGCGAAGTACCTGCAAACCAAGAAAGAAAAAATGGGGCACCTGCTCGACCTCACGGCGCGCTGATCAAACCGCTGGAGATCTACTGCTTGCTGCGAAGGTCTTTGATTATGCCCCGGATGCGTTCAGCGTCGGCGGCCTTTGGATCCAATTTCAAATACTTTTCCAACTCGTCGGCCGCCTCTTTGTTCCGGTGCGCACTTTGATAGAGGCCACCAAGATATCTATGAGCCTGGGCGAGATTCTCTCCACCATTGCTGATCGCAAGTTCCAACTCTTTTTGGGCCTCGCTATATGCCTTGAACTTTATGAGCGTCACCCCCAGATAATAGTGCGCCGTGGGGCCGGGACTATTTAGCTTGATTGCTTCTCGCAGATGCGCTTCGGCTCCATCTAACTTCTTCTGTGCGTCGTCCAACTTCTGCTGATTGACAAGCACGATGCCCTGATTGTAGAGCACGATGCCAAGATTTAGTTGAGCGACGGTGTCATTAGGCTTCAGCTTCAGCAACGCCTCGAACGTTTCAGCAGCCTTGTCCATTTGCTTGAGCTTGAGGTATTGAAGTCCCAGTTCACTCAGAGCCATTGGGAAGTTCGGATACGCTGAAACTGCTTTGCCCAGAAATTCAGCGGCGGCCTGGGGATTGCCTTTTTGCGACGCGGCCACTCCCTTTTGATAGAAGTCCAACGCGTTTCGGGGAACGCCGGCAAAGGCCGGATTTGATGCGTCCGCTTTGAGCCGAAGCTGGATCGTGACACTAGTAACCGGGCCGCTCGTGCCGGTGGGGTCAATATTGACTGACTCAGCAGGTGCTTCATATTCCTTACCGCCATCGACGATCACTCTATAACTGCCGGGTCCCAGATTATTGAACCTGAACGAGCCATCTTGATCCGTGACCGTGGACAGGTTGCCCGTCGCGCTGGCAGACTCGAGGTTGACCTTGATAATCCTGCCGTTGCTTGACTGGCCCGAGGGAAAATAGACCCGCCCCTGAATTTGGTGACTGCCGCCGCCGCTCGACAGGCCTCGGCTACTGCCGGGGGCCTGGGCCTGCACGCCAACCGCAACCGATAAACCAAAAATAGCGAGGAACAGCGCGTAACCGTGATGGACTTTCAAAACAGTTAGTCTATTAAGCTTGATCATTAGAATGGACACCTCATCTATCGATGAATTTATCCTAAGAAGATTAATTTTGGAAACAGCGGATGGCGAACTAAGACTTGCTGCGAAGTTCTTTGATTGTTCCCCGCACACGCTCGGCATCCTGAGCATTTGGCGTAAGGCGAAGATAAGTCTCTAACTCATCGGCGGCTTGGCGATACTCGCCCCGTCCCCAGTAAATTCCGCCCAGATAGTAGTGCGCCAATCCCAATTGAGTTCCCGCTAAATCGATGGCCCGTCGCAATTCCTTTTCGGCGTCCGGATAGTTGCGTAACTTTGTGAGCGCAACCCCCAGGTACATATGGGCCGTCGGCGCCGAGTCGTTTCGCTTCACAGCATCGCGCAACTGCGTTTCCGCTTCCGCCAACTGCTGCGTCTCTAACAGCGCAATTCCTAAATTGAGCTTGGGAGTAAAAGCGTCAGGGCTGAGTTTTGTCGCCGACCTGAGTGGTTCGACTGCTCTGTTTGCCTGGTTGATTTTAAGATATTGCACGCCTAGTTCATTGAGGGCCAGCGGAAACTGCGGATAAAGCGAGATGGCGGCTCTCAAGTTATCGATCGCCTTCAACGATTCGCCCGCCTTGGCCAGCTCTAAGCTTTTCTCATATAGCGTGCGAGCACTTTCGGGAACGTCCGCCAGAGCTGCGTTGATCACGGATGGCCTCGCGCGATTTCCCGAATCGTGTTTCGGTTGCAACGTGACCATCACCGTGTATCTGCGCGTCCCCGAATTAAGGGAGACGCCCGATCTGGCCAGGTTCAGATCGCTATCGATCGTCACGCCTTCGCGCGCAATCTCATAGTCATCTCCGGCATTCACGACTACCGTATAGTTGCCGGGCGCCAGCGATGCAAAAATAAATGACCCGCTGGAATCCGCCATTATCGAAATCTCGCTCGCTGCGTAGCTCTGTAACTTGATTTGGATCGTACCCTCTGCCCTGCGACCGGACGGAAAAAATATCTTGCCCTGGATTATGTGTTTGCCACCCGTGCCGGTCGAGTCCCTGCCGCTCCCTTGGCCTAAGGCCGCAACTGGCAAAAAGAGCAAGAGAAGGATCGGTAGAAAGTGTGCTGCTGTGTTTGCGTGGCGGTGTTCGGAATGCGGCGCAGGAAGCAAAGGCATCAGGAACCCCCCCTTCAAGAGCTTATTGAGGTTTACACATTGGACTCCTGGAGCTGACGGCCGTCAAGTTCCCCAGGCCCGGAAAAAGAAAATGGGGAGAGACGCAAATGCTCGGCGCCTCTCCCCATCAGGTTCAATGCACATCGCCCATTGGGCGAAGGCTATTGGTTAGAAGGTGAACTTGGCGCCAAACCTGAACGCCGAAGGAGCTTGAATCAGCAATGCCGATCCCCAGAAGGGATTGACTACTGGCGCAACTCCCGACACACCACTGTTAATCGAGTAGGTTTGATCCAGCGTAATTGCACGCTGGCTGTTGAAGACGTTGAACCAATCTCCCGTGAGACGAAGTTCACGCTTCTCACCCAACTTGATCGGGTAATAAATGCCCAGATCCAGGTTCGTGGTCGTCGGCGTACGCTGGGAACCGATGCCCTGGACAACATTTGGGAACCCAGCCTGAACAGCGGTGACCGTTGGAACGGTCGCCGTCCCGCGCTGTACCTGGAATCCTTCGTTATTTCCATAGATGGGATGCGGAATCAGTTGGTTAAACGGCGTGCCGGACTGCATGTAGAAGTTTCCGCTAATGAGAAGCTTGAACGGAGTCCGATAGCTGCCGTTGAACTTGAGCTGATGCGGACGATCATTTGGCAGACGTCCATAGGTGTTATCGAGCAGGCTCTGCAGGTCGAACAGCGAAGTGATGTTCGGGTCAGACTGCCCGTTATCGTTGCGGAACAAGCCTTCGTAGTTACCGGTCAGGCTCGAGAACACGTAGGAAGCGATGAACTGATAGTTGTGCGTAAATCGCTTCGTCGCCGTAAACTCGAGGGCGCGGTAAAAACGCTGAGCTCTGCCGAAGCAACGCGGAGAGCGACCAGGGCCGCCTTCGCATGCTGCTCTCTCGGTAGTGCCGGGCTCATTTCGTCCCGGATTGAAGATGAAGTAGGTGTCGCCATCGTCAAACGAACCGTCCTCGACCACGTTTCGCATGTGCCGATAGATGGCCCGCGTTCCGATCGCGAGGTCCTTCACAACCTCGTACTCGAAACCGGCTGAACCTTCACCGATGCTCTGCGGCTTTAGGCCCGGATCAGGTGGCGTGGCATCAGCACCAAGATTAGTTGCGCCGGTGCTAACACCGTTAACAATCAGCGAGCCCGCAGGCCCATTCAACGTACCAACATTGAAGTTCTTGTCGGTCTGAACGTTTCCACCCGCAGCTCGGACGTTAAGATCCAGCGGCATTGGGACTTCGATGAACGTGGCATAGTTCGCGAACAGCTTGCCTTTGCCCTTGCCGGTGAAATCCCAGCTCACGCCCAACCTCGGCGCCAGGTTATCCCACCAGTTATTGAACTTGATGTAGCTCGTTCCAGTGTTGTTGTAGGCTTGTTCATAGTCCCAGCGAGCACCGATATTGAACTGCCAGTTCGGAAGGAACTTCCAGTCGTCCTGCACATAAAACGCTTCCGCATTGGTGTACGTCTTTCCGACGAGTTCAAAATCACGCACGCGCGTGGTGTTTCTAATTATGAACGGATTGTTGAAGGCTTCAGCCGTGGTGATAGCGCCGGTCGCGCCCACCGTTAGGCCTAGTCCTGCCAAGGTGGCAGCCGGAATGGCCGATGCGCGCGTCGTACCTGCGGCACTCGGGCAGATAATCTGGGTACCGCGCGTTGTGCAAACCAACCAGTTGTTGGTTATGCGCTCGCCATTCGTAACGTTCGCGGCGCCGTTCGTGTTCGACAGACCCAGACCGGGCGTAAACGCATAGGTGACAGCCGGTCCGCTCGAAAGGGTATTGATGTCGTACTTATTACGGAACCATTCAAAGCCCCACTTAACCGTATGCTTGCCCACGATATTCTGCAGGTGGGCATTGATCTCATAGCGGTCGCGAGTTTGAGTTGAGTACAAACCAAAGCCCGGACCGCGCGAGTAACCGCGCTGCAGCGAGCCGCCCCGTCCATCGACGAAGTCAATGAAGCCGGTCCCAGTACATGTGCTAAGCCCAGTAGCCGGGTCAATAGGACAAGTGACGCCAGTCGATACTGGAGTTAGGACCGCGCCGCCTCTCAACACCGCAAAGTTGTCGGCGATAAGCGGCGAAGCGATCGTTGTCGGGATCGTATTGGCTCTCTGGAAGTGCAGGCCGCCTGAGAACTCTGCGATGAAGTTGTTGCTGATCGTTGAGTTGAGACGACCGGCGTAGTTATGGCCGCCTGTTTGCTGTAGTCCCGTGAACGCCCTAACGTCATTGCCGAAGCCGTTCACGTTATTCAGCGCGCCCGTGGCGAGAAAACCTTCAACCTTGGTGAAATCGCCAAAGGTCGAAGCGGTGAACGTGTTCTTGCTGTTGATTGCCCAAGTGATCTTGCCGGCATAAAAAGGAATGGTCACTTTGTTCTGCACGGGCGCAAAGAACGTTTGTGTCAGATAATAGTTGGTCCGGCGCTGCGGATTGAAGGCGCCAAAGAACCAGAGCTTGTCCTTAACGATGGGACCGCCGATGTCGCCGCCGAGATCAACCTCCGAGAATCCATTCGCCGAAGATCCCGTGAACGAGAAGTTCTTCACCTTGCGGACCAGGCCCTTGGTCGTTCCATAGCCAAACAGGTCGCCATGAAACTCGTTGCCACCACTCTTGGTGATGACATTGAAGATACCGCCAGTGGACTTGCCGTACTCGGCGCCGTACGCGCCGGTCTTGATTTCAACTTCCTGAACAAACTCAAACGGCAGGTTGGCACCCGATCCGCCAAAGGCCGGGTCGCTGGTGTTCACGCCGTCAAGAATGTAGTTGTTCTCTGGTCCCGAAGATCCGGCAACCGACGGATCGCGATCACGACCGGTCGCATCGCGCAGACCTGAACGCGTAACAGTCGGGGCGATTGTGTAAAGGCCCTGGACGGTACGCTGGGTCGGGAAGTTTGAGAACTGCTCGGTCGAAACGTTCGATCCGGTTGTGTTCTGGGCGACATCAACCGCGGCGCCGCCAGTTACGGTCACGGTCGCAGTTGCTGTTGCGAGCGCGAGTTGCGCGTCAGCGCTGGAAGTTCTTCCCAGGTTGACTTGAACGTCGCTTTTCTCGTATTTACCGAAGCCTGCCGAGTCAACGGCAACTTTGTAAATGCCCGGAGGAAGCGCGCTAATCTGGTAGCGACCGTCATCCCCCGTGGTCGCCGACTTCGGCGAGATCAGATTCGGACTGGTCACCGTGACCGTGGCGCCTCTGACTGCCGCACCGTTCGGGTCAGTGACAGTTCCTTCTAAAGAACCTGTCGTGCTCGACTGGGCCATCGCACTTGTGGCAAACATCGCCAGCGTCATGGCCAGAACGAACATAAAAACTTTTTTCATCTTCTCTGTCCTTTCGTTAAGAGCGCCCCGTGAAGCGGCCTCTAATTGGTCTTAATTAAGTCAACAGCCAACAACCCCAAACCCTGTGACACTCTGGTATTGCTGGCCTTCATTATTCCGATTTCGTTGGCGGTATCGGGCCTTTGCTTGGCCTCCCCTAAATTGGTTCGTCCCCATACATCCCGCCAGAGATTCGATTCCACTCGTTCTTAAGCAATGGCGGTGCCATAGGTGGACCTCTCGCGGCTGGGAGGAAAACCTTTGATTTAGGGGGGTTTTGCGAAAACGGCAAATCCGAAAATTCGGTTTTACTCCGAAATTCCGTAAAATGTCCGGGCCACTGTTTCGCAGGAACCACCCGGTTGCTGCCCTCTGCCGCATGGCCCGCGCGACGCCATGTGGTAGACTGCCGCAACCCAATCGATTGAATTGAATAGGTTCGAGAGCTTGTCTCAGCGAATTTATCGCGATCCGGTTCACAACATCATTCCTTTGCGCGACGATAGCGCCGAAGGCCGGTTGATGATTCGTTTGATCGACACGCCCGAATTTCAAAGGCTGCGTCGCATCAAGCAACTTGGCCTTGGTCTGTACACCTATCAGGGAGCGGAGCACTCGCGCTTCACCCACAGTCTGGGTGCGCTGCATCTGATGACACGCATTCTCGACCAGCTCGGCGATCGCTACGAGATTGGGTTGGCTGATTGCGCCGCAGCGCGCGCGGCAGCACTCTTACATGACGTGGGACATGGTCCGTTCTCGCATGCGATGGAAAAAGTGCTGGGTGTCCATCACGAGCAATTGACTATGCGGGCCGTGACATCGGAAGACACGGCGCTCTGTGCGGCGCTCAAGTCATATTCCGAAGAACTACCGGAACGTGTCGCCTCGATCATCGAAGGAACGTTTAAGCCCGCGGCGCTGGCGCAACTGGTCTCGTCGCAACTTGATGTGGATCGAATGGATTATCTCCTGCGCGATTCACTGATGACCGGAGCGAAGTATGGTCTGTACGATCTCGAGTGGATCATCAACGCGCTTCAGATCGACCAGGAAGGTGATCGAATCTATGTCGCCGCGCGTGGCATCTTTGCGGTTGAAGAATACCTCCAGGCCCGCTATTACATGTTTCGACAGGTCTACTTTCATCGGACCTTGAGATCGGCTGAGGCAGTGCTCAGATCCGCATTGCGTCGAGCGCTCGAGTTGGTTGAGAAAGGCGAGCCGGTCTGGTCCGCCCCCGGTACGTCGTTTGAAAAGATCCTGCGTCGACAGGCATTGACCATCACCGAACATCTTGAGATGGATGACTCGGACGTCATCTTCCACATGAAACAGTGGCAACGTTCAAGCGATCCGGTGCTAAGCGATCTAAGCCGGCGTTTCGTGGGCCGCCGGCTTTTTAAGGCTATCGATCTCGACATGCCTGAGGCCGAACGGAAAGAGTTTCTGGAAGCTGCTCGCGCCGTCGTCGTCAATGGCGGTTTCATGCCCGAGTACTATTTCATCGAAGATCGCGCGAGTGACGTACCTTATTATGGCTATTACACGGCCGAAGGGGTCGAACCACGCACCCGGATTTATGTTGAGGATGGCTATGCGCATCCGCGGCTTCGCGAAATCAGTGAAGTCAGTGCAGCCGTGCGCGGCCTGGGGCGCGGTTATGAACTGCATCGAATCTGTTTCCCGGCAGAAGTGAAAGAAGAAGTGTACCGTCTTTATCACAGCGCGAGTCCCGTTCCTCGCGCCGTCGCGACTCTTACCAATTAGAACGCTGGTAGAACGCTGGCAACAGGATAGTTGAATCACTCAGTTTCACAGTTTTGCCAACGCACGCGCGCACGACTTTTACGCGCGCGACTTTTATTGGCGTCGCT
>JBGPWS010000015.1:0-24527 GCA_041492345.1 Pyrinomonadaceae bacterium | reverse complement strand
TGCAGATCTGCTTCCGAGATATCCGGCGCCACGATCACGCGCGAACGAAGCTTGCCGTTGACCTGCACCGGAATCTCCAGCTCTTCTTTGCGCGCCAGTTCCGGATCGGCCACCGGCCACAGCGCGGGAGTCTGCAGCAGTCCGCCTTCGTGCCCGAGACTCTCCCACATCTCTTCGGCGACATGCGGAGAGAACGGAGCCAGCATGACGACCAGCGCTTCGATTGCTTCTCGCGCGGCAAACGTGTCGGCAGGTGAAGCCGAAGCCGGCTCGACGTTGAATTCACCGAGCGCGTTCGAAAGCTCCATCAGCGCCGCGACGTTCGTGTTCAGATCCAGCTTTTCGAAATCATCGGTCACGCGCGCGATTGTCTGGTGCGTCTTGCGGCGCAGCGCCCGCGCCGCATCACTGAACTCCACCTGGGAGCGCAGGCTTCCAGCCTGCACATCAGCGCTACGGGCAGGCTGGAAGCCTGCGCTCCCAGCGGCATCCAATCGATCTCGCCACCGGTAAACCATTCCCCACACGCGGCGCAGAAAACGCACCGCGCCTTCGATGCCGGTCTCAGACCAGCGCAGTTCATTTTCGGGCGGCGCGGCAAACAGCACGAACATCCGCGTCGCGTCCGCGCCGTACGCCTTAATCATTTCGTCGGGGTCGACGCCATTGCCCAGGCTCTTTGACATGGCTTTCCAATCATTCGTGCCTTCGACGCGATTCGTCACCATGCCCTGGGTCAACAGACGCTTGACCGGCTCGTTGGCTTTCACCAGGCCGAGATCGCGCATCATTTTGTTCCAGAAGCGCGTGTAGATCAGATGCATGACCGCATGCGAGTCGCCACCGATGTACTGATCGACCGGAATCCACTTTGCTGCGATGGCCGGATCGAAGGGCATCGTTTCGTTTCGAGGATCGGTGTACCGGAAGAAGTACCACGATGAATCCACAAACGTGTCCATCGTGTCCGTCTCGCGCTTGGCCGGCCGGCCACACTTTGGACAGGTGGTGTTCACGAATTCAGGCACGCTCTTCAAAGGAGATTCGCCGGTCCCCGTGAACTCTGCATTGTCGGGCAACATTACCGGCAAGTCCTTTTCCGATACCGGCACCGTGCCGCAATGTTCGCAGTAAACAATCGGAATTGGCGCGCCCCAGAAGCGCTGTCGCGAGATACCCCAATCCCGGATGCGATAAGTCACCGCACCACCGCCAAACTTTTTCTCGGCCGCATAGTCGGCCATCTCCCGCATCGCATCATGCGAAAGCTTGCCGCTCCACTCGCCGCTGCTCACCAGCATGCCGTATTCGGTGAAGGCTTCTTTCATATCCATCGATTGATCGCTTCCCGGAACTACATCCGCGCTCTCTCCCTGTTGTCCATGAACGATGGGCGCGATCACCTGCCGAATCGGCAGGGTGTACTTGCGGGCAAAATCGAAATCGCGCGGGTCGTGCGCCGGGACGCTCATCACCGCGCCCGCGCCGTAATCGATCAGCACGTAGTTCGCCACCCAGATCGGCATCAGCTCGCCATTGAAAGGATTCACCGCGAGTAGTCCCGTGTTCATCCCCAACTTCTCTTCTTCTTCCGCCGCATCCTCGGCTTTGATGGCGCGCGCGCTTTTTATCTTTTCGGCAAACTGCATCACGTCATCTTTCAAAGACGAACCTGCCAGCAGTTTCGGCAACAGCGGGTGCTCGGCCGCCAGGACAATCGCGGTCGCGCCAAAGATTGTGTCGATGCGAGTAGTGAACACGCGCACCTTGTCGTCGTGATCTTTGACATTGAAATCAATGTAGGCGCCCTCACTACGACCAACCCAATCGCGCTGGCGCTTCAGAACTTTTTCGGGCCAACCGTCTTCGATCTCATTAATGTCCTGAACCAGTTCTTCCGCGTATTTGGTAATCCGCAAAAACCACTGTTCGATCTCTTTCTTGACGACCGGCGTGCCGCAACGCCAGCAAATCCCTCCCGACGACTGCTCGTTCGAAAGCACGGTTTCTTCCTTCGGACACCAATTGACCGCCGACGTGCGCTTGTAAGCGAGGCCGCGCTCGAACATTTTCAGAAAGAACCACTGGTCCCATTTGTAATAGTCAGGCCGGTGCGCGGCGATCTCGCGCCGCCAGTCATAGCTCACGCCCAGACGCTGAAGCTGTCCGCGCATGTGCGCGATGTTTTCTTCGGTCCAGTCACGCGGTTGAATGCCACGCTTGATCGCGGCCTGCTCAGCTGGCTGGCCAAAACTGTCCCAGCCGATCGGATGCAGGACGTTGAATCCGCGCAGGCGTTTGTACCAGGCCAACGCGTCGCCGATCGAGTAATTCCGCACGTGGCCCATGTGCAGGAAACCTGAGGGATAAGGGAGCATTTCCAGGGCGTAAAACTTCGGCCGCGGGTCGTCCTCGTGGGCTTCGAAGGCGCCTGCGTCGGCCCAGCGTTTCTGCCACTTCGCTTCGATTTGTTCGGGAAAATATTTTTCGTCCATGACTCGAATGCCTCGCAATCCTTATCAGTAACCTACCCTAATCACGGATGCAGATCGCGCAAAGCTTTATTAAAGCATTACCGCGCTCGCCCGCCTAACTCTTGAATTGATGTTTGAAATTCCGGCCGCTTCGACCAACCGGGCTTACAGCGCCCGGCGCAAAAGCGGCACCGTAAGGAGGAGTTTGGTAAGTGATCGATTCCGAAACATTAGCTCAACCTGTGATGACAGGATTCTATCGGAAGATTCGGACGGCGTCCAGAGAGCGAGAGTTGAGAGTACCGACTTCAGTCGGGCTTTTGTTATCCCTCGAAAGAACCCAACTGAAGTTGGTACTCTAAACGCCGGCGATTGTTCTTTTCACTTCGCCGTCGGACGCACCAGCCATGTGAGCACTACTACTACCAGGCTGAGAGCGATAATCACCTCGGCCCAGAAGAAAGAGATGAAATCGCTGAAAGTCCCAATGGGTGGCGCGCCCGGTTGGCTGTTCCGCACCGCGGCAAAGGCAAACAGCAGCGCGGCCATGAACGAGAACATTCCGATCTCAATCTTGCGACCACGCGTCACGACGCTGAGCGTCAAAAAGACCACGGCAATAGTCAATCCCCACATCATGACCATAACGAAGAAGGAAAAGAACTTGACCGTCGAAGCGCGAGAGATGGTCATGTCGATTCCTACATAATCATTGGTGCTTTCAGGAGCCTTCACCGCGTCAATTTTGAAGCCGTGAATCGAGCCAAAGAAGTCGACGCCAATTGGAATTTCCTCTTCCAAGGCTTCGGTCTTCTTTTCGGCTTCTTGTTTCTTCTCCTCCCCTGCTGGCGGCGCTTCCGGAGTTGGGGTGGGCGCAGCTTCAGCGGGTTTCGCCGCCGCTGTTTCAGCGGATTTGTCCTTCTCTTTTCCGGCTTCCTTCTTTGCCGGAAGGAAATAAAGTTCCAAAAATGCACTGTGACGATCGAAAGGGTAATCCGTCACCAGGCCGTCATACATATTGATGACGACCTCCATCGGATTCATTCGTTTGCCCTTTTGAAAATCAAGCTCTTGTTTGCCGGTGGCATTGTTTACAAATAATTTCAGATCCTGAGACAGAGTTTGCCCTTCGTCCGTAGTGAAGCTGCCTTTCGGCACGAATTCCAGGCGCGCAGTTACGTCGCCCTTGTTCGGATCGATCGTCACAAGTTTCACATCAACTTCGATATGGTTTGGATCTTTATCGCCGAGATCGGAAACGACCGCTGAGCGTTTCTCGCCTTCATTACGATAGAACTTGAGCACGACCACCATCCCGATGACCAGAACAACCAGAACGGTGATGGCGATGATGATGTCTTTGGCCTTCAACTTTTCAGACATTGACAGTCTCCTCCGAGCCCAGTGATAAGTGCCGCCCGAAACGCGGCGCGTTTCGGAATTTCAGTTGTGAGGCGCGGTCTGGAAAAGGCGGCAAGAGAATACGCCGCACGATTGATTTAGGCAAGGATTTCGTGGTGGTGGGTTTTACGTCTCGTCCCGCACGGCGCGCTCAGCCCTTTCCATTCACAAACGATTGGAGCGCTTCCAAATTCTTAAGATCAGCCCGTGGATCATCATAAGGAGTCTCCAGAATGAACGCGGCGTGCGCCAGCTTTGGGTGACGGGCGACGCGGCGCAAAGCTGCGCGGCCGATGTGGCCTTCGCCGATGTGCCAGTGACGATCGACACGCGAGTTGTACGGCGCGCGCGAATCGTTGAAGTGAACGGCGCGTACATTCCTCAGTCCCACGGTTCGCCGGATGATTTCGAGTGTTGCTTCCAATCCGTCTGCTTCACGAATGTCGTAGCCGGCCGTGAATGAATGCGCGGTGTCGACGCACACGCCCAACGGAAGTTTTGGGCAGGCATCCATGATCGCGCGCAAATGTTCGAAGCGATGGCCGATGCATTCACCCTGGCCCGCGGTGTTTTCCAGCAGAATGCGCAGCGTTCCCAGTTTCAAACCCTTGCAGGCGAGCCTTAGACTTAGCGCGCAGATTTCGATGGCGTCTGCCTCGCTCGAACCCCGCGCGCTGCCCGGATGCAGCACCAGGTAATCGACGCCCAGGAGGATCGCGCGCTCGACTTCTTCTCTGAACGAGGCAATCGACTTTAACAGGATCGATTCATCCGCCGCAGCCAGATTGATCAGATAGTTTGTGTGGATCAGAACTGGTGAGAGTTTGGTCCGGCGCCTGGTCTTGCGAAATAGATCAATGCTTGCCTTTGTTAAGGGCTTGGCCATCCAACCGCGCGGATTGCGCGAGAAGATCTGCACCGTGTCGCAGCCGGTGTCTTTGGCAATCACCAACGCGTCGTGCAGGCCTTTCGTAATCGGAGCGTGAAAACCAATCTTCGGCCTGCGCGTAATTGTTTTAGTCGCCATTAGTGTTGGTGGCTCTGCCCCTTGATGTGCGGAAAGGCTCTGCCTTTCCGGATGTCACCTCAAATTGATCATGAGGCTGCGCCTCATCCTCTAGTTCGTTAGATTCGGACTGAAGCAACGAGGCATAGCCTCGTCGCACTAGCAGCAACACCGGAAGGGCAAAGCCCTTCCGCACATCAGGCGGCACAGCCGCAGAAATGAAGTCGCGATGTTCCGGCTACTTCTTCTCAACTTCTTCCATCACGCGCAGCATATTCCACCCAGAATCTTGTCGATGTCGCACTCCGAATAACCGCGCCGTAAAAGCTCCTTAGTCAGATTCGGTAAATCAGCCACCGACTTCATGTCAGCCGGCACCGCCTGGATGCCATCAAAGTCCGAGCCGATACCGACGTGATCGATGCCGACCAGCTTCACAATGTGATCGATGTGATCGACGATGCGAGCAACCGAAACCGGCGGCAGACGTTTCAGAAATTCTTCGCGCCGGACACGATCGCGCGCGAGCTTCTTATGCGCCACGTCGCCTTTTTCTTCATCGGACGCGCGCTGAACCTTCGCCGCAATCTCAGCATCGACCTTTTTCTTCTTTTCGCTATAGCCAGGCTCGATGTGCTCCGGATAGAAGATCACGTTTATCACGCCGCCGGTTTTGGCCAGTGCGCGAATCATGTCGTCGGTGAGGTTCCGCGGCACATCTGTAATCGCGCGGCAACCGGAATGCGTGGCGATCACAGGCCGAGTCGAGGTGTTCACGATGTCCCAGAACGCGAGATCGGAAAGATGAGAGACGTCAACCATCATGCCCAAGCGGTTCATCTCGCGAATCACCTGCTTACCAAAATCATTCAGACCGCGAGTCTTGCCAACTTCATCTCCGGATGAGCCGGCCCAGCTCGTGCTCACGCTCCAGGCCGGCGACAGGTAGCGCACTCCCATCTGGTAATAGCGATCGACGTTCTCGATCTTCTCGTCAATGGCATAGCCGCCTTCCATTCCCATCAGCGCCGCGATCTTTCCCGCCGCTGCGATCCGCCGAACATCGGCCGCAGTCGTGGCCAGCTCCCAGGTTTCCGGATGCTTCTCAGCGAGACCGTGCACGGCCTGGATTTGGTCGTCGGCGCGTTTCATCGCCTGCGCACCACCACCGCCAAAAAGCTCCGGCTCGACCCAGATCGAAAAGAATTGCGCGTCGAGCCCGCCTTCCTTCGCCCGCACCGCGTCGAGATGTCCATCCGACAGGCGCTGCTCCAGATCGACATTCTCGTCGACCAGCCTTTGCGTCGTGTCGGCATGCATATCGACGATGATGGCTCGCCGATGAATTGCCATTGGATCGTTTGCGGCATTTGTATTCTCAGACGTGGTGTTCATAGCTTTCCGCTCTCGGTTATTAGTCTCACTGGAGTTACGGCAGTTACTCGTAAGAAAGATGAGCGCGGCGCCGGCCACCAGCAACAAAACGGGCCAACGGCGAACGTTTTGAATTCGGGGAAAATCGATCTGATTAATGTTCTTACTTGAATGCAAGTTCATCACGAATCGTACGGAGGGCCGTCTTTAGAATCAAGCGCGGGTTTCGGAGTACCGACTTCAGTCGGGCTTTCGAAAGCCAGGGAAAACCCAACTAAAGTTTGTACTCTAAACTGTCCCGGATCGCCCAGAGTTCATCTTGCAAACCGGCGCACGTTTAGAGTATCGTGCTTTGTCAATCAGACCCAAAAACATGTCACGCGTTTCGAACTATTAGTCCCCAAAGGAGAGTCAAAATACATGTTTTCAACCAGCGGCAAAGACATACCCAGTCCACGCATTTGCGACGTGGTCTGGCACGACGGCGAGTTCATCAAGTGGAATGACGCGCGCGTGCACGTAATGTCACACGTTCTGCACTACGGCTCGAGTGTCTTTGAAGGAATCAGGTGTTACAAGACCAAGCGCGGTCCGGCGATCTTTCGCCTCCGCGAACACATGCAGCGCTTTTTGAACTCCGCGAAGATCTATCGCATGGATCACAAGTGGACCGTCGATGATTTCTGCGATGCTTCAGTCGAATTGGTGCGGCGCAGCGGACTGGAACAGTGCTACATCCGGCCCATTCTTTTCCGCAGCCTCGACGAAGAGCATCCCGCGTTCGGAGTGAACCCCTTTCCAAATCCGCTGACCTGCTACATCGGCGCGTGGGATTGGGGCAAGTATCTCGGCGACGAAGCGATTGAGAAAGGCGTCGACGTCGGCGTCGCAACCTGGAGCCGTCTGACGCCAAATTCCATGCCGGCGATGGCCAAGAGCGGCGCCAACTACATGAACTCGCAATTGATCAAGATGGAGGCGCTGCTGAACGGATATTCGGAAGGAATCGCGCTCGACGATCGCGGTTATGTTTCCGAAGGCTCGGGCGAAAACATTTTTATCGTCAGCAACGGGGTGGTAATGACGCCGCCGCTATCATCATCAATTCTGCCGGGCATAACGCGCGATAGCGTGATCCAGATTTGCGGAGAACTGGGGATCACGATCAAAGAGCAAACCATTCAGCGCGCCGCGCTTTATGTTGCCGACGAGTTGTTTTTCAGCGGCACAGCGGCAGAGATTACGCCTATCCGTTCGGTCGATCGCATCTCGATTGGTGCGGGTGAGCGCGGAGAAATCACCGAGAAGATTCAGAAAGTTTTCTTCGAGATCACTTCCGGCGAGCGCCAACCGCCGGGACCGTGGCTTACTTACGTGCGCGAACAAGATGCGCGCGCCGCCGATCAACAGACGGCCACCTCATCCGGCAATGGTCGTCCGGCTGATGCGCAAGCGAAAGGTGGATCCGCGGTAACTCCAGTTGAACCTGAACTCGTCGCCCGGGCGCACGCCGCCGCGGCGGACTAAGAAACGGAATTCCTTTTTTTTGCAGGGAAGGCGGAGCGAGGGCTCCGCTTTTTTTGCCGACGCCTTCGATCGCGTCCGTTCCAGCTGTTTCATTCCAGACCGCTGTGATGATCACGGTCCGAAGCGTTGCCGATATTCACCCGAGACAATAAAAGCTTTGACCATCTCGGCAGCCACGAAGTTGCCGTTGAACTGATTCAGTTTCGTTAGCCAGAAGTCATAGCCCGTGTAGTCTGTGTCCTGTGGATCGTTGGGATTGCGGCGCAGGTAGCCGAAGTACTGCATCAGCACAAACGCTCGGTTGAACTCAGCGCTGTTTAAGTCCGGATCTTCGGCGACCGCGCGCAACACCTGCGCCCTCGTCTTCACATTGGTTGAAAGATCATTGACCAGTTGATCGCGCTCCGACTGTGACAGCGGCTTGACTCCGGCGGTAGCGGCATTCGTGTTCAGGGTGTCTACAAACTGCGCCGCAGTCATCGATAAAGGGTACGCAGTAGTGAACCGTGAACGCTGCACAAACTCTGCGAGGAAGGCCTGTTTGTTGTCTTCCAACTGTTGTTGCCAGTTCCCGACGTTGACTACCACACCCTGACCAGTCTTCTGGGTGTCCGGCAGAAACTCGTTGAGCCGAATGATTGGAACTGAGAGTTGATGCGCCCCGCCCAGAGTCGACAAGCCGCTGCCGTCGCCATACGCAGCTTTGTAAATCCGCTCGACCAGATAGCCGGTCTGCTGGAATTCAATCGAGACATAGAACGCCGCTGAAACGTTGATCCGCTTGATGTCTATGCACGCCTGATCTGAACCGCAGGAAGCAATCTCGTTAGTCCAAAAAGCCAGTCCGCTCGAGTCAGGTTCGCGGTTAAGAAAATCGTGATAGTGCTGGCGCACGAAATTGCTCGCGTCGTCATTGGAATTCGTGGGCGGCTCAGTCATGTCATCACTAATCGTGATCGTTGCCGTCGACGTTGTAGTTAAGGCAGAGCCACCCGTCTGATTGGAAAGTGAAACTGTAAAGTCTTCCGGCCCTTCTACGTAAGAATCCTGGCTGATCAAGACTGTAACTGTCTTTGTATCTTCACCCGCGGCGAACGTCAGAGTCCCCAAGGCTGAAGTGAAATCACACTTGGGTGAGGCAGCACCACCGGCCGTTGAGCAGGGCAGGCCAGGATCGCCACTGGTTGCATAGTCCACAGTCACGGCCCGCGACAGGTCACCCACACGCTTCACCGTGATCGTGGTGGATCCTGAACTTTCAGTCGTAGTGACGTCGGAGTTGAACTTAAGCGAGCCGCCGACTGGATTGATGTTGATGTTGAAAGTCTGAGGTGCTGACGTATCCTGACCGCCGTTCGTTGTGCCACCATTGTCCTTCAGAGTAATGGTGATAGTGGCCGTGCCGCCGGCATTTGCCGCAGGTTGGTAGGTCAGAGTGCCGGTCGAGCTGATTGCCGGCGTTACGGCAAAGAGGCTAGGGTTGGTATTCCCGGTCACCTGGAAGCTAACCGTCTGTCCGGATTCATCGGCCGGGCCCGGCGAGATGCTGGTAGCCCAGTTGTTGACCGTCTGCGGGCCGACATTATTGTTCACACTTTGATTCGCCCCTTTAATGAACGACGGCGCATCGTTCACCGGGGTGACCGTGATCGTGAAGGTCTGTGCGGCCGACGTATCCACCCCACCGTTCGCCGTCCCGCCATTGTCCACCAGCACCAACGTGATAGTTGCCGAGCCACTCGCGTTGGCAACCGTAGTATAGGTCAAGGTACCCGTTGCACTAATTGCCGGCGCTGCTGAGAACAGCGCGGCGTTGGTGTTGTTGGTCACCTGGAAAGTCAGCGCTTGTCCGGATTCGTCCGCAGCCCCGGCTGAAACATTGGTGGCCCAGTTTGTGACGGTCTGCGCCCCCGCAGCTTCGTTGATTGTCTGATCCGCCCCTTTGGTAAATGACGGCGCGTCGTTAATCGGATTGACGGTCAACAGAAATGTTTTATTCTCGCTCCCGCCCCCGGTGCGATTAACTGTGACAGTGATGTTGGTCGTGCCATTCTGATTCGACGCTGGATTGATTGTCACGATCTCCGTTGAGCCGAGGAGGGACAGGTTAAGGTGTGCCGTATCATTCGGCACCAACGTCGGATTGCTCGAGGTTGCGCTCACCGAAGTGACTGTGCTGGCATCCCCTACATCGAACGGGATAATCACTGACGCATCTTCGTTGGTACTCATGTCAGATAAATTCGTCAGCGTTATCTGTGTTTCATACGCCCCTATGTCTACAGTCGCAGTTGTATCGGCATCAGGCCCGTCAACAAGCCGGTTGAAGACCGTGCCCCGCTGGTCAGTCGTAAGTTGCGGGATGTTGGCATCTCCACAGTGCGCGGCTTGCGTGACACAATCATCTCCGGCATCCAGGGCTGGGCTGTTGGAGAGCAGTGCGTGTGTAAGAGTCGGGCCGCCGTTACTAGCCAGGGCGCCCAGCTGCGGGTTGAGCGGCGATGCCACGGTACCCACCTGATCGCTATTGCTGCCGTTAGTGAAGCCACCGCTGCCATCAGCTTTGCCGATCAGGTTGTGTCCTTGCGAGGTGAAGTTACCAGTTAGGTCCCCGGTCACCGCGGAACCATTTCCGGCGATGATGGTGTTCCTGACTCTCGCGGAGGCGCCGCCGGTCGTGACAATTCCGAAGCTGGAATTAGCAGTAACAGTGCAATTCGTCAGCAAAACGCTTGTTGAGGTGTTTTCATTTTGGATTCCCCCGCCACTCCCGGGAAACCCGGGACTATTGCCACTGATAGTGCTATTGGTAAAAGTCGCTATGCCTCTGTTCAGGATCCCACCGCCGGAGCCATTGGTTAGATTGCGGTTGATCGAAGTGCCGGTCGCGAAGACTGAAGCACCCCCATTGTAGATTCCCCCGCCAGAACCAGTATTATTAGTGAGGCTAGTCCCCGTGCGGTTACCACTCACGGTACTGTTTGTTAATGTCAGTTGGCTTGAAGACCCGAGCACGATACCGCCACCGTGGCCGCCGTCGCCGTTAAAGTTGCCGTTCCCGCCATCGCCGGCGGTATTGTTGCTTACATTGACGTTGGTTAAGGTTAGGGTACCAGAGGCTGAGATGCCTCCTCCGGGTCCACCTGGTCCTCCTCCAAATACGGTGCCATCGCCGCCCCTGCCCGCGTTGTTCCCGGTGACGGCGCAATCGGTCATCGTCAACGTACCCGAATTATTAATCCCCCCTCCGCCTCCACCTGATCCTCCTCCACGTGCTACGGTGCCATCGCCGCCCCTGCCCGCGTTGTTCCCGGTGATGGCGCAACCTGTCATCGTCAACGTACCCGAATTATCAATCCCTCCGGACCCGCCCGAGCCTTGGTTAAAGCCGCCGCTGCCACCAATGTTTCCTGAGACCGTGCAATTGATCATCGTCAAAGTCCCTGAATTGTACAGCCCGGCGCCCTGGCCGCCCCTAGAGCCAAAGAAAAAGCCGGGGCCACCGCTTCCCGCTTGGTTCGCGGTGATCACAACATCCGTGAGGGTCAGGCTACCCGTGTTCATGATCCCGCCACCGTCTCCGCCAGGAAACCCATTATTACCAAAGAATCCGTCCGGCATCTTGCCGTTCGCGACTGTAAGCCCTGAGATGCCGGCTGGGGATCCCGTAACGCTGAAGATGCGGTAGTCGCCGCCAGTGTTCCTCTGTACTGTCAGCTGGCCAGAACCCGGACCGTTGATATTCATGCTGGAGGCGATGTCTGGTAAGGCTCCCGTCAGATTGATCGTGCCGGTCACCGAAAAATTGATGGTGTCTGAACCGCTGCTGCTCCCCGCCGCGCACTCACCCGCCGCTGCTCCCGACGCTGTGTTGGTGTTCGCCGCCGTGATCGCTTCGCGCAGAGTACACAAACCGTCACTACCATTCGCTACGTCTGACGTGCTGTTGACAGTCATCGTGGCGTCCGGAGTGATTGCGCCTTTGTCTGGCGCCGCGCTGGCATGCTCACGGCTCGTCCATAGCGAAACCAATACAACCAGAACAACCCAAATTGAAATAAGACATAACGCTCGGATGCGCGAGCGAAGGATGGGGGACGACAGCATTACTTGCTCCTTGGAAATCGCGGTGCCAGCCTCAGGGAGCCGGGGAACTCTGAGGGCTGCGGAAATGCTAGTGAAGAGTATCAACCAGCTCTGCCGAGATGTGGTTGACAGCGCGTTATTGCGCGATCAAAAAGGGCGAATGAGTTCGAGATGTTCTCACTCACGAACGATAAGGCCAGAGAATGAACCGGTCGCCGTCGTTCCGGCAACCGCCAAGGCATTAGAGTATTCGCGCCCTAGCGCTCAGTGCGGACCAGATGTCCGCGCTCCCGGCAAGCAAGGTATCTCGTAATATTTGAGCTACGAGCGCGCTTCTTCCGGCTGAGCGGTCTCAGAATCCAACGGCTCAGCTTCGTCAACCTTGACCTTCTCCCCCATCAACACTCTTACTTCATGGGTCAGCCCATCATTACTCAGCAGAACCAGATCACGCGGCTGCATCACGCCATCGAGCTCGACGCTGGCCACGCCACGACACAACGCGTGCGGATTCTCGACCATGATCCGGTAAGTCGTGGTGCCTCGGCGATACGTAAGCTCAAACTCGCGCCAGCCTCGCGGAATACACGGATCCATACGTAAACGTTCGCCTTCCAGCTTGAACCCCAGAATGTATTCGACCGCCGCGCGGTACATCCATCCGGCCGAACCCGTGTACCACGTCCAGCCGCCTCGCCCCGTGTGCGGCGGCACTGCATAGACATCGCCCATGGCAACGTACGGCTCGACTTTGTACTTGTGCAAACCCGCACGTGTCGACGAATGATTGATCGGGTTCAGCAGTCCGAAAAGTTCTCCGGCGCGATCGCCGTCGCCCAGCAACGCAAAGGCAATCACTGTCCATAATGCCGCGTGCGTATACTGTCCGCCGTTTTCGCGCACGCCGGGAACATAGCCTTTCACGTAACCCGGATCCAGTTTGCTCTTATCAAATGGCGGAGTGAACAGAACGATTAACCCATCACCGCGACGGATCAAATACTCATTGACCGCGGCCATGGCGCGCGTCGCGCGATAAGATTCTGCCACCCGCGAGATCACCGCCCAGGTTTGCGCGATTGAATCGATGCGGCACTCGTCGTTCTGCGCCGAACCCAGCGGCGTGCCGTCATCAAAATATGCGCGACGATACCAATCGCCGTCCCAGGCCTGCTCGAGTCCTTTCCTCAACTTCTCCATGTGGCTGCCATAGCGATTGCTGCGCTCAGTCATTTGATAGCGTTCGCACAACGGTGCAAAGCCGCTCAAAACCGTGCAGAGAAACCAGCCCAGCCACACGCTTTCGCCACGGCCTTCGATGCCCACGCGGTTCATGCCGTCATTCCAGTCGCCCGATCCCATCAACGGCAATCCGTGCTCGCCGAGCACGAGACTGCGATCGATTGCCCGCGCGCAATGTTCAAGCACCGTAGCGCTCTCAGTCGAGATTTTCGGCTGTAGATAGTTCTCAATTTGATCCGGCCCCAGCAGCGGGCCTTCGATGAACGAAACAGCTTCTTCCAGGACCGAATAGTCGCCGGTCACGCTCACATAAAATGATGCGACGTAAGGAAGCCACAGCAGATCGTCTGAGAAGCGCGTGCGCACACCGCGTCCCGTCGGCTCATGCCACCAATGCAGCACGTCGCCTTCCTTGAATTGGCGCGCCGCGGCCCGGAGGATTTGACGCCGAGCGACGTCGGGACTCGAATAAACCAGCGCCATCACGTCCTGCAACTGATCGCGAAAACCAAACGCGCCGCTCGACTGATAGAACGCCGAGCGTCCGTGCACGCGACACGCCAACGTCTGACACAACAGCCAGCGATTCACCAGCGTGTCCATCGAAGCATCCGGTGTTTTGATCTCAATCGTGCCCAGCACCTGGTCCCAGAATCCGAGCACGCCTTCGAAAGCTTCGTTGACGGAGTGAAAACTGCGAAAGCGCGCATTTATCGCGCGGGCCTCTTCGATCGATTCGGCCTGGCCAAGCAGGAAGATCACTTCACGTGTTTCGCCAGGCGCCAGTTCAATCGACGTTTGTATCGCCGCACACGGATCCAGGCCGGCTCCATCGCGACCGCTCAGTGCCGTGCGACGCAAGGCGGCCGGCCGGGCGAGCGAACCGTTGCGCCCGATAAATTCTTTTCGATCGCAGGTGGTAGTGAAGCGGACCTCGCTCGTGCCCGCGAAAGCGACGCGATTCGAAAACTCGTTGTTATAGGAATTGCGCGCGAAGATGGCGCCTTCCTGCTCTTCCAGATCCGTGACTATGTGATTTGCCGACGCTTCGCGGACCACTCCCAGCACCAGCTCCTGATAACTGGTGACTGACAGTCTGCGCCGCCGGTCTGAGTGATTGCGCAGCCGCAGTAGCGAAATCCTGACCGGCGCGTCGAGTGGCGAAAACAAGAGCAGCTCTTGCGAAATGCCGTGGCTGGCATGCTCAAACACGCTGTAGCCCTGGCCATGGCGAATCAGGTAGCTCTGCGATTCGCGGATCGGCAAAGGCGTCGGCGTCCAGGTGGTGCCGGAGTCCTCGTCGCGAATGTAAATCACTTCCGAGGGTGGATCGCTTACCGCATCGTTCGACCAGGGCGTGATCCGGTTCTCATGGCTATTGAGCGACCAGGTGAAACCCGCGCCGGTTTCAGTAATCAAAAACCCAAAGTCCGGGTTGTTCGCGATCACGTTAGACCACGGCGCAGGCGCCCATTGCCCTTCGCCTAACATGATGACGTATTCGCGACCAGCGTTCGCAAAACCGCCCAGCCCGTTAAAGAAGGACAGTTTCGGCGGTTCAGGAGAGGACTCGGGATAAATTTGCGACGGCGACCGCGGTTGAAACGCAGGCGGTAAAGTTTCTTCGATTGGCCGCCACACGAGTTGATCTTCCAAAGAACCTCGTTCGCTGACGATCACAACTCGCGCCAACGAATGCAGCAGAATGCGTTCTTCCTCAGGCATGATGTCTGAGCGACGAACGAAAACGCCGCCGGGTTTGTCGAGCAGTCCCTGCGCGCCGGAGGTCCGCACCGCGAGTTGCAGCGTGTCGTGCAGCGGTTGCGCATAGCCCGTCGGATGATCATTCAGAATCACCAGATCAAACTGCAGGCCTTTCGAGCGCAGGTATTGATGACCTCGCAGTAGTTGCCGGGCCATTTGGACGTCTTCTTCGCGATCGAGGCGCAGGATTACTATCGGGAAGTCGCCGCTGATTCCCTGCGACCAGAGGCCCGACTGTGTCAACTTGCTCAGCGCCAGAACATGCGGCCGTGGTCGCAGCGAAGGATCCGTGTAGAGGATGCGACCGGCGAGTCTCTGAAAAAGATGCGCTTCGTTGGGATCGATGTGCAGATGACTCATCTCCACCTGGGCCCGCGTCCATGCCAGACGCGACTCACGCTCGAAGATATTCGCGTCGCGATATTTTTCGGCGAGCGCGATCGCGTGGTCGCGCGACTGTGCTATGCCGGTAGTGAAAACGATGTGCGCGGTTTCGTTCGGCAACAAACGGACCCGGCAACGCAAGCTGAAAATTGGATCGAGCACGGCGCCGACCGTGTTCGAGAGCGGCCGATCTTCCATTACCGCGACCGGCTCGGCCGTGGTATGCCCGCGACCGAGAAAGCGCGACCGATCGGTTTCAAACTGGATCCCAGCGATCGTTTCGGCCGAGGTCGACAGCACATGCACGCCCCAGTTCGCCGCGTCTTGCGACGAGCGTGGGCGCCGGCGCGCAAATAGCGCGCTCTGCGGCGCGTGGTACTCAGTTTCGATAAACAGATTGCTGAACGCGGGATGCGCCAGGTCGTCGGCCCTCGGCCCAATTACGACTTCAGCATAACTGGTCAACTCGATCTCGCGCGGACGCGTCGAGTAATTCGCTACCGAGACCCGACGCATCTCGGCGTTGTCTTCGGCCGAAACGATCACCTCCATGTGTGTCACCACCCCAAAGTCGCGGCGCCAGAACTCGGCCTTGTCCTCTGAAAACGCGACTTCGTAACTCTGCGGCTTGCTGCCGACGGGTTGGTGACCTGCAGACCACACGGCGCCACTGCGCACGTCCCGGACATAAACAAAGCTGCCCCAATTGTCTCGGGTTGAGTCTTCGCGCCAGCGTGTCACCGCCAGCGGTCCGCACATCGAATAGCCCGCGCCCGCGGTCGTGATCATCAACCTGTAAGTTCCATTCGATAACAACTGCGTGCGCGGCGTAGGCAGATCGGCGGTGTCGTAAGCGCGACTAACCAGACCGGTCAGAGTGCGCACCACCCGGCCGCTCAAGACTTCTTCGGCGCGTGGATGTGCCGCCGGAACGCCTCGCGGAATGCGCTCCTGCAGCAATAATTCCGTAGCCTGCACCGCCGGATCGCTGTGAAAACGATTCTGCATCGCATTGCGGTTGAGCAGATTGTTGAGCGCAATCAAACTCATGCCCTGATGATGCGCCATGTATGAACGCACCAGCGTGCACCGCTCACCCTTCTTGACTCGCTCAGGCGTGTAGTCCAGCGCCTCGTAAAACCCGTACCGCGAAAGCGTGCCTTCCCGCTCCAGCACGCGCAGGTTCTCCATCGCCTGGGCCGGCAAGACGTTCGCGGCCAAAATGGTCGAGTAAGGCGAGACCACCAGGTCTTCGATCAGGCCGCGCTTCAAGCCCAGCCCGGGAACACCAAACGGCCCATACTGATAATTGAGTTGCAGATCGCGCGCCGCGTATGCCGACTCAGAAATGCCCCAGGGCACTCCACGTTCATAGCCATATTCAATTTGTCTCGAGACGACAGCTTCGTAAGTCTCGCCCAGTAACGTTTCGCGATAATTGCGCATGACCAGCAGCGGCATCAGGTACTCGAACATCGTGCCGGTCCACGAAATCAATGCGCGCCCGCCATCGACAGCCGTAAGCTGGCGCCCCATGCGAAACCAATGCTCTTGCTGCACGTCGCCCTTCGCGATGGCGATAAAACTTGCCAGGCGCGCTTCCGAGGCGAGCAGATCGTAAAAGGAATTGTCGTGCCGTCCTTCGGTGACGTTGTAGCCGATCGTGAAAACCTTGCGTTCCTGGTCGAGCAGAAATTTGAAGTCCATCTCATCGACGATGCCCTGACACGTCTGCGCGATCTTTGCCAACCGCGAAGTGATGGTCCGCGCCGCTTCGGCGGCCTGTTCGATAGCCCCGGTAAGGGTGCTCAACTCATGCAGAGCAGGATCGCGACTCGGCAGCGTTTCCGAGACAATCGTTTCGAGCTGTGCCCGCAGGGCTGCCAATTGCACCAGCGCGCTATCACAGATTTCTGAGATGTGAGCGAGCGAAGGCACGCCGCGCAACTCACGAGTGATCACTTCCCAGGGCGAGCGAAGCTCGTCGTCGCGCGCAGCAATCGAGTCCAGCGAAACCGTCCTGGCAACGCTCCATGGCGCCAATAAATTCAGGTCGCGGCGATGGTTCCGCGCTTCGTGCAGCAGAGAGCTGGTCCACCAGCGCAGCTCGGTAAACTCGTCTCCGCGATGTTCGAGTGACAGCGCCGCCACGATGTCATCGATTACTGTGGCGCGCTCGTGGACGCCTTCAAATAACGTCGCCCATCCGTCAAGCGCATCCGGAGCGTTACCTGCGAGCAGGGTCGCGCAGGATTGAATTTCGTCGCCCAGTTGCTTGATGGTTATGGCGTCAGTGCGCTGGCGCGCCGCCGCGAGTTGCGAGGTCTCATGAATAATGGCGACGACTGTGTCCCTTAATCCGTTGAGCACTCGGATGTCGAAGAGTTTATCGTCAGGAAGATCGAGCGCTGCCTGCCTGAGCGCAATCAGATGGCCGGCGAGATTGCCACTGTCGACAACTGAAACGTACTGTGGCCACATCGGCAGCAGCGTGCGGGTGTCATGCCAGTTGAAAAAATGGCCGCGAAACTTTTGCAGCTTTTCCAGACTCGCAAAAGTAAACTCGACCCGCTCAAGTAACTCGACCAGTCCCACGTAACCAAAATCGTAAGCCGAGAGAGTCGAAAGCTGCAGCAAGCCGATGTTCGTCGGCGAAGTACGGTGCGCGATGGCCGGCGGATCCTCCTGCAAGTTGTCGGGCGGCAACCAGTGGTCCTCATCGCCCACGAGCGTCTCAAAGAAACGCCAGGTGCGTCGCGCGACTATGCGCGCGGTGCGCACATCTTTGGGGGCAAACTCCTGGGCATCTTCCACCCGGCGGCGGCTGACATAGAAAGCGATTAGCGGCGACCAGGCCCAGGCCAGCAGGAACGGAATCGCCAGCGGGAGGGCGCGAGCCCTGGCAAAGATAACCAGCGCCGCTGCTACCAAAGTAATTGCTTGTGCCGGCCACATGAAGCGGAGAAAAGCCGGGATGTCATGCTTGCTCGATTTTTCCGCGCGCGCGGCGGTCTGCCATTCCAGCAAGTGTCGACTGGAAATCAGCTTGCGATAGACGGTCCGCCCAATTGCATCGGCCATCAACCAGGCCTGATGCGCCAGAAAGACAACCTCCAGTGCGAGTTGCGCGGTGTTGGTTCTCATGTCGCCCCAGACACTCCAGAAATGGCTGGTCCACGGAACGCCGCGGGGATGGATCAGCAGACCGGTGGTGACATGCGCGTAAACCGGAAACGCGAGCGTGACCAGCGCGAACAGCGTCCACCAGAGTGCGCCGCCGGGAAGAATCGTCCAGCCCGCGATCAGTAACAGAATGATTCCAGGCGCCAGCAGGCTGCGCCGCAGGTTGTCGAGAATCTTCCAACGCGAGACTGTCGAGATGCGATTGGGTCGTTTATTTCCGTGCGCATCGCGCACTACACGGCGCAACCAGCCGGCAATCTGCCAGTCCCCGCGCGTCCAGCGATGCTGGCGCATCGCGTAGGTGTCGTAGTGGGCGGGATAGTCGTCGAGAAATTCGATATCACTGACGAGCGCCGCGCGCGCAAAGATCGATTCAAAGAGATCGTGGCTCAGCAGCGTATCGTCCGGGGCCCGATCGGTGAGCGCTTTCTCAAAAGCGTCGACGTCGTAGAGACCCTTGCCGGTGTAGCTGCCTTCGCCGAAAAGATCCTGGTACACGTCCGATGCTGCCGTGGTATAGGGATCGATACCGGTGTTGCCTGAGAAGATCCGCGCAAACAACGATCGCGAAGCGCTTTCGAGCGAGATGCTCACGCGCGGCTGCAAGATTCCATAGCCATTTACGACTCGCCTGGCCTCTGGATCGAAACGCGGCTGGTTGAGTGGATGGATCGCCGCGCCGATCAAACGGCGAGCGGCGTCGCGCGGTAACTGAGTGTCGGCATCCAGCGTGATCACATAGCGAACCTGAGAAAGTAAATCCGGGCTGGCGGTGGACGCGACGAAACTGGTTTCGCGCTGTCCGCGAAGCAGTTGATTGAATTCCCGCAGCTTGCCGCGCTTGCGTTCCCAACCGATCCATTTCGCCTCTGTCTCGCACCACCGTCGGCGCCGGTGAAAAAGATGAAAACGGATCGGCTGGCCCGCGCTGTATCGCTGGTTGAGTTGTTCGATGCCGCCCTTTGCGGCACCGAGAATCTCCTCGTCGCCAGGCCTGTTCTCGGTTGAGGCGTCGGCGAAATCTCCCAGCAACGCAAAGTGCAGGTGTTCGTCCCGGTTCGCCAGATACGCGATCTCAAGTTTATCGATCAGCGCCGCAACCGTTGCCTGATCGCTGAGAATCACCGGCACTACCACCATCGTACGGGCTTCGGCGGGAACGCCTTTGGACAAATCAATATTCGGCTGCAGACGCGGCTCAAAGATGTGCGTGATATCCCAGTTGAGTACGCTCAGCGCCAAATCACTCGCTGGAATCACCGACACCAGCGCGGCGATCGCGACCATGACGATGCTCGGTTGGGCGAGCCATACAGTGATAACGGCAAAGGCTACGATCAGCGCCGTCAGCAAAGTCAGAGTCCCGAGATAAGCGAGGGTCGCGTGTCGCTCGATTGCCCGCCGCGCCCGTTCGCCGAGGCGCGGGCGATATGAAGCTTCCACTTCCAATCGAGAAACGCCGGCGGCGATCAGAAAGTACCCAACGTGCGCATGTGAAACGTCTTCGCCGGTTCGGCGCGCGTCTTCGGCCATCCGCAACGCCGCGCGCGCGATTTCAGTTTCGCTCTTCTTCGCCCCTTTGCTGATGCGCTCGATGACATGCCGGTAACGATCTCGCGTGGCAAAGTCCATTCGGGAATATACGCCCGCCGGATCCTTCGCCAGCTCCGGATCGATCAAGCTGACGGTTTCAAAAAAATCTTTCCAGTCGAGGTTTGAGAGCAAACGCATGCTCGTAATGATGTTGCCGACCGTGACCTGCGCTGCGGCCTGACGGTCGTGCTCTTCATGCACGATCTTCTCGATCGAGAGACCTTTCTTTGCCAGCTGTTTCTCTAGCCAATCCATCACCGGCATCACTGCCGGATCCTGCTCGCGCAGGCGCTGCGTAACTTGGACGGCAAACGCGCGGCCGAGCGATTTGCGCTTCGCCATCCGGGGAACAAAAAGTGGCAACACTTCTTCCGGCGCGCGTTGCGCCAGTTCGAGCAGCTTGTCGGCGAGCCGGTCTGCTTCGTCACGTTCCGTGCGCGACGAAACGATGCGCGTGGCCAGACGGCGCAGATTTTCGACCAGCGCCAGCCGCAAGCTGATCGCCACCGCCCACAACTCGCCAATCGAAAGCGGCGAAACTTTCTGGTAGGCATTGATGAAACGGCGCAGAGTTTCGGTGTCGAGGTGACTGTCAGTGTGGGCGATCAGCGCGACCGAAAGCGCGTAAATGCGCGGATAGTTTCTAAAGTCGCCTGCAGCGAGCTTGGGCAACTCGTGGTAATAACTCTTCGGCAAGTCTTCGCGAATCTCACGCACCTGCTCTTCGACGATATGAAAGTTGTCCACCAGCCATTCAGCCGCGGGAGAGATGACGTGCTCTTCTCGAATCGATTCAGCGAGGGCCTTATAAGCGGCGATTAGCTTGCGACCGTTTTCTTCCAGGCGCGGCAGCAGCAAACTGACCCGCTGCGGCTTTTCGGCAATTTTGTGTTCCGCGGCAAGCGCGACGGCGTACTGCTCAAGCCGCTCGATGCTGTAAAGCTCTTCGCGGATCGGCAGCTCCGCGCCAGCGTCAGCGTCAGCGGCGCGTTTGAATCTGCGGATCAATCCTGAAAATAGTGAAGCCATGTCACTGACCAAACGGCGGATAGATTACGAGGAAGTTTTCGCAAGAATATCACGGCGGGTTCTAGAACTGCTTGCAGCCAGGCCGCGAGTCAATTTTCGCTTTCAGTATTGCGGCTGAAATGTCGCCCAATTGCGGAACTTAATTCAATCAGTCCCGGGATGATGTAAAAGACCGCCACCGAACTTAGCAAGGCTCCGGTTGAGAAGCGCGAGAGATGGGTGTTCTGCCAGATTGAGAAGTAGCCCAGCGCGAAGTCAATTGCCAGTGGCAGGGTCGCGAGAATTAACCAGAGGCGTGAGGGTGTGTCAGTACGTTTCAGCGAACGCGCGAGCGGATAGACCAGGGCGGCGACTGCAAATCCCGCATACAACCCGGTGCAACGCGAACATACGCCGAATTGATGTCCAGCGAGATGAAATGAACGCTCAGGAATTTGATGACAGACAAAGCTGAAGGTTTTGTAAATTGCAGCGGCGAATTCAGGATGACCGTGAGCTTGAGCTAAAGGAGCGCCGATGATCAGGCCGACGATGGCTAGCGCGATCGTGCTGGCACCGGCCCAAACCGCAATCGCTCTGCGATTGGCGCGGGTCGCCTGCCTTGTTAACGATTCGCGTTCGACAACAACCGCGCTCATTTCAAAAACGAAGTTTTAAGAATCTCTGACTTCCGACGTCTGACCTCTGACCTCTGACCCTTAGAATCTGATCACCGTGTCCGGGCCGCCTTCGATATGCACCGTGTCCACGAAGCGAATGTGCTTAGACTCGGAAGTCATGACCAGTGAATGCGTCCGCTTGCCGGAACCGAAGAAACGAACGCCACGCATCAGCGCTCCATCAGTAACACCAGTGGCAGCGAAGATAATCTTCTTGCCAGGCGCGAGATCGTCCGTATCGTAAGTCTTGTTCGGATCAGTGATGCCCATCGACTTAAGCCGCTCGATTACTTGATCGGCTGCGGGGACTTTGTCCCGGTCCACGCCAAGTCTTTCAGGATCAAAAACCAGACGTGCCTGAATCTCACCGTTCAGGCACTTGATTGCCGCCGCGGTCAGCACGCCTTCAGGCGCGCCCCCGATGCCTATGCAGGCGTGAATGTTTGTGCCCGCCACTGCCGCCGAGATTCCAGCCGAAAGATCGCCGTCAGAAATCAGCCGTATGCGCGCACCAGCTGCACGCACGTCGTTAATTATTTTCTTATGTCGCGGACGATCCAGAATGATCACGGTTAAGTCTTCGATGTCGCGACCCAGACGGCGCGCAATGTTGCGCAAGTTGTCTTTCACCGGCGCGTCGATATCGACTACGCCGCGTGACGATGGCCCTACGACGATCTTATCCATGTAGATGTCGGGAGCGTGGAGCAATCCACCACGCTCGGCCGCAGCCAAAACCGCAATCGCGTTGTTCGCGCCCAGCGCACACAGATTCGTGCCCTCCAGCGGATCGACGGCGATGTCCACTTCGGGACAAGACGCGGCCATCTCTTCCCCGACGCCGAATCCACCGCCCACCTCCTCGCCGATGAAAAGCATGGGGGCTTCGTCGCGTTCGCCTTCGCCAATAACTATGCGACCGCGCATCGGCACCGTGTCCATCACCTCGCGCATGGCCTCGACGGCGACTTGATCGGAATACTTTCGATCACCCTGGCCCATCGTGCGCGCCGCGGCGATTGCCGCTGCTTCCGTTACCCGCAAAAAATCCAATGACAGCTCGCGCTCTGTTCTTAACTCTGGCGCCATCGTTTGTCTCCTGTGCCCAGGCACTGTCGCCCGTCCAATTTCCGACTGAATTGTCTGAGAATGAAGAAAGCGCCGCCATAGTAGCAGAAACGCCGAGCGGCTGAAAACCAATGGATGCGTCGCCAACAGGTTCATTTTCAAAACTGGAGCCGATCTCATCGGCATCCAGCGTTAGCCGGGTGATCACGGAAGCAAGAGCTGAAAGGATCCAGACGGTTTCCGGTCGGCGAAGACGCTCTTGTCGGCTGAAGCCCGTCGCCAATGAAAGAGTGAAATTGGACGACTAGAATTTGTAAAATGCGTTGACTTGCCCGTCTCAATTGGCGTAAAACTCTCGCCACGTTCTCCCACCAACTAAATTTGAAGCAGTTAATTAAGGAGGCTTAACTATGTCTGCCACCGGTCAAGCGCAATCAATCAACGAAGACAAAATGAATGCGTTTCTGGGCAAAGTCGTCGGAGATTTCGGCGCGTCGCTTAGCTCAGCCCTCGTCTACATCGGACAGAAACTCGGCTTGTACAAAGCGATGTCGGACGCCGGCCCGGTCACGCCGGCCGAGTTGGCCCAACGCACCAGCACCAACGAACGCTATGTACGTGAGTGGCTAATCAATCAGGCTGCCGGCGGCTATGCCGAATATGATCCTGAGAGCGGGCGCTACAGCCTGACTCCGGAACAGGCGGTTGCTTTGACCGACGAGCAAAGCCCCTTCTACGTTGGCGGCGGCTTCTTTGTGATCAAGGCCATGACCAGCGCCGTCTCGCGCATCGAGGATCATTTTCGCAAAGGCGGCGGCATGCTCTGGGGCGAGCACGATCCCGATCTGTTCATCGGCACGGAAAAGTTTTTCCGTCCAGGATATTCGGCGCACCTGGTCGCGACCTGGATTCCCTCGCTCACCGGAATTGAGGAGAAGCTCAACACGGGCGGTAAGGTCGCCGACGTTGGCTGTGGCCATGGGGCCTCGACAATTATCATGGCCCGCGCCTTTCCGAACTCGCGCTTCTGGGGTTTTGATAATCATGAAGAGTCGATTCGACATGCGCGTGAGGCAGCGGCCGCAGCCGGCGTTTCCGATCGCGTTACGTTCGAGGTAGCAGAGGCACGCACCTTTCCCGGTGAGAACTATGACATGGTTTGCTTCTTTGATTGCCTCCACGACATGGGTGATCCCGTGGGAGCCGCCAGAAGAGCTGCCGAAGTGCTCGCCGAGTCCGGCAGTGCGCTGATCGTTGAGCCAATGGCCGGGAATACTGTCGAGGAAAACTTCAACCCGATCGGCCGCACCTTTTCCGCTGCCTCAACTCTGTGTTGCACGTCAAACTCTCTCGCTCTCGATGGACCGGCGCTTGGGGCTGTCGCGTCGGAAGACGCCATTCGCGAAAAAGTCCTGGCCGGCGGCTTCAAACAGTTTCGCCGCGCGACCGAAACACCCTTCAATCGGGTCTTCGAGGCGAGACACTGAACCGGCTCTTTTTCTAGCGAGTTCCTACTGGGAAAATCTTAGTGGCTGATGCAAAGTAGCTTAGCCGCGCTTGCGGCGATGGCTGCTAGCAAACCTAAGCCTTTCAGAACGACATTGACTTAAGTTACGGAAGGGTTGTAGAGTGCCTTTCTGAACCGTTGCCCTAATGCCTACAATCCTTATCGTTGACGACGACGATGCCATCCGCGGGATGCTTTACGATCTCCTTTCCGATAAATACGAATGTAAT